>CAUZMC010000024.1:0-22544 GCA_963580875.1 Dehalococcoidia bacterium
CTGCCTTTCCCGAGACCTCATGAGTCTATCTTCAGAAGTATTATCATGGCATGATGGGCAACTAACACCCTCTTCATACATCGGGGACGTTTTGTCTTCCTGAGATACAGGCTCTTGGCATGAGTAGCATAAACAGTAGCTCCCTTCGGACAAACCATGCTTTAGTGACACCCTATCATCAAAAACAAAACATTCACCTTCCCAAAGAGTGTCTTGACTGGTCACTTCCTCGAGGTACTTTAGTATCCCTCCCTTGAGATGATATACCTCCTCAAACCCTAATTCTTTCATATATGCAGTAGCCTTTTCGCAACGTATACCACCAGTACAATACATTGCTATCTTAGTATTGCTACTATCACCATTCCTACTATAAAACTCATCTGCCCAAGCAGGGAATTGCGTGAAACTATCCGTACCAGGATCCACAGAATTAGCAAATTTACCTATGGATATCTCATAATGATTACGGGCATCTATGACCATTACATCATCACGCCTTATGAACTCATCCCAATCCTTAGGTTCTACATATTGCCCAGATTGTTCAGAGATATTGATGGAACCAACTCCCATAGTAACAATCTCGTCTTTAATCTTCACTTTCATTCTATTGAAATTTTCATGCGTAGAGGTTGAGTACTTTACCGCCAAATTACTAATCTCCTGCCATCCCCTTATTGAGTCTATGATGACCTGAATACAATCATATTCACCTGTTATCGTTCCGTTCACACCTTCAATGGCAAGAAGTATTGTTCCTAATATGTTCTGCTCTTCGCATATTGCCTTCAGAGAGGATCTCTTGAGCTCGAGATCCCTCATAGTAGCAAAATGATACAGAGATGCTACTGTAAAATTAGTGTATATGGGTTTATGAGTTTTCATTAGTCTTACAAACAATCAAATAAGAGGAACAGGATTGGTAATACGGTTCTAACGTTACCTATTCTCCCAACTAGCCTTTTACAGATTATAACCTGCCATGTCTATCAACACATCCATACCACCAAGTTGTAAGCCATATCCAGGCCTCGTAAAACAAACAAACAAACAAACAACAGCAGACCGAGAACCCCAAAACCGCCTGGCGAAAGTCCATCCTCCACTCATCAGGATGCGGATAATCCTGACTCAGCGAAACACGATTCTATACATATTGCCGTCAGGCCCGATCCAGAGGGCAAAGAGAAAGTCCAATGATGGTTAGTCATAGGGTATTTTTATATCTAAGTAGTGTGATCGATCTGAAGGGGATCGAACCCTTGACCTCCTGCTTGCAAAGCCACGTGTAACTCTCTCCCCAGTATAATCCGTCAGGGGTAGTGTTAGGATACCCACAATTTGAGACATTCTGGTTTATAATCAGCTTAGCTGACCCGAGAGAAGGGCTGGCAATTTCAAACCGATAGTATATGCGAGCCGGTTCCAATCACAAGCATTGTTCAGGTGAATAATACTTGTGATTGCTAAACAGTCATTGCCGGTAAGCCAAGGAGATCGAAAAATGAAGGTTCTATACCATGCTGGATGTGATGACGGGTTCGGAGCTGCTTACGCTATTTGGCTCAAACATGGGGACAAAGCCGAATATATTCCAGTCCAGCACGGACAACCTTTTCCGGAGGTCTCATCTGGTGAGACTGTTTATGTGGTAGATTTTTCATATGCACGTGACATCCTCCTGCAGGTTGCCGATCGGTGCACACTCGTTGTGTTAGACCATCATAAAACTGCAATGGATGACTTGGCAGATTTGCCATTCGCACATTTTGATATGGATAAATCTGGTGCTGTCTTGGCTTGGGAATATTTTCACCCCGATGAACCCATTCCCATCTTATTGACCTACGTTCAAGATTACGACCTGTGGACTAAAGAACTCCCTCATACTGAAGAGAATAACGCGTGGAGGGGATCATTCACTAGGACATTCAGTAATTGGCGAGAAATGGATCTAGTTGTATCTCGTGATCACAGATGGAAGGCTGAAGGGGAAGCGATCTTGCGTTCTGAGAAAATACAGGTACACCGCAGAGTGTCACAGGCATTTGAAGTGACAATTGACACTCATGTCGTACTTGCAGTAAACGAGACGCAATATTATAGCGAAGTAGCCGGTAAACTTGCCCAGGATACCCGCTATCCTTTCGGAGCATGCTTCTTTATACGTGGTGATGGGCTCAAGATATGGAGTTTACGATCGGATAGAAATTTAGGAGATTTCGACGTGAGTGCAGTAGCCAAGTTAAGAGGTGGTGGCGGCCACCGGAACGCAGCCAGCTTCAAGGAATCAGCCGAGCACCCAATACTACTATCTAAGCCCAGTTGATACCCTTGCCAGCCACCATAACACGAGACAAAAATATAATTTCAATTCTTGCCGGCTCTGGAACGAAGAGATCGGAGTGAGGCGATGTCGCCTACGGGGCAAGCATGATTCACTTACGTGATAACCAATGTGCAACCATCATGAATACACCCCGCCAGCTGACTAACAACACCCCTTGGACAGCTATTGCAACAATAGCAAAAGCCAGTATCAAGGGCCGGTCAGTTAGAAAAGCTCGTGCAAAAAGAGCGACTAACCCGCACAGAAGCCAAATTAACGGTATTTTCCAAGCCATAGTCCTAGGATTGTAGAGCACGGAAGACCTGTACGCACCTAACCATGGAGAAGTAACGAACCACACGATTGCGAATGGCAGTGCGGTACGGACCAATGCTTGCCCCAAAGTGATTCCATGCTCAGCCTTACCAAGGATTACGAACGCCAAGAAAACAAACATGTCTCCAAGGGCAACCACAGCTATGTAGCGTGCGCCATTTATTTTATCGTAGAATTGTGTCAAAAAAAGCTCCTTTATTCACATCCCCGCAATTACTATGTTCTGGATAGGCTATTGTTATAAATCTGCCTATGGCCTCAGCTAATTGTACTGGTACAGCATAGGCACTCATTAGTCTGTAAAACTCACTAACAACGCTACTAGAATTGATGCCGATAAGGTCGATGTCCAAAATCTAAGGTTAGTTACTGTATTCCTAAATGATAGTTTCCGAATAAACACATGTAAAGGAAGACTAATTGCGCAAATCAACAACGTGGTTATTAAAGCTATTAAAACAAATGCCAAAACCAACCCCTTCAGAAGCCTAACCCTTTAGACGATATACCAGTGAATAAAGGCTATGTTCATACAACTCCGTTGTCCCTAATCCCCAATGGAGATCCTACCCGTAAAGTAGGGTTCGGACTTCGATTATCCCGTGCCATAGGAAATAAAGGCCATACCCTCCTACGGAAATACCAGCAAGCATGAGTACAGTAGTCCAGAATATCCTGTTCAGTTTATAACGAGCGAATTGAAGTAACACTGCGAGCCCTATGAACCATACGAGAGTGCCTATTATTACCGACCCAATAAACGCTAGAGGTAAACCTTCCTGAACGGCCAGCCCAGAACCACCTATCAAGCCTACCCACCACAATGCAGTGTACGGATTAGTGACAGTAATAGTGAATCCCGACCAGAAAGCCATTACACTATCCATGCGGCTCGGCATTACTTCCTCACGTTGAAGATTGTTACCCATCCAAACACCCCTATAGGATTGAATGAGACTATCTCTGGCCATATACAGCAAAACGAACCCACCTACAAACCAAATGAAAACCCCTAGAACAGGCCAAGCCTCCAATAAGGACATCAATCCAACTAACACGGCAATGAGAACCAAGCAATCTCCTGAAACGGCCCCTATACCCACTATTGCGGCTAAACGAAAACCATGCCTAAGCCCTTGACGTATTTCAAGAGCATTACTAGGACAGGTTGGCGAACTAAAGAAGCCAAGCAAAAGGCCGCTGATAATGTACATTACTGAGATGCTCCTACTTTGAGCTTTTGATTGGATTTATCTAGAATAGTCACCCTAACGCTACATTCCTGCCACATTGTACCTAATCCCACATTGGGCTCCTAGCTGTAAGTTAGAGCCTAACAGCCAGGAGTTTGTTAATCTGGTTCGAGTCCCTGTCACCCTGCTGTAAAATATTCGTTAGTACTTTTCTGCACGCCATACGAATCCTAGGGGAATATTACGCAGCGCTATCCCGCAATATATCTTCTTGGCTGAATGGCTGGTGATTATATTGTTCGGGATAGAACATCGAGGGAGATAAGATACCTGTGCAAATGAACCACCACGTCTAAGTAACTTGAATCCTTCGTCACATATGGCTTGGCGTAATTCACTCCCCATTGCATTTAGAGGTAGTCCAGACACTATTTCATTAAATTCTTCAATTCCTAAGGGTCGCATGATGGCCGCTACGTCTTTCGCATCTCCACAAATGACAGTTGCGGCTGGAAAGGAGTTTCGAAGAAGTGTGGTGAATTCTGGTGACTGCTCTATTAGAACTAACTTTTCTTCTGGAATTCCTCTTCTTAGTAGTCCTCTGGTGAAAGAACCTGTACCTGGTCCAAGCTCAAGGATAAGTCCCTGAGTATCCGGCTCGATATGACGTACCATCAACGAACTGAGCGCCGAGCTACTAGGGAATAGCGCCCCCATTTGGAGTGGATGTCGTAAGTAGTTTTGAAACCACATCTTATAGCTCATATAATCGCTCCTGTGGAAATCTTGCCAATTTATAGTCCCTAATTAGTAAGCTATGCCCTACCACAACTCCAACAAACGCTTCTGCGTTCGTTGTCCATAATCCCAGAACCGGTTATGTTAATAATGATTTTTGTTTTCTGGAAAACAAAAAAATATTGGGATTCCTAGCCATTATAAGCTTGCTCTGCAATAACATGGTCGACAAAACTGTAGAGCGTATATGATCGCCCGCTTTTTACTGCAATCTGGTAAGAACACTTCCTTGTACTCTGTATTCTTAACCACCGCCCATATCGCATATGGCTTCGAATTGTTCTTGCGTAACTGGCTGTATTGATAATCTCATTCCCTTACGAAGTAATACCATATCCTTTAGCGCAGGGTTATTACGCATTGCTTGCAACGTGACTGGTCTATCGAAATATTGGTCGGCTTTTATATCGACCATGTACCAAATCGGATTTTCTACTGTACTTTTCAGATCCGGATGATCTGATGCAGGATTCCATGCGGTATGGTCTGGATATCCCTCTCTTATCACGATTGCGGTTCCTATAACTGCAATCGGAGTTGTATTTGAGTGATAGAACAAAACAAGATCATTCACTTTGATATTGTCACGAAGAAAGTTTCTAGCTTGGAAATTACGAACCCCATCCCATTCAGCAATGTAGTCTTCTACAAGGTGATCATAGGAATAAGCTGTGGGTTCTGACTTGAATAACCAATAATTCACAGGCATTCTCACCCCATTATAACCCGTCAGGCGACATGTCAGATACCAATGGCAGATGGCTAAGGCTTAGTTGGTTATTGATTTATAAGACACTATTAAGGCTTATAAGCCCTATGTGAGGCGAGTTCAGCTTACTGCATACGGTTATTCGACTACCAACAAGTTACCTAGCGTCCCTATCTCCCATTCGACAGCGCTAGCTGCTTTAGACGCTGCGTCAGCGCTGTAGACATAAGTCTGGCCGGGCTCGATTTCTTCCATATAGAGAACTTGTTCGTGCCCAGGGTACCTGATGATCAGTGCGCAAAAGTCGGGCCCTGGTAGAAATAACTGAGCATACCCGCCTTGGTCAGTTCTGGAGCGACCTCTTCCTACAAGCACTACTTCAGCTTCTGGAACCGGATCACCTTCATGGTCTATTACTCTGATTCTCAATGGTGAGCCAACAAATCCCGCATCAAGGATCTTTCCTACAACGTCTATCTCATATTCCCCTGATTTCTTTGGCACCATCCATTCCTCACCGTATTTCAGACGTAAGTAGTCTTCTGGTGGATTGGGCACAAGGAACTGCTCACCGAGAAACTCTATCTCTTTAGGTTGTGTGAACATACTGGCAGGAATCTTAAAATCTCCAGGGAACAGATATATGCTGTCATCAACAATACGAACGCATTCCAGACTTATCCTCACATAGTTTTTCACAGTCGCGAAGGCCTTAGAGTTTGCCATTGCAAACTCGCGTACGAAATACCCTTTTCCCCTAAGGGCATCTGCAACGGCATCGACTTTTGCCTCAGTTAGACCATTGACTCCGAGTACGGATAGTAAATCTATGTCGTCGTCCCATGGCATTAAAGCCTTGTCTCTAGTAGCACCAAGACACGTTCCAGAACCAAGAATGAACACTACACCCAATTGCTCCAAAACTTGCTTGATTTCCTGAAGATTAGTTTTTGCTACGGCAAGATCCATGGGCGGATTGTACTTGAGCGTGTATTCCAAAGTAGTTTCGTCTGATCCATTACCAAACATAATCTATTCTCCTTTATTCACATGGTGCAATGGTATGCACCTTTCTGCCACCATTATAACCCATCAGTGATATGCATCGGCCACGTTAAGGACACAGGGCATAGAGTTATGATAACAACTTGAACATACATAAGAGACTACCCTGAAATACTGTGATATCCCTAACCTACTGTAAGTAGTAGAATGCCAATATGGATAGATATGATGAACGATTTTGCAGAAAATGTGGTTCATCATCTGAATCTCAAAAATACCAAATCCCGCCACATTCAGTTAGGACCGATGCTAAAGTTTGCACTGATTGCGGGGCAATAATGTCGAATGCTCCAAAGAAACCCACTAATAACATGCCACATGAAGGCTAGAGTATGCCAAGGTTGCCACAATATTAGACGTATATTCCCATGTGTTACCGAGCTTCAAAAGAAAGCATCTGACATGTCCTACATAGCCCTAGAACCTGTATAATAACTCTATTCTCTCTATCAATTAATTGTATGCAAGAAAAACAGTACACTTCACAACGCTGGATAATCCAGGCAATGCTCATGCTCCTCCAGATTGGTATGGGCCTTAACTTTATGTCCCCTACCCCACTATTCACGGTAATTATGAGTGAATACGATATCGGGAGAAGCTCGGTAAGTTTGCTGGTTGCTGCAACAATAATAGTAATAACTGTAACTCTCTTACCAGGCGGAGTGTTGATTTCGAAGATAGGGTCTAAGAAGGCTATGGCTATAGCCGGATTCCTTATGTCAGCACACTTATTGACTCCGTTGACGGATTCTTTCACATTATTAGTTATGTTAAGGCTCGTATTTGGCATGGGAGTTGCAATATCTATTCCCGCTACGAGTGCAATTACCATGGAGTGGTTCAAGCCAAATGAGCTTCCTCTCATGAACGGCATTAACGAAGCTGGTCGTGCACTAGGTGTTTCAGCAGGTGTACTAATTGCGGTGCCAATAACAAACATTATTGGATGGGAGATGACTTTATTCTCCTTCGGCATAATACCTTTAATAGGCACATTCATATGGATGATTGGAGGCCGTAGTAATAATAGCTCGGCAAACATAGAACCTGCATTATCCCTTAGGCAAAATATCCCCCTTATGCTGAATCGTAATACTTTGTTGCTTGCAACAGGAATGGCTGGTGCATTCGCCGTCTTTATAGGATTTAGCTCCTGGTTACCCGCTTATTACAATGAAGCCCAAGGAATGACTCTGCAACAAGCTGGCTCGTTAGTAGCCATCATGCCACTCACGTCAGCGGTCTTAAATCCTGTGAGCGGACTTGTACAATCTAAGTTAGCTAGACGCAAGCCAATGTTGATAATGTCAGGGTTAATGATGCCTTTATTTGCACTTGGCTCTTTCCTGTTGACAGACCCAACGATTATTACAATTTGCGTGATGGGCTTAGGCGCTATGTTTAGTATATTTATTGTCGCCTCACTAACTATTCCAATGGAACTGCCAGGAGTTAGTGCTAGTCAAGTTGGGATAGTCACAGCTGCAATCCTTACCATTGGTAATTTAGCTGGCGTAATGTCACCTATTTTCGTTGGCTCCCTTACCGACTTTATGGGCTCCTACATACCTGCGCTCTCGATATTAGCGTTAGCACCACTTACTCTGGTCATTGCGGGTGTCTTCTTACCTGAAACAGGGTCACGAGGCCGCCAAACCCCAAATTAAATAACTGCCATTCGGCCTTGTTGCATTTGGACAAAAGAAAAGACCCCTGACATAGCGTTGGGGGTCTTTTCATGCATAAAGCAGTGGGCCTGGTGATGGGCATCTACTCCAAATCTACTCCAGTGATTCCCACAGATTTACGCCATAAAGTGTCTCTTAAACTCTTATCATTGGCCAATTGGTTGGGCTCTACTATTTTGGGGCTTCCTCTATACTGCTTAGTCGTATCCAATCCAACAAATTCCCCACCCTTAACATTCGAACTGATGGCTGCCATCAATGCAGGCATAGCTGCCTTATAAGGAGTATGGAAAACAAATGTATTCATTATTTTAGTCAACATTGTGTTACCAAGTATTTTTGGCATGAACCTAGATAGGTTAGTAAGTGTTACTCCGGGATGGCATGACACAGCTATGGTTTCATAATGTTTTTGCCGGAGTCTCTCCTCTAATGCTAATGTGAACATAATTCTGAATAAATTGCTCAAATCATAGGATTCACGCTTATTGTAGCGCCTCTCAGAATTTATATTATCCCAATCAATATTGTTGACTCTGTATTGGGCTATGCTCGACATATTAACCACTCTGGATCCTCTTACATCTCTTAAGAGAGGCATTATTTTATTTGTCAGGAGATAATAACCTATGTAATTGACTCCGAAAGTTAACTCTAATTGCTCATTTGTTTTGGTGAAAGGCGGATGCATTACTCCTGCATTATTGATAAGAACATCCACTTTGGGATGTTTTGTTTTTACAGATTCACAAAAGCTCTCGATGCTTGCGAAACTTCTCAGATCTAGGTTGATATATTCAGCGTTTCCGCTGATTTGCTCTTGGGTTGCGAGGCCTTTGGACTCATCTCTACAAGCAATAATGACCTTAGCGCCCTTTGCTGAAATAGATTTGGCTATCTCAAAGCCAATGCCAGTGTTAGCTCCTGTTACAATTACAACCTTATTACTAATAGAAGTAGCTTCATTTAGATTGAACGCCGCCAATTATCACTCCTATTTATAAATGACTGTTATCGGCATTGGTGTACTAAATTATGTACAAGCCCTTATGTCCTAATCATCCAACAACCATTCTGCATTGCCCCAGGTATACATAATCCTCGATGTGGTTGTTAGGTACCCTATTGGTGAGCCCACCATTTATATAGCTTACGAAAACGCAAAACCATTAAGATTGCCATAATAGCAAGAATCAGAAAGTATGCTCGCAAACCAAGAATCTCGAACTCTCTCAGATCCTTGAATCCCAAGTCAAAGAAGTACACCAGTGCCAGTATTAACCCACCATAGACAGATCTAAGTAAGATATAGAATCCAAGATAGCGGACGATTTGCTTTTTGTTTTCGTTTAACTTTGATATGAAAGACCTGTAATTCATTTTGTCATTATATGCCAAATAATCACCCAGTAAACACTAGTGAATCACTTATCGTCCACAGATGTATAGCCACTATTCTCCCAGTTTGCATAAAACTGGTACAGTGAATCCATAGCTAGCTCCCATCATGTCCAAGTTCCTTGGCCTTCGTGAGGTAGTGATAGTTATTCACCACCTCAGCTTTAGATATATACACAAGTTAACTATCGAATGATATAATACTCTCGAGATTTGAGGCGGTTGCGGGTTATTGAACTAAGAATTTACGAGTTTGCAATTGCTTAAGTTAAATACAAGTAGAGGAGAGTGTAGTCATGGCACATTACAAATGTTCGGATGATAGTTGCGACATGGAAGTTGGAGCCATTAACTGTGGGAAATGTGGCACTGAGCTAGAGTACAGCACGCTTAATAGGCCAGATGGAACCAATGTGAATGTCCTAGAATGTCCTAAAGGGTGCGGTCGGATTAAGTCTCCCGTGTGTCACGGTCATGACATGGCAGTTGTCTAATTTGAGCTTACGTAACTGAAGCCCATGAGGCTACTTATGGTGCTATTGTTGGTATACATGTAGAAAATGAAAAGCCCCCCGGCATAGAGCTGGGGGGCTTTTTCATGCTTGCAAAAGTGGAGCGTATGATTGGATTCACACCCACGACAACTTACTTAGGAATGAAGTGTTCAGTTGTCCTTAGGCGTAGACTATGTTACTACCCTCACTGATGTGCTAGGCCAACCGTAATAGTGATACAAGGCTCGTTTCCTAGAGCAATAGTAGTGTGGCCCTTACCAATAGTGTCCTCTACCAATCGAGCATCCCCAGGGCCAAAGATTTTCTTAGACCCATCTTCAAACCCGATCTCCAACTGGCCAGAGAGAATAACGACGAACTGACGTCTGGGCGCTGGATGCCAGTCCTCTAAGACTCCCGGTTGTCGCGAACCGAACCGTAGCTGATTGACAGTAATCCATTCTGTCCAGCTTGGTACATTTCCCAAGTCTATCTCTTCCCAACGAGCTATTGCATCATCATCCGCGTACATTCGATATGTACCCATCTTCCCTCCTAGTCTCCGTGATAACGGTTTAAATTGCTTCTAGAAAATCACCACTTGAACACATTATCCCTATGGAATTGAAGGTATGTTTCTTGTTGTGGCTGGAACATTCAAATTAACGTCACTACCTCATGAGCCCAAAACTCGTTTTGTATCTTTGTTTATACAAGTAAAGAACTATCTTCTGAGAAGCTGATAATATAGCCATGGTCAAAGAGATGGTCGACATGTGGGTGGCAATAAGAGCCCGTTGGTACAAAATCTGGTGCCGTGAATCGCTAGCTACCGTCCATCATAGCCAAGTTCCTTGGCTTTCTGAATGTCACGCTCTGACTCTACACTTTCACCTATAAAACCGTACGCAAGACCCCTGTTATTGTAGGCAATGGCATACTGTGGATTGAGACGTATGACCTCGTCGAAGTCCTGTATGGCCAACTCGTGCTGGCCTAGATTACCGTACGCATTACCCCTGTTGATGTAGGCATCGACATGCTGTGGGTTGAGCCGTATGGCCTCGTCGTAGTCCTGTATGGCCCGCTCATACTGACCTAGGTTGGCGTACGCAAGACCCCTGTTGTTGTAGGCATCTCCATCCTGTGTGTTGATACGTATCGCCTCGTCATAGTCCTGTATTGACCGCTCGTTCTGGCCTAGGTAGTAGTACTCATTACCCCTGTTGATATAGACATTGGCATACTGTGGGTTGAGCCGTATGGCCTCGTCTAAGTCCTGTATGGCCCGCTCGAACTGGCCTAGGTAACCGTACTCAACACCTCTGTTGTTGTAGACTTTGGCATCCTGAGGGTCAAGTCGTATGGCCTCGTCGTAGTCCTTTATAGCCCTCTCGTGCTGGCCTAGTCCGCCGTACTCCAGACCCCTAGCGTAGTAGACATCGGCATACTGTGGGTTGATCCGTATGGCCTCGTCGAAGTCCTGTATGGCCCGCTCGTGTTGGCCTAGGTTACCGTACGCATTACCCCTGTTGATGTAGGCATCGGCATACTGTGGATCAAGGCGTATGGCCTCGTCGTAGTCATGTATGGCCCGCTCGTGCTGGCCCAGTCTGGCGTACGCATTAGCCCTGTTGTTGTAGGCATCGGCTTGCGGGTTGATCCGTATGGCTTCGTCGAAGTCATGTATGGCCCGCTCGTGCTGGCCTAGCCTGCCGTACGCAACACCTCTGCCTAAGTAGTCTCCGGCATTCTCTGGGTCAAGCCGTATGGCCTCGTCGAAGTCCTGTATGGCCCTCTCGTACTGGCCTAGGCTGGCGTACGCAGCACCCCTGTAGAAGTAAGCATCGGCTTGCGGGTTGATCCGTATGGCCTCGTCTAAGTCCTGTATGGCCTTCTCGTACTGGCCTAGGCTGGCCGCATTAGCCCTGTTGTTGTAGGCATCGGCTTGCTGAGGGTTGTTATAGTTAGTACTCATGCCCTTAGTGTCTCTCCTCTAACCAACAGGAATAAAAATAGAAGTGTGAACCTCAGCCTCATCTCATCTCTCCTGTGGAACCTTGCCACCATTATAACCCATCAGGGAGATGCATCACCTACGTTAAGGACAGAGGTCCTAGAGTTAGGAGGACAACTTGATCATACATAGTGGATCTGGTGATGGGGATCTAACCCACGACAAGTTGCTTAGGAATAAAGACTTCACTTAATATGTATTGCAACCATGTACAACGACGTCCCCAAGAAACAAGTTTGTTTGACTGCCCTCATACTAGCAATCTCGGTAATGGGAGATTCAATGCTGTACGGGGTTTTACCATCTCATTTGGGCGAATTTGGTCTCACTGCAGGTTTGGGAGCTGGACTTATACTCAGTGCCAATCGCTGGATAAGACTAATTTCTAATACTTGGGCTGCGAAGATTTTTACCAGGTTTGGTTTGAGAAAACCCTTCTATGCTTCAGTAGTATTAGCTATCACTTCGACTGTTGCATATGGCCTATTTCAGGGATTCTGGCCACTTTTCCTGTCCAGAATTGCCTGGGGGATTTGTTTTTCGATTCAATTAGTTTCGTTATATATGGTTGTCTTGAGAGAAAATGAACGATATAGAGGACGATTAATGGGTCTATACAATGCGATTTTTAGATCCGGAAGTTTGATAGCAGTTCTAGTGGGTGGAGTATTGGTGGATTTAATTGGAATAAAGCCGTCGTTTTTGATAATTTCTTCAATCATGCTCCTTTGCTTTCCAGTCATATCTCTAATATACGAGTCCGATTCTTATCTTAGCCTAGAAACGAAGCAACCTGCACGCAGCCGTTTGCTTACTACTGGTGGTTACTCTCTCACATTTTGGTCACTATTAACCGGATCGCGTAGCGGCGTCACAACACAACGATCCAGATTGTTGGCAATACATTACACCCGTTTTACTAACACATTTGCCATATCCGGGCTTGTTACAGCAACCATAGGTTTATTGCTTAAAGAAAGAATCGGCGATTCTTTAAACATTGATGGATTTGTGTTGGGAGTAGCCACATTAACAGGAATAGTTCTATCAACCAGCTGGGCTGGTGAAGTAGGATTATCAACTTATTTTGGCGGCATATCAGATAAATTTGGCAGGAGATCCGTTCTTTTAATATGTCTTCCAGTCATAATACTCGGTTCGGCCATATTGATGATTAAAAGCGTATTCGTAATTGTTATAGTAGTCCCAATAGTGTTTGCAGCCACCACAGCTAGCAAGATCACGTTAGATGCGTCAGCCGGGGATCTTTCTTCAGACTCCGATAAATCTGAAGTTATGAGTCGTTATGCCACTTGGGCTGATCTTGGAGCTGCATCGGGGCCGATTGCAGGATACACATTATTGAGTGTGATAGACATACAATGGGTATATCTTTTCTCTGCTTTACTAGTAACATCCGGGCTAGCATTTTACATTCTAGTAAATAAATCCAGTACTAAATAGCTGCAACGGAGAGCTCGAATGCGAAAAGTACTCGGCAAAGTGTTCGATTTTAGTTGGATCTGTATGGGCGTTATCGCGTTGTATGTTTTGGATGGTGTTTTCTGGTCGTTCATTGGCTACGCAGTCACGTTTGTTTTGTTTACCAGATCCTCTTACGTTTCTCGCCGTCTGCTAGCATGGCTACCTGATGACCCTAAGCATACAAATGCTGCGGAGGAAGAACTAGAAAGACAAGCTGTCTTCTGTACATCGTGTGGGAAAGAACTTGGTGACCAATACAAATTCTGCATAGATTGCGGTGCCGCGATAGAACGGGACCCTTCTCTTGACCTAGAAAAGAATGGCAATCTGTCTCAGCAGAATGAGTGCGCCACTTTGCACTACTTCCAGCCTAGGGAGTTTGAAGGGTTTAGATTGTGCTTGGTTTGTCATCGTCATGGTGAAATTTTCCTATGGAGTGTCCAAAATGCAACGGTCTAAATTCGATGGATGCGCAATTCTGTACTTCATGCGGAGCATCCATCAAAGAATCACCTGAGGAAGACCCCTTTGACCTAAGTACGTGGAAGGGTCGGATTAGATTCGCTGGAGGACTCGTAGCCCTAGCTGCGTTCGTAATAGTCGGTGTTGGAGTATTTTGGTATGCAATTAGCTCTTGGGGATGGATTTTGGGAATTGCAGGAGGAATTATAATCATTCTCTGCCGGCTTCGCAGTAAGTGACTTTTCTACTATGCATATTGTTCAAGGCAGTTCCTTGAGCATAACCCTTTTATAGAAACCAAACTGACACACATATCTACCATAGATATAACTAATCCTCTAAGCCATAGCCAAGTTCAATGGCTTTCCGAATGTCACGTTCTCCCTCTACATCTTTACCTAGATTGCCGTACGCATTGCCCCTGTAGAAGTAGGCATCAGCTTGCGGATTGATCCGTATGGCTTTGTCGAAATCCTGTATGGCCCTCTCATACTGGCCTAGGTCACCGTACGTAATACCCCTGTTGAAGTAGGCATTGGCATCCTCTGGGTTGATCCGTATGGCCTCGCCGTAGTCCTGTATGGCTCGCTCGTTCTGGCCTAGTCTGTAGTCCACAGTAGCCCTGCTGCTGTAGGCCAGGGCATCCTCTGGGTTGATCCGTATGGCCTCGTCTAAGTCCTGTATGGCCCTCTCATACTGGCCTAGTTTATAGTGCACAACACCCCTGTTGTTGTAGGCCCTGGCATACTGTGGGTTGATCCGTATGGCCTCGTCGTAGTCCTGTATGGCCCTCTCATCCTGGCCAAGTCTGCCATATTCAAGACCCCTATTGTAGTAGGCCATGGCATCCGCTGGGTTGATCCGTATGGCCTCGCCTAAGTCCTGTATGGCCCTCTCATCATGGCCTAGGTTGCGGTACGCAAGACCCCTGTTGTTATAGGCATCGGCATACTGTGTGTCAAGCCGTATGGCCTCGTCGTAGTCATGTATGGCCCGCTCATACTGACCTAGGTTGGCGTACGCAAGACCCCTGTTGTTGTAGGTAATCGCATTCTGTGGGTTGATCCGTATGGCCTCGTCGTAGTCCTGTATGGCCCTCTCGTTCTGGCCTAGGGAGTTGTACTCATACCCACTATCGACGAGGTCTGCTGTCTCCAGGTCGTTGTCATCCTCTGTGTTCTCATCTGTTATGCGCATCGAGTTCCTTCAACGTTTCTAGGATGTCAGTTGAGAGGCATTACAATCCTAGGGACATCTATGCCTCCCATTGCACCTAATCTCCCAGGGGACTCCTGATCTTCTGCACTCCATTATAACCCGTCAGTCAGGGGTATGCCGTAGGTCATAGAGTTAGGATGGCAACTTGACTCGACTGTTCTATTATACTGTCCGGCGTAAAGACAAAAGTACTGCTCATTTCAGCTACACCGGTGAACAACGACCTGAAAGACCTGAGAAACCAACTGTATCTCCTTACTGAGGAAAAAGACACTGCCTTCAAGGATTCCCTGGGAATTGCCAGTCTACGGGACACTCTCGCCAGAGCACAGCGCACTTTTACAGAATGGACCAAACAAGACAAGACGCATGAGACAAGCCAGCTCCTGGAGAAATTGGGTTCAGCCTTCTTCACCCTGCTTGCAAAGCCCGGTGTTCGCCCATCTGAGTCTATATATTTAACTACTGGAGAGGTTTTAGGTTCCCCGGATAAATTGTATATCCTAGGGTTTTGCCTTAACACAAACCACGCCAATGACGCCTGGTCCTCCATGTGTCCCAATCGCGGGACTGAGTCTAACCACTAAGGGCTCGGATTTCGTCATTAAATTATTACTTATACGATTGGCTAAATTGTGTGCCTCAGTTGCATCAGTTGTATACAAAACAGCGACGTTTTCAAGATCGCCACATTCTTCTGCCAAAGTTTGCAAACTTTGAATGCCTTTCCTAAGGGTTCTAATCTTTAATTTTGTTGCTATTTCACCGTCATCCAAAGTCAATATTGGCTTTATCTGTAATACGCTCCCGAGTAAAGCGTTTGCACGACCCATGCGCCCCCCTTTTACCAAATACTCAAGAGTGTCAAAAAGAATGAATGTATCAGTGCGGTTTGAGGTTGATTCAGCTATTGAAGCGGCTTCTTCAAGGGAAGCTCCCCTAGCAACAGCCTCGGCAGCAGCTATCACGGAAAACCCAAGGGCTATACTGGCCTGTTTACTATCGATTATTTTAATAGCATCCCCCAGTTGTTCTTCGTTAGCTGCTTGAGTTGCAGCATTGAAAGTACCACTTAGTTTCGCAGAAAGATGGATAGACAAAATTTGATTGGAGGATCCTTTAAGTTCTTTATAAACCTCTGTAAAACTCCCAACGGATGGCTGAGAAGTTGTGGGCATTATCCCCTCACTAATTAATTTTTCATAAAATTCATCAGGTAACAATTCCACTCCATCAAGATAGGTTTGCTCCCCAAAGGAAAGAGTTAAAGGAACAACTGTTATTCCTAAAGTTTTTACCAATTCAATTGGTATATCTGCCCCGCTATCAGTCACAATGTTTATTGCCATCTTATCTCTCCTAATCCATCAGTTGTACCAAGCTCCGACGGGATTCCTAACCGTTAGGTTTCCTTCTCCCATTATAACCCATCAGGGGTATGCTGCAGACCAGTGGCAGTTGTGGAAGGCGCGGGGCATTCAAGTCCAAGGACTACATTGGGAGGTGTGATTCAGTGTGAGGATTGGTGTTGACAACAGCTTCAATTGTTATCAGAATGAGCCGATTCTCCTAGGAGTGTGAATGATATGAACTCACAAACTAAACATAGCTTAATTGAGCGAATGACGGGAGCCGCTCGTCTCGATGTGCATACATTTGAAGAGGTTGAGGCTGATACAACAGCGACTACCCAGGCATTTATTGTTGTCGTATTGGTCGCACTCGCAACAGGAATAGCGTACCTAGGGATTATTGGCGTCGGCGGACTAATTAGTGGTGTTCTTACTGCCATAATAGGATGGGCCATCTGGGCTGGAATAATCTACCTTATAGGTACGAAACTACTCCCATCCCCTGAGACACATGCTGATTGGGGACAAGTTGCACGTACTATGGGCTTCGCTCAATCTCCTGGTGTGTTGAAGGTTTTGGGGTTTATACCTGTTATTGGTGGACTCATATTTATTGCTGTTTCTCTTTGGCAGATCGTAGCAATGGTGATAGCGGTACGCCAGGCACTTGACTACACGTCAACGTGGCGAGCAGTCGGTGTAGTCCTGCTTGGATTTATCCCATATGCGATATTTATGTATACCTTTGTTGTACTTCTAGGCTAGTTAGCCGTTGCCTCTCTTAATAGCAGGGGTATCCCAATAGATGCTAGGCCATGAGGGCTGTTGTGCCAGCTTAGTCACCCAAAAGTTTGACTCTGGTAAGGAGTTCATCGGCGTCAGGCGACGTGTCAAAACTTGGGGACTCGATGAAGGCAATCACTGCCTGCCCGTTCGCCTTTCCTGCAACGAACCGTGTAATCAGCCCAGAATCCGCCATCCAACTGCCCAGTACAGATGTACGAGTCTCAAAGCTAGACAGGTCAACACGCTCAGTTGCCTTGACGAGAATCGTATCGGTAAACCCTGAGGGGAGGTCAATGTCATTGCGCTTGACAAGTTCGAATGCACCGGATGACTCCTCTAGCAACCTATTGAGTACATCTTTGCCCGTTTCTGAAGTGAGCATGTCAATAGTAAATATCCCAAAGATTTGATAATTCGAGTCAACTGCATAGGGGTCGGCTCCAGGCTGCCGTGCATCTAGGTAGCCCATGCTCGAATATACGCCCCACCCTTCTGGCACAGTAACCACGGCGGGAACCCCAAGAGCGGATAGCACATAAGGCGTGTCCCCTGTCGGTTCAGTCGACATAAGGTCGTGGAGCAGCGCTAGTGTGAAATCGCCACTCAATAAGCTCGCGCTTATGAGGAATCCTAAGGACCCACCATCGACGGTGGAGATCATGGTTGGAATACCTACCAAACGCCCATTCGAGTCCAGCGCGGCGCCCCCGCTGTTCCCAGGGAAAATAGCAGCGTCGATTTTGATGATTCGGACGTCAACGTCAAACCCCGCCACTGTTCCTGTGGTCACCGTTAGGGTGTCTCCTCCGATCCCAGGAAACCCTCCAATGACTAGCGAATCACCTATAGAAGGAAGCTTGCGTGCGACTTTGATAGGTGGCCCCAGTGAGTCCTCAAGTCTGAGTAACGCGATGTCCCGATATGCGTCCTCGTAGACGACAGATGCCCGTGTTACGCGAGGGGCTTCTCCCTCGAGCGCATGCGAGACCTCGATTACAGCATCGGAGGCTCCGTCAATAACATGTTGATTGGTTACTACGTGATAAGCGTCACCTAAAATTACGCCACTACCTTTCACGTACTCGGTTTTAATCTTCACCACTGAAGCAGCAGCCACAACGTATGGATTCGGAGGCTCGACCGGTGCGGATGTAGGCAGTGGGAAAGGTGTTGACGTTGGATATGGGGTGTATGTAGGCAGTGGAAGAGGTGTGTATGTAGGCAGTGGCGTTGCCACAGGATATGGGGTATACGTGGGATACGGTGTGTATGTAGGCAGTGGGGCAGCTTCCCCACCACAAGCTACCAGTAGCAATATGAGTGCTGGCAGTAGCATCAGTAGCGGTATAGTCTTCAGCTTCATTTCACAATCACCTTTAACCATTTCCACCATTATAACCCGTCAGTAGTAGGTTATGTCCTATCCCCACAACAATCGCTTCTGTGTTGCCCTGTTGTACCTAATCCCACATGGGACTCCAAGACACACGATGACAGGTTCATCTTGCTGATTATGGCAGTGGCAATTCTACCCATGCCTCTCGCTCAGCTGACAGGAAGCAAGCAGCGGTGAACTCGGTGTATTTGAGACCATCGTAAAATGTCGCCGTTTCAGGGGAGGGCGGCTTGTCATCCCGAATCATCGATATGAAGTCCTCATTCATTGGCCAACGGCTCTCAGTCTCAGGGGGAATTGTGATCGGCTGTAGCTCTTGCTCTCCAGACCGCGCCCCGTAGATTCCAGCAAGGCCCTGTCCGCGAGTGGACCCATAGTGAACCAGGGTACCGTCACTTCCATAGATCTCAAGCCTTGCTTGTCCTCCCAGGCGGGTCACGCCGCTATGCAGATATGCTACGGGTGTGCCATCTTCTAGTTCAGCCAATATATTCATGGTGTCAGGCAGTTGGCCCTGTGAGCCCACTCCTGGTCGTTCGGGATGAAATGTCTTCAATTGGGCAAGAACTCGCCGGTGATCTCCCAACCAGCGCCTATTGATCTCGGCGCTGACACCCAAGTACTGGAAGTTGATACCAGAAAACTCACGATTCTGTCGCCAGTGCAGGGGCTGTGTCGGATCGGCGTATTGGCCGTTGAATCGGTAATCTAAGACCTGATATATCTGACCCACGTAACCTTCGTCAAGGAGCTTGCGCATCGTGGCGTCGCCAGGAACCCTCAAGTTGGAGAGCATCGTCTTAAGATGCGGATTTTCCTGAGCCGTCTGGTACATGGCTCGTGCCCCGGCCAGGTCTCCTGCCATGTGGGCTTCTGTGAATACATGCTTGCCAGCCCTCAGGGCCTCAACAGCCACTGGCGCGTGCATATAAGGCCAGGTACCGATGACCACAGCATCCACTTGCGGTAGAGCAACCAATTCATGCCAATCAGTCAGCACTTTAGGAAAACTGAATTCCCGAGCCACTGCATTCCCGGACTCCACAGAACGATTGCAAACGGCCACAACTTCGACTCCTGAAATCTTGAGAAAGTTTGGTAGATGGAACCTACGAGTGAAGCCTCCGGCGCCGACTACGCCCAACCGAATGGGTTGTTGAGTCATGGTTTTCCTCCTAAAATATGGCCCGTGAGTCTACAATTGCCACTGTTCTGCAGTTTAGATGACGCTATGCTCCCCTATTCTCGCGGATTCAGATTCTGATGGTCAACATAATAGGATATATTACGGTGGTTGGTGCTTAGATGCCGCAGGCCATAGAGGACTATGACGAGGCTATACGGATCAACCCTCAGGGTGCCACTTTCTACAAGAACATGGGTGATGCGTACGGCAAATTAGGTAAAAGTGTAGAGTCAGAGCGTGACTTGAAGAAGTACAGGGCACTTCGCGATTAATGAGCTATGGGTTGATTCCTAAACGTCAATCAGGGTGATACCCAGTACCCCTTTTTATATACCCCGCACGGTTGCTAACCCTACCGCCATACCCGACTTAACCTGAGTGTCCTTCTCTCTCTGGAAACAGCTATACTGTCAGCATGCAAACGGTGCGCAAATTATGACAAAAATCTTCTATGGATGGTACATCGTAGGCGCTTGCATTGGGCTAAACTTTTACCTGACTCTGGCATTCGGCCTTGGCTTCAACGTGTTTTTCCTCCCGATACTTCAAGAGTTTGGCTGGTCTCGAGCCCTCACTTCTGGGGCTTTCTCCCTGCGCGCGGTTGAAACTGGGTTGTTAGCCCCTGTAGTAGGAGTGCTGGTTGATCGCTGGGGCCCACGAGTCGTCATTCTGCTCGGGGTCATAATCGGTGGAGCGGGAATGATAATGTTGGGATTCATCGACTCGTTATTCACTTTTTACATAGCTTTCTTGATAGCCTCGTTTGGAATGTCCGGAGCCACCCACGGGGTATCTTGGGTAGCCGCCGTTGCCAATTGGTTTCGGAGGACGCGAGGCAGAGCCTTGGGGATTGCCATGCTGGGGCCTGTATTAGGAGGACCTTCGTTGGTCATCATCGCGGTTCTGGAGGGAATGATAGGCTGGCGCATTGCGACAATCGTACTTGGAATCGGGTTGTGGATAGTGGGTATTCCGCTAGCCATGGTGGCGCGCGCAAAACCGGAGCCATACGGCTACCTTGCGGACGGCGATAAGCTCGAGGCAGTATCTGCACTTAATACTGAGGTCCAAGATCATCCTCTAGATGGAGCCTCCGACGGGTATACGGTGGCTCAGGCAGTTAGGACACAGGTTTTCTGGGTTGTCGTGACGCTATATGCACTTATGTTTGTGGGAATCAGCGGCCTAATGGTACATCTTATCCCTCTTATGGAGGATCTCAACTATAGCGCCACTCAGGCAGCGAGCGTTTTAGGGTTGATGTTTTTTCTGAGTGGCATCGGGCGGATTGGCTCCGGTGTCATGGCGGATATGCTTGACTACAGAGTGGTTATGGGCGTGCTCATAGGATTTCAGATTATTGGATTATTGATCCTACTTGTAGTCGGCCCGGAACAGTACTGGCTCGCAGTCGTCTTTGCCCTCACGTTCGGTATTGGATTCGGTGGCACCGTACCTTTAAGACCAATCCTCATGATGAAGTTATTCGGAGCTAGAGCGTTTGGGACTCTCCAAGGTCTGTTGCAAATCGGCTTCTTGGGTTCAGGCGTGATAGGACCTGTGCTATACGGTTGGATTTTCGACTCCACCGGGACTTACGATATCGCTATCCTGACCACATTGGCGACTATCTTGATGACGATACCGCTTACTTACCTACTCAGGAGCCCTCAAGGAGTTGCTGAAGAGGCGATATGATATGCTCTTAGATGGACAAGACGTGTACAGGCGTATCCTCTGGGAAGCATCAAATGAATTAGCATGGAGGAGGGTAAAGTTCTTAAGGCGATGTGATGAAGCTGAAGTCCATACCGATACTGCTACAACCTGCCATCACTCATTCCATGTTGTGCGACCCTAAGGTTTTGGGATAACAGCCTGTAGGTTTTAGACAGATAATGCTAACGCTGTGCTCCTGGAAATCTAAAAAACCTACAGGTCACCTAATATTGAGGGAATTAATTAATATATGAGGTGTTGTTTTATCAGCTCTAGCAATTTAGCAGCTGATTGTTGTGATGCACTATCATTTCGCCCGCTGATAGCACCCAAGTGTTCACACTCTTTTTTGTATTCTTTATATAACGGATCTGAGCTGAAATCCCAGTCCGGATAATCATCAAATTCAATTCTCATATCATCCAGTCTCCATGACCTTTTGTAGTCTTTGTCAATCCAGTAATAACACTTGTCAGTAACATACCATGAATAATCGTATTTTTTATGTGGTGGTGAATCCCACCAAGGGTCATCGAAGTTATGATATGCACCCGGATAGACGTCAATCGACACATTGTACCCTAGATTATTAAAACTGCTTGTCATTTCATAACAATGGTTTGGTGGAACAGAATCTAGTTCACCTTGAAAAATGTGGAGTTTATTTGTTGAATATTTCGGGTCGTCAAACTGTCTGCAAAACATATAAAAAGGTGCCCTTAAAGCAAAGTCAACACCATCACCTACTATTGATTTTCTAATTAAATCTAATCCGCTAAAGAGGGTAACTTGACCACCCCAACTAAAACCAGTAATACCAATTTTATCTCCGTAAACTTTTGGATGGGTTTGTAAAAATTTTAGTGCATGCAGGGCATCGGCTGCCCCCATCCAAGCAGTTAGTTTT
>CAUZMC010000025.1:0-20984 GCA_963580875.1 Dehalococcoidia bacterium
ATCCTTCTTGATGCCCATCTATCAGGGCTACGCTGCTCATAAGTTCCGAGAACCAGTGAGTTGGCACCAATCCCAGACCCCAGATGTCATTCACCGGGTTGGCCAAGAAACCCGAGACCACAGCCGGCACCGCAAGCACAGCCATAGGCACAACCATAACCCAAGGTGACTCTGCCAAATGCACGCCGTGCCCCCCTGTCTGGGATCCTTCTTCTGCATCCACACCACCGCGGAACTCACCGTGGAAAGTCATGAAAAGCACACGGAAAATGTAGAAAGCAGTCATAAACGCGGCTATAAGAGCCATCCAAAATACCAACTGGCCTATTACGCCACCGTGATTGAATGCGCCAACCAAAATCTCATCCTTGCTCCAGAACCCAGCAAATGGGAATATCCCAGATATGCTCAGAGCCGCTATAAAAAAGGTGGCATATGTCCAGGGCATGTAACGCCTGAGACCACCCATATATCTCATATTGAATGTCCCAGAAGCATGGTTCACGCTGCCTGAGCCAAGGAAAAGGAGTGCTTTGAAGAAGGCGTGGTTGAAAAGGTGGAATATAGCCGCTTCATAAGCTCCTACTCCAAGTGCCAACATCATGTATCCCAACTGACTTACAGTCGAATAGGCTAGCACTCTTTTGATATCGCTCATAACCAAACCCATTGTGGCAGCAAAGATAGCAGTGAATCCACCAATAACGGCCACAACGTTCATTGCCGTTGTGGATGATTCAAACAAAGGAAAGAAGCGTGCCACCAAAAACACACCAGCAACAACCATAGTGGCCGCATGAATGAGGGCGCTCACAGGAGTTGGGCCTTCCATTGCATCTGGAAGCCAGACGTGCAGAGGGAACTGGGCTGATTTACCCACCGCTCCAGCAAAAATTCCGAGCGCTATCCAAGTAACAACTCCAGTACCAAGAGCGACGATTTGCACACCTGCCACCTGGCCTCCGTGCGCAATGAGGTTAATGTCAGCTATCTCAAACGGGTTAAGTCCCTGACTGAGAAATGCCTCTTTATTAAAGAATAAATACAGAATACCAAGAAGGAATCCAACGTCACCCAACCTTGTGACCAAGAAAGCCTTCTTTGCAGCGGCCGCAGCAGCCGGCCTGTTGTACCAGAAACCAATGAGGAGATACGAGGAAAGCCCCACAAGCTCCCAAAAGGCATATATCTGGATGATGTTTCGTGACAACACCAGACCTAGCATGGAGGCCGTGAAGAGGGACATGAATGCAAAATAACGTGAATAACTCGGGTCTCCGCGCATATATCCCTGAGAGTAAACCTGTACGGAAAGGCTCACGCCAGTTACCACAATCAACAGGATAGCTGTAAGAGAGTCCATAAGGACTCCAAAGGAAATCTCAAGGTCCCCAACAGCAATCCAAGAGTGGGCGGCCCATCCAATTTCGCCCTCGTGGCCCATAACGGATTGCAACGCCCAAATTGAAAGAGCAAAGGAGCTACCGATAGCACCTATTGTCAGGTATCCACTAAACTTGTCGTAACTGTTAAAGAACGGCCTTATTACAAAAGAAATAAGGACGAAAGAAGCCAAAGGTAAGAGGAAAATAGCCCAAGCTGCTCCTTCGGTTATCATTCCGTTATACCGCTCCAATCAAAATATTCATATCACGTTTCCACTTATCTGAAAAGTGGACTTCCGGGAAGCTCAATACGAGCATGTCAGATCACTTATTTTTACAAAAGAACCTAAAGTTTCCTCAGAATCTCCTCTGCCACGTGCTCCCTGCCGCGAGGCACCATAATACGATATGCCACACGTTCCCCCCACGTCAGTATCTCGCCCTCTGGCAGTATTTGAGCGGGCAGACCCTCCCCTTCTAGGAGCTCTTTCCACATCTCTGCAATCATTAAATTAGGTGCCTTTTTAAAATCTACCCACATATTATTACGCTAGCCCCTCATCAGGTTGGTATGAGTCACATCAACCGTCTCTCTGTTGCGATACATTGCTATTACGATGCCAAGCCCCAACGCCACCTCCGCAGCAGCGATGGTGATAACAAATATGGCGAAAATCTGCCCCGTTAGCAATGACCTCAGTACAGTCTCACTCAAAGCTGCACCATTTACAAGGGCTTTTGCCACCTCAACTTCCACGCCAATCGGGTCTACCGCGATGCTTCTGGGTACAACGTAACGGCTAAAGGCCACCAGCGCTATGTTAACGGCGTTGAACATCAACTCAATGGACATTAGAACTACGATCACGTTCTTCTTCGAAAGCGCTCCATACAAGCCTATGCTGAAGATGACGCCGGAAAGCAGGAGAAAATTCTCAAGGTTCAAGCTTCATCCTCTCTTTCCCTCACTAAAGCCAATGCTCCTATTAACGATGCCAATAGCACCACAGAGGCCGCTTCCATTGGCAGAACAAAGTCCTTCATAAGAAGACGTGCTATTACCTGAGTTGTATTGCCAAACACATTCTTTATTCCCTGCTCAGTGTTGCTGAATATTTCATCGCTTCCACCTGGCAACACGTGAAGACCCAACTGATCCCAGACATGCCAGTCGGTGTTTAACACAACAAAAACAATTGACGATAACATCATAGCAGCCAGCACCAATGCGGGAAGCTGAAAACTGTTAAAAGAATTAGCCTCTTGAACGTTCCGCGTCAGCATTATGGCGAATATTACGAGGACGGAAATGGCTCCCACATAGACAAGCACCTGCACTGCAGCAAGGAACTCTGCGTTGAGGAGAATAAACAGCCCGGCTACCACAAGAAATGATACGATAAGAAAAAGGGCCGACCTGAATATATCCCTCTCCATAACCACAGCCAATGCAGAGCCTACTCCAATTACAGCCATGATCCAGAATACAACATCCAAGGTTATCATCTAGCGACCAACCTCTTCCCAAGACAAAGGTTGTCCCGTTTGCGGTCTGTATTCTTTGGCTTCCAGCTGAGGACGGAACCATGTGCTCGGGCGCTTTTCCGCCTGCCTGAGCTCATCAACTTGTATCACTAAGTCATCCCGACGGTAGGTGCTACGTTCAAAGCCACTACCCATGAACAGTGCATCGTAGGGACACGCCTCAACACACAGACCACAAAACATGCAACGACCTAGGTCTATATCAAATACATCTATTGCATATGACTGGCCTTCCTGGACATTTATACCGCCTGGATGGGTCACAATTTTTATTATGCCCAGAGGGCAGAACTTGGCACAACTGGCACATCCGGTGCACCGCTCTTCGTACCATGCAAACTCCTCACCTCTGAAGCGAGGTGCCTGAGGTGCAGCTTCCTCTGGATACCGAATGGTAGAAGCCTTTCTGAACAAGTTCCTGAAAGTCACCGAGAGGCCTTTTGCAATTCCTACACCAATAATATTCATCTCACCTCTCGAAGTCCCCTAGCGCGCCTAACTGGAACAGGCGCTAACGGGGCCCTGGTAGATAGCTTGTCAGACATCAATTGAGAAATCCCCACAAGACAGGTAATGGCGACAGCCCAGTTTATACCTACCATTATCCATAGCTGTGCAGTGGTAGGGTCTCCCCAAATCAGCACCTCAGCAGCTGTGATAAAGAGATTCAATATACCCAGGGGGAACAGGCATTTCCAAGCCAAAGCCATAATCTGATCCACCCTAAACCTTGGTAGAGTAGCCCTTATCCACAGCAGGACAAACCAAACGAAACACACTTTTCCAAAGAACCACACGAAGTCCGGCAGAAGAGGCCCATCCCAGCCCTTGAGGAAAAGAGTGGTTATTATTGAGGCAGCCCCAAATGGAGCAATAAACTCAGCCAACTGGAATGTGCCCCACTTCATGCCACTGTACTCTGTGTGAAACCCAGCTACCAATTCTGAATCAGCCTCCACTATATCAAAAGGAGAACGGTTCATCTCTGCTGATATCGCCAGCAGGAAAATGAAGAACCCAAGGGGTTGAAGAAGTATGAAAGGAATTCTCTGTGCTTCCACAATATCCACCAGAGACAATGAGCCGGACATCAGTAGTACTCCAACTATAGAAAGGACCATAGGGACTTCATAGCTGACAAGCTGCGCAACCCCACGCATGGCTCCAAAAAGGGAGTAGCGGTTTCCAGAGGCCCATCCAGCCATGAACATGGCTATTGTCGGCACGGTAGTAACTGCAATGATAAACAGTATGCCAATATTCAGGTTGGCAATATAGGTACCCTCGCCAAAGGGTATTACGGCAAAAACCAGCAAAGGAGTCACGATAAACACCAAAGGAGCCAAGTTGAACACCCAAATATCAACGCCCTCAGGACGCGTGTCTTCCTTGCTAAGAAGCTTCACCGCGTCCGCTATTGGTGTAGCCAGACCCCACGGACCCCAGCGGTTTGGCCCAACCCGTGATTGAAAACGACCTATAAGTCGCCTCTCTACCCATGTGCCTACGGTTGTCACAACCACCACACTATTCACCACGGCGAAGACAATCAAGAAACCAGCCAGAAAATATGCAAGCCAGTCAGGAATGGGGGAAACTCCCCAAAAACTCCACTCCGCGAAGAGATCGTAGAGGTTACTGAAAAAGGAGTTGGCCTCATGGAAGGAAACGTAAACAGGTTCCACTATCTGTCCACCTCACCCATATTAATATCCATGCTGCCAAAAGTTACGATCATATCGGCTAGATTGCTTCCAACCATCATACCTCTGAGTGCCGACAAATTGATGAGGGACGGAGACCTAATTTTAAACCGATACGGCGCTATACTACCGTCGCTTACAATGTAAAAACCCAACTCACCTTTGGGGCCTTCGACGTGTCCATAAGCATCACCAACAGGCGGCCTCAGAAGCGCTGGAACCTCGGTCCTAACAGGCCCTTCCTCTATCTGGTCTACGCACTGTTCAATAATCCGCAAAGATTGGCGCATCTCGGCAACACGCGTCAGATAACGATCGTAGTTATCTCCCACTGTTCCCTGAGGGACGTCAAAATCAACACGGTCATACACGTCATATGGATCAGTCTTGCGCAGGTCCCAGTTTACACCTGAGGCGCGCAGAACAGGGCCGCTTATCGAGGAGTTTATGGCTGTCTCAGCGGAAAGAATACCAGTTCCCTTTGTACGTATCAGCATTATCTCATTACCAGTAATAAGCCTCTCATACTCGTCTATATAGTCAGGCATGTAATTCAAGAAATCGCTTAGTGAGTGCCAGAAATCGGGAGGAGCATCTTGGAAAACGCCTCCTACTCTCATATAGCTGAGAGTTATACGAGCCCCACACAACATCTCAAAGAGGTCCAGAATTTTTTCCCTCTCCCTGAAACAGTACATAAGTGGAGTCGCCAATGCTCCAAGATCGTTCAGGAAGAAGCCAGTGGCGACTAGGTGACTGACAATACGCTGTAGCTCGGCAACTATAACCCTTATGTACATAGCCCGCTCAGGCGGATTAATACCAGACAACTTCTCAACAGCCAACACGTAAGCCAAATTGTTAGACATAGACGATACGTAGTCCAAGCGGTCCGTCAGGGTTATAACCTGAGTATATGTTCTCTCTTCCGCCAGCTTTTCCGATCCGCGGTGAAGATAACCGAACACAGGTTCAACGTCCAAGATCATCTCGCCATCGAATGTAATCCGCATACGGAAAACACCGTGAGTGCTTGGGTGCTGAGGCCCCAAATTGATTGTTACTGGTTCTGTACGAATTGGCATCTTTACATCTTCTACCGAGCAGGCTCCAGATAGTCCTTACGTTGAGGATGACCGGGGAACCCTTCCCATAGCATAATGCGCTTAAGATTGGGATGACCGCTGAATTTAACTCCCATAAGATCGTAGATTTCCCGTTCCTGGAAATCTGCTCCCTGCCACAAACTAGTTATGGACGGAACGGTTGGGTCTTCCCTACCCCAGCACTTTGACTTAAGGACCACACTGTGATTATGAGACATGGATACCAGATGGTATACCATCTCAAAGTATTCAATATAGTCAACCGCAGACACTGAGATCAAGTAGTTACAATGAAGTGCAGTGTCCTCCTTGAGGAAGCTACATACCTCTAAGATAGACTCCGGCTTGATCCAGACATCGCTGGCATTCCATTCCTTCACAGAACCAGGAATGGAATCTTCCAAGCGGAGCGCTATCACGTCCCCAGCCAAAACAGTGGTCATCTATCCACCCGCGGCTTTATCAATCAAACTATATTTCCTTATCTTCTCGTGGAGTTGCATAATGCCGTAAAGAAGTGCGTCCGGACGCGGAGGGCATCCTGGAACGTAAACATCTACCGGTACAATGCGGTTCACACCTGGAACCACGCTGTATCCCTGATAGTACGGCCCGCCACTTGTGGCGCACACACCCATAGATATGACCCATTTTGGCTCCGGCATCTGGTCATATAGACGACGAAGAACCGGGGCCATCTTCCATGTTACTGTGCCGGCCACTATCATCAGATCTGCCTGCCTTGGAGAGGCACGCATTGCCTCCATACCGAAGCGAGAGATATCGAATCTAGACATAGCACTTGCTATCATCTCAAATGCACAGCACGCCAGCCCGAATGTCATAGGAAATATCGATGATTTCCTGCTCCAGTTCAGCAAGGCGTCAACAGAGGTTATCACAACGTTGCGCTCGAATTCCGGAGACACCAAGATAGAGTCCTTGGTGAAGGGCTCTAGATGGGTGGCCTTCATGTCATTTATGACAGCACCCTCTTCCCTATCCAACTCCCAAGTGGTGTTGTGCAGCGGAATCCCGACAGCACCAACTGTTTGTTTCCCCAGGGAGTCTTCCGTTCTCATTTCAATGGACATTTTTAGCTCCACTCCAGGGCTTTATGTTTCCATGCATAACCCCAGCCCAGCACTAGAATAAAGACGAAGACCAACATTTCAATAAAGGCAAATACTCCAAGTTGATTGAAGTATACAGCCCAGGGATATATGAAAATCGTTTCCACATCAAATACTACAAATAGGATAGCAAACATATAGTAGCGGAAATTAAACTGCGGCCAACGATCGCCTATGAGATCCATCCCGCACTCATATGGGCTTTTCTTAATTGCATTGGGCCTATCAGGACGAATTCTAATGAAGGAAAAAAGCCATGAGACAACCAGCAATGTACCAGGCAATATGATTGCTATAGCTGTGAAGATAGCAATCAGTCCATACTGACGAAAATAATCCTCGAGCATAGACCAATACCTCCGCAATCGAACGTCGGAGGAAATATAGCATAGTGCCTGTGGATTATCAAGTGAAAAACAACACAAACAAAGCCATATCTCCAATATTTCCTGACAGGATTCATACCTGTGCCCTAAAGCTCAATCTAAAAATCAGCGCTCCGTGTGTTAGAATTATCCAATTACTGGCTAAGGGACCATATAGTGAACCGTACATTCTCTAAATTCACGCTCCAACTCGCTGTCATTCTATTAACTTTAATGGCCACAGGAGCGGCATGCACATCATATATTGCCGATTCCCCGGCTACTCCCACACCCCCAGCTGATATAGGCACTGTAGTCCAACTATGGAGCAGTCTCTCCCAAACTGCGGTGTCGCCGGAAAACAACACAATCGTAGAAGTATGGAACATACTATCTCAGGATTTCGTGGGGAAAAAGAGCTTGGATACCAGTGGCATCAGCCAGTCTGCGGTAGATGCCATGCTGGAATACCAGAACGACATTGACGGTACGCCTGACCCAGAACTTCTCTCTCAAGTTGCCATAGAAGCAATGTTGGATGACATTGGAGATCCATACACATCATTCCTCGACGCGAGTGAGTACGAATTATACTCAGAGGACAGCCAGGGTAAGTTTGAGGGAATTGGTGCGCACGTAGACCTCATTAACAACCGCATCACGATAACAGCTCCGATGCAGGATGCCCCTGCGGAGAAGGCAGGCATAGAAGCTGGCGACGTAATACTGGAAGTAAATGGTGAAAGCACAGAAGGCTGGAACCTCATTGAAGCAGTCCTCAAAATCAGGGGGCCAGAAGGCAGTACAGTCCGATTGCTGGTTCAACACAAGAACGCAGACGATCCAATTGTCATCGATATAGTCCGCTCCGTAATTCAGCTGGAAAGCATCAGTTGGGAAATGCTACCCGGGGATATTGCATACGTTCAGATACGCACATTCTCCGACAACACCGACGAAGCCCTGACTGACACCTTAAAGAAAATAGACGACCTAGAGGCATTAGGAATAGTACTGGATTTGAGAAACAACCTCGGAGGCCTACTCTCCACAACAATTAACATAGCCAGCCAATTCCTAAACGACGGGCTTATACTATACGCCGTTGATGGAGACGGTAAGAGGACAGACTACAAAGTAAAACCCCATGGGATTGCCAAGGAGATACCATTAGTTGTACTTGTGAACCAATTCAGCGCCAGTGCCAGTGAGGTGCTATCTGGAGCACTTCAAGACCACCAACGGGCTGTTCTCGTAGGGAGATCTACATTCGGGAAAGGCAGTGTAAATCTACCAAAGCGCCTCAACAACGGCTCAGGTTTATACTTCACAATCGGTCGCTGGTACTCCCCAAATGGACGCCTTATAGAAGGTAAAGGACTAGAGCCAGACATTCTAGTGTCAGCAGCCACTAATGATAACGGAACTCCACAGTTAGACAGAGCACTTGAACAGTTGAAAGCCCAGATAGCAATCACGTCCAGGTAAAAACTTTAGAAAAGTTACTCAAGCCATGCCTAAAACACATAAAAAAAAGATCGCCACAGCCAGTGGACACTCAGGCCCCATCGCTGTGAACAGAAAAGCCTATCATGAGTACGATATCCTGGAAAACGTAGAGGCTGGACTTGTCCTCACAGGAACAGAGATTAAGTCAGTCCGTGCATCTAAAATAGACATCCAGCACTCCTTCGCACGAATGTATCACGGTGAAATGTGGCTGGTTAACGCCCACATCGCACCTTATGCTCAGGGAAACATATACAACCACGAACCCACCAGATCCAGAAAACTGCTCCTGCACAACAAAGAGCTTAGAGCGTTGGCAGGGACCGCATCCCAAAAGGGTCTAACTTTAATACCTCTCAGGGTGTACATAAAGGGTCACGTTGCCAAGGTGCAAGTAGGCCTGGCCAGAGGACGCCAACTCCATGACAAGCGCCGAGCTATGATGGACAAGGATCAGGAACGTGAGATTGGCAGGGCAATACGCGCTGCCTCTAGAGGTTGAGAAATGATATCAAATCTCATGCTATACTTTTAGTATGAACTAGATATGGGGACGCGTGGTTTCGACAGGGGGTGATCTGGCGGGATTGCAGGCCGAGGTGCCGTCAACCTCGTAAAAAGGCGGCAAAAAAACAACTGGCGACAAACAACTCGCTCTGGCAGCCTAAATAAGGTTACCACGTCCATCTCAGCCTCTCTTCGAAGGCTGAGCCTGGGCGACATTAAATCGAGGTGCTAACCCTCCTTACGCCGATAGAGAGGGAATAAGAATTATCGGCTGGCTTCCATGGAACCTGGCCAGTAGGGACCCTGGAAGCGAGAAATAATACTGGATAAGCCTGTAGTATATCCTAGCTGGAAGTTCTCTGGACGGGGAGTTCGACTCTCCCCCGTCTCCACCAAGAACACGGATCCGTATGAGCCTCAGGGGAATTCTCCTGGGGCTCATACCTTATTAGTTCAACTCCAGACCACTCGCGGGTGACGGCGGTCAAAAATACTGCCCTGAACGGTGCCTTGGGTCTGATCATCACAATGGAGTCGATGATCTTCAGATTGGCAATGACTATTCTTTTCTCACAACCAGAAAGATTCTCGAAGACGATCATAGAAGGCAGATGATAGATAGAGTCGAGAAGTTGCAGACAATCTTCCTAATAGGTCTCTCTGGCATTCCACTAGAGGTATGTTACTCTGATACCCATACCAGATGTGTTCCTTGCCGCGTTACTCTTCCAAACCCAGGCGCCTCGAAGTGGGAGACCCCTCCTAGGGCCCCCTTACGATCCATCTCCTCCACAAGCGACCTCCTGGTCCGTGCTGCCGTCTCGGGGTCCTGGTCATACCTGCTATTCCACTCGGGAGTGTCAACCTGAATAGGGTGTATCAGTGCATCACCCACAATCACGGCATGCTGACCTTGAGACTCTATGGTAATGCAGCAGTGGCCAAGGGTGTGTCCTGGAGTAGCAGTCACGGTCATCTCGTCACTTAAGGCATATCCGTCATCAACCAGTTGCACCCTGCCTAGCTCCTCCAGAGGCCTAAACTTATCATGCACAGAGTTGGAATAGCCTGGCGATGAGGGGTTTACGAAGTATTCCCAATCTCCCCTCGGAACGTACCATGTGGCGTTAGGGAACGTGACATGTTGGTCCTGACCAGACCCTGAGAGGTTCCATGCAATGTGGTCACCATGGAGGTGAGTGTACGTCACTGCCTGGATGTCATCAGGTGATATTCCTTGGTACGCAAGCTCCTGCAAAAGTGGCCCACCCACCCCAGTGTCGACTAGTACGATGAGCGAAGGCGTTCGGAGGAGGTAACACCCGAAATTCATGGTGAATTTGCCATCTTGGAGGATTCCGTGCCACACGGGCTCTGGTATTTCAGGGAACACAGACTGGGATTCTTGCTCCATAGACCCATCTGAGAGAGCTATAATCTCTACCTGTCCAACGGTCTTGCGGTCTGCTGACATGGTTGCCTCCTGCAAATATGATCGAGGGTTTACGCCCTCAGAATCTCCCTGTGCCTCAAAGCCTTCTCCCGGCTAGGCTACATGTTCACGTCACGGAACTCACCGACGACGAAGCCATGATGCTCCACTGCCTCAGAAGTCGGAGTGTCGAATCCGCTCAGTCCTGTTTTAATTTGCCAGAAGAGCATTATAAGTAAGCCTATTGAGAAATCCAGAATCTGCATAATGCCCTGTTAAGCACGCTTGAAAGACTCTAGGCCTTTTGGAAAGTCAGAGGCACGGGCCCATCGCGCATTACGACGCTTCTACTTGCTTCTCTTTCTATTTTGGGGAAGCAGATCAGTCTCCTGAGGCGGACTTAACCGAATGCCCATAAGTAGGAGAGCGCCCAACGCGTTTACCGCTGCCAGGACCCAAAAAGCCCCCCGATATGATCCGAAGTAATCAAACACAAAGCCGGCGAAGACAGGGCTAATGAAAACACTGACGCTGCTGAGGGGGTCCATCAGCCCAGCCAGCCGTGAAAAGTTATTCCGGCCAAAAACCCTCGCACGTAGGACTGTCATAAGGGTACCGCGCGTTCCAAACGCAATGCCAAAGATGGTAGCGAACACCATGACCTGAGTCAGGGAAGTCGCAAATGCTAGGATGATGATCGAAACTCCTTGGCTAATAAACGCCACAGCTACTACCCTTCGTGGGTCCACCCTATCGCCAAGGAATCCCCCAATTAGCCGTCCAATAGCAGACACGACAAGAGTGTAAGAGAGGATTCCAGCAGCCGCGAACTCGTCGATACCTATGTCCACCAAGGCTGGGATCTGGTGGACCTGAAGGGCACCCCAAGCAGTAATGCCAGCGGAATGGGAGAGGCCAAGGTACCAGAAACTTCTGCCTCGGAGGATCTGAGCAACGGTGGACTCGTCGGAATTACCTGGAGATATATTGGTAGTTTCTCCATTCTTCGTTCCTGCGGAGTCAGAACCCGTGTTGCTAGGCGAGTCTCCATCGGGTAGATATCCGTAGTCCTCGGGCTGGTTTCGCATGATCCCAGTTAATGGAATGCCAATGAGGATCGTGAGAATTCCTGCGCCAATCATCGTTTCGCGCCAGCCGACGTTGAGAATCGACCAAGCGAGCACTGGAACAAATAGGGCACCGAAACTTCCACCGAGCTGATAGATAGCAATAGCTCGTCCACGCCATCGGTCGAACCAGTTAATCAGCACTGTCACAATTGGTAAGAAGCCCGCAATGCTTTGGCCCAAGGTGACGAGCAAGAACGAGGCGTAAAACTGGTAAATGTTTTGGGACAGGCCAACACTAATAAGACCAGCTCCGAAAACTACCCACCCACACATCATATAACGTCTGGGCCCTATCCAGTGTATAAGGTACCCTTCGATTGGTCCCGTTAGGCCACCTTCGAGCCTTCTTAGGGAAAACGCGAAGGACACTGCAGTCCGCGTTGTATCGAACTCTCTAATTAGAGGGAGAACCAAGACTTGAGCACCCACATTAAAAACTGACGACTGAATGGTGCTGGCCAGAGTAGCGGCGGCGACGATCCACCAACCGTAGAAAACTCGCCGATCCGAAGAGCCAGCCCCAGCGGTTGACTGACCATGTTCTCCAGCGTTCGGGATTTCACTAGGAGGGTCTGATTCCAAGCGATTCTGCTCCTCTTGAGGGCCTTATCTAAATACGATAAATGTGACTATGTCGGCACCAGTAGCTCAATGTATAACCGATTGATGCAGACTATCACAGCATAGACAATCCTGTCACCCCAAAATAGCCACGATCGGAAACTCTACGCAACCACTACAGCTAAGTCGCGTTCACGGTGCAGTTCGACTCTCCCCCGTCTCCACCAAGACCCAGAATTATTCGATCGAACCTATACCTATATCCGTAAATATTATTAATATTAGGTTATATTGGTGTAACTATGGGCACATGGAACAGATACATCTGCAGAAAATGCCACTACGCGGCTTTTGTTAGCGGAGGTGACGACGTAGGCATGGCAGTGGCAACTTCTACAGTCCGTTGTTACGACTGTCAGGAGATAAAGGACGTTGTAACTACCGAGGAACCTTGGTTGGCAATGGTTAAGGGATGGGTCCCAACAGAGTTCAATTGTGATGAATCTAAATCTCACCGAACAGAATTATGGAAACACCCTCGTAAATGTCCAAAGTGCGACCGATCTATGATTATTGACAAGGATTTCCAGATCATGTGGGACTAATGGTAGATCTGGCAATTAATAGGCAGAAAAAGACTCTTGCACTCCCTAGCCAAGCTGCTGTGAGACTGCATCACCATAAAAACTAACCACTCCCTTTCACCTACTGCCCCGGGGTCTCGCTTACCATCTTGTTGTTCCCGCTCGGCAACCCAAACAACAGCGCTAGGAGCAGTATCCCTTGCAGTACGATGTATGTCACAAAGATCGGCGTGTAGCCTCCCGTCGTGTCAAAGACCAATGTGGCTGTCAACGGACCCATGGCATTTGCCACCATTTGCCAAGGCAAGATGAACCCCCTCAATGCTCCTAGGGAAGCTGATCCAAAGTGATCTGCCAGTAGAAGTTGCAGCACCAAGAATGATCCACCAAATGACGCTCCGTGAATCACGGCAAAGAGCAGTCCCAGAGGAAAGCCGTCCACCAAGAGGAACAGAAGAATTCCTAATGCCACGCCCGTAGATGAGACCATCATAAGATATCGAACTGACATCTTCTCAGCCAGAACTCCAAATCCTAATGTAGCCGGTACGGCCATCAGTGCCCACACAAGCAGCACAGTTACAGCCTGCGCTTCCGTCAGGCCACTGTCAGTCAGGTGTGGCACCAAGTTGAAGTTAATCCCCGTATTTACGAAATTAGTGAGACAGAAAGCCACCAGTATGATCCAAAACGGCTTAGTTCTGAGCGCCTCCTTCACCGTATAGCTCCGCTCCGTTTTGGGTTGACCAGTAACCTTGCCATCCTGTTTATTTTCATCTTCCGGCCTTGCCCCATCCGGCAGCAGCCCCATGTCTTCTGGCTGCCTACGTAACCATAGGCTCACTGGCACTAGAGTCAACGCCCAAACCAGCATTCCAAGGCCCACGGCAGCGATCCGCCAATTAGCCACCAGTATTATCTGCTGCGCCAGGAATGGTATAACACCACTTCCCATTCGCTGGCCCAAAGTAGCAATGGCCATGGCTCGTCCCCGCCGTCGTATGAACCACTTGGCGACTACCGTCTGGTTCGCCAAGTTTATTCCGCCTTGGAGAGACACTCGGATCACGAAGATGGCAACGTACAATTGCCATAGTCTCGATACCCCTCCCAAGGCTATCAGAGCACCGCCAGACACAAGAAAGCTCACTAGAAGGATCCAACGTGCTCCGAATCGGTCGATAAGCGGGCCTACTCCAAGCGCCGCAAATCCGCCCACCAGTGTACCTACCGCTACCGCACCCGCAAGCGCTGAGCGAGTCCAATTGAATTCTTCCGTGATTGGCTTAAGGAACACACCTATGGTAGGGTTGATTTGCGCTGCCGATGCAAGAGAGCTCAATGAGATGACCCCAACGATCACCCATCCGTAATACACACGTCCGATTTTCAGCATGTCTTAATCTGATCCATCAATTTACTTGATTGACTCTTAGAGGTGGTTTGGGAGGCTTCGCTAGTAAAAAACAGACAGCTCCTAGAGCACTAATCAATGCGAGGATAATGAATGCTAGTCGGTAGTTGCCTTGCCAATCCGCCATGAATCCGGCGAATATTGGCGCTACTATAGACATACACATTGTAAATAGTGATGATGTCCCGATAATCTTCCCGAAGTGCGCTCTACCGAAGTAATCACCGCGAATAGAGGTCATCAATGGCCCCCTGATACCCCAAGCAATTCCGAAGATTACTGCATACACCATGGCACCTTCAAGAGAGCGGCCTAGTGCGAATATTATTAGGGCTGCTGATCCCATCAAGTTGCCTATAGCAGCTAGGTACCGCTTGTCGAATCTATCGCCAATAAGTCCAATCAGGAAACGGCCTGATATGTTGAAAATATTTAGGACGGTTACAATCAAGGCTGCTGAAGTGAAGCTCAGTGCCATGCCATCTGCCATCCCCATATGAGCAAACTGGTGGGTAATAAGAGCACCGACAACCATTACTGAGAAGCCGTGGCCCATTCCAATAAGCCAAAAGGCAGGAGTACGTAAGACCTCTTCCAAAGTAAAATCTATTCTGCCATGTTGTACGACGTCTGAGCGAGTTGCCGTCTCAGATTGTTGAATTTCCAGATCGGCTTGAAGTGGAGATGGAGCACCATCTGGCTGCATGCCATAGTATTCTGGATTGTGACGGCGCATCAACAGAGCCACTGGAATCCCTATCACCCAGGTGAGAATACCCACAGCAGTGGCAGCATCCCTCCAACCGAATTGTGTGATGGCCAAAACCAGGAACGGTATGAGAATGACCGCTCCTAATCCCTGGCCGGTTTGAGCAAATGAGAGAGCCATAGTACGTTTTCGGATAAACCAAAGATTAATTGCCGTAGACGTAGGCACGAAACCACTCAAACTATTTCCCAAGGCAACCAGCCCAAAGGCAACAAAGTACATCCACAGGGAATTGACTAAACCTAGGAGTATCATCCCAGCCCCGAAAACTACCAGACCACTGACGATCATCACCCTAGGACCTAGTCTGTCAACTAGGAAACCCTCAATCGGTCCCAACAGCCCGTTTTCAACCTGCATCAGAGATCTGGCTATTGAAATCGTGCCCTTAGACCATCCAAACTCCCTCTGCAGTGGAAGTATGAAGGCTCCAAATCCTTGACTCCCCAAGCCACCCAGAATCATCTGTGTGCACATTGCTGAGGCAACTATTATCCAGCCATAGAAAACTCTAGGTTGGCGTGTGGGTTGGCTAGTACTGTGAGACGGCAAGAAAATATGCCTCCTTGGAGAATGACAATGTATCTGGGTAGCTTTGGCTAGTGTGAGATATCAAAACAAACCCAGCTATTTCACAATAAGAAATGTTACTGAATATAGAAGAGTAATTATAGCATTTGTAGTAGCAGATGTATATTAATAGCTGCCAAAAACAGTGTTATTGAGGGTTAATAACGGAGGCACAACGTTCACTCTCTAATCTAGGCGCACACAACACTTTCTATGTCAATCTTTCGGCTTCGTGATTACATTATTGTGGCCCGGAAACTAGGATCATATTCCCATCCAGATTTCATATGGAAATGAGTGAAGTGACCTGAACTCGCCAGAAACCATAAATGCCTGGAGTATTCAGTTTACCGGTAGATCAAAATCAGAAAGTCTATACAGTTAGGTCGTGTTCACAAGCGAATTCGATTTTACCCAGTCTCCGCGAACTCCAAACATCTTCGTTTTTAAACCCACCAAAGTTCGCATGCAACAGCTCGTCACATTACACTGAATCTAGGCCTTTCGTCCGTAGACCGTGAAATACGTGACTGCATAAAAGAAGACCCCAGCATCCTCAGCCAGTTTCATGTCGTCATCCCATCTTGCCGCTTCGGTTGCTGAAATAGCGCCATCCTCAACCGCCTTTCCAAGGCCCCTAGATAGAATTCCACTTTCATTGACTTTATCATAGCTGATGTTCGTGGTAGTCCAGGGTTCTATACCTATGTCTAATAGACCACATGACTTGAACAGTCCCGGCAGCATTCTACCAATCCATCCGTTTGAGCGATTGTCACACATATTCTCCAAGAGTTTACGCGTCACTACTCTATCTCCTCCGCTAATCGCATAGGTTCCAAGATCAGGCTCGGTGATGACCACACGCCCATTTGCCTTAGTTACCCGCACAATCTCAGCCATCGCAAGCCCTGGATTCTCCAGATGCATGAGAAGTCTCTCGGCTCTGGTACCGTCGAAGCTACCATCCTCAAATTCCAGACCTAGCACGTCTCCCTGATGGAATTCAATTGGGAGGCCGGAGCCATGGCTCCGTTCCTGAGCTGTCATGACCATAGCCTCACTGTAATCCACACCTATGGCTCGTCCACTGGGTCCAACAAGAGTGGAAAGAGCCTGAGTTTCTTCACCAGTTCCACATCCAACGTCGAGAATTTGATTCCCTATTTCCAGACTAAGGAGTTCGAATCCCCTTTGCCTTGCGGCTTGAATATCTGACCTACTTCTTGCTAGGTCTAGAAACTTCAGCATCGCTGCCGGATCAGCGGCTTGGTCAACGTTGCGCCAATCTCCGGTCCAATCCCTCGCTTGTTCACGCATATCCACGGTGTTATCCTCTTCGATATATGCTGATTCCCTGACGGTTGTGAGATCCTTGGTGGCATATCCGGAACACCCCAGACAGCGACCTAGTCCGCTCCTTTACCAATATCTCTACGACTCTTGGGTCACTGAATAGATGGTTCTAGCGGTACCCTGGGCGTTTCAGTGACCAAAAAAGCGCAGCGGAAACCATAAGAAGCACCGCAAAGCTAATGAATGCAATCCGATAGCTACCGGAGACGTCGTACACATACGCTGCGTACACCGGACCCAGGACAGATCCGGCCATTTGAACCATGCCGGATAAGCCCAGAATACTGCCATATGACTTTCTTCCAAAGTAATCGCCCTTTATGGCCGGCATGGTGGCAGCGGAGGAGCCATAAGCTGGAGCATAGAGGGCAACAAATATCATAATGTGCCACAAGTTCTGGGCGTAGGCGATTACGAGACAAGACACGGCAAGAGAACACACGCTAGCCACAGCCATAGGTTTAGTACCAAACATGTCGTTGAGGATACCGCCTCCCAATCTCCCAATTATACTAACCATCCCCATAGAACCCAGGACTCCGGCAGCCGTAGCTCGAGAATATCCCAAGTCTTCCACCAGTGGTATGGCATGTAGGGTGGCTGCTCCAGTTACCAAAAGTCGTATGGCAAATCCAAAGGACAACGTCCAGAAAGCTTTGGACCTCAGGGCTTCCATCACAGTCATACCAATGTCCGACTCAACCTGCACCGTATGGCCATCAGTGGATGACTCTACAAGTTCCTCGGATTCTACTGCAATCTGCTTCTCAGTCTGACGCCTTGTCTCTGGAGTATCCCCGTCTGGGAGCAAGCCGTAGTACTCTGGCCTGCGTTTCATTACAAAGGCGGTCGGTATTCCTATCACAAAAGTGCAGATACCAGTAGCCACAAAGGCAGTCCGCCAGCCGAACGCATCTATGAACCAGGACACAACAATCACTCCCGCGGCCCCCACTGCCACCGCTGACCGTATTAATCCGAAGGCAGTACCTCGTTTTCTGATGAACCAATTGGCCACCGTGGTATCTATGGCTATCATAGAGCTCAGGCTACGCCCAACCATCACCATAAATATGAAAACTAGGTAGAACTCCAGTAAGGAGTCGATCATGGAAAGCCCTATCAGCCCCGTGGATGCAATAACAACTCCAAACAGTATTACGGCTCGTGGACCGAATTTATCCACCAAGAACCCGCCGAGCCCACCCATGAACCCAGCTTCAAGCCTTGAGAGGGAGATAGCTCCTGCTAATGCGGTTCTACTCCAGCCGAAATCGTCTATAAGCCGTTTGTAGAATACGCTGAAGCCATAACCAACTGTCATGCTAGCAAAGGTCAACGCCACAAAGGCCGCCAACACAATCCACCAGCCGTAGAAAATCCCTGGCTTTCGCTGCTGCAACTTGTTCCTCCGATTGCTGGTTGCCCAAGCTCCACAGGTTTATCTAAAAAGGTGCTCGATTCTTCTATTTTGGAACCAATACCAACAGAATACTCGATGCCTCTGTAAAATATATTCAATCCATAACCCTGTCAACCCGGGCAAAAATAATGGCATACATTCTTTCACGGAACATGCTAAACGCCACTTCACGTGTGTATGTTGAGTACTTCGAAGATATGGAGGAAAGCTGTATTGAGCCAGATCATCAAGGCCGATTTCTCATAAATGTTGTCAACGTAGACAGCGTCCAACGAGGAATACTAAGACGAAGAATGATTGAGGGATTCTTGCATAGCAAGCCTACAAATCGCGCCCATTTCAACAGAATATCTCAGATATCCCTCAGGCTAAAGATGAACGAAAGACAGGCTACTGAGTATCTCGATATGGTGCTTGGGATCATGGCAATGATTAAACCCGACACATGAACAAGCGGTGTTTAGGTTTCTAGGTTGGTTACCAAAACCAACTACCGGAATCATGGTCATTTATAACAGTAATCCTCAAATTCTTTGTCATCTGGCACTCGAAATAGATCTGCCTACTCGAGCCCTCTGACTTCCATGGACTATTGATGACCCAAGAGTTAACTATTTTTCTAATTTTAATACACTGGTTATCAATACTCACAGATACGGGAGTTCCATCGTTGCCTGCATTAACAACCAACGTACGACGCGGGATCGTGCGAGTTACCAACGGGCTACCCGTCAATAAACCATCGCAAATATTGTTCGCCTTTGTGTCGCTTGGTATCTTCGTAACTACATCTATATACAATTGAGTGAACCTCCTGTTGTGAGAACAAGAATAGAACACTTGTACTACTTATGTCAATGTATGAATACGTATTAACGTATGCTACGACCTAGGTAAGGCATCAGTTAGGCCTAGCTCTGGCTTGCATATTGGTTGGTTGCTTGCAATGGACCAGAACAACAGAATCAAATTGCCTGATACAACTTCACCATTCCATGTGCTGATGAGGTCAAGCCCTTTTGTCTCTCAAGTAATTTAATGGCACTCAATACCTCAGCATCTCCATACCTGCGAAACTTGCCGATGATCTTACTTTGGGCTCTGGGAATGGCACAATAGGCCAAAATCTCCTCACCCAACTCTTCAGCTTGCACTGGCAAAGGTTTTAGAGGGGTCACGAAGGTGTAACCCTGGTTCCCGTCTACACTCTCACCACGTTGATATTCGAGATAAGACAGGTGTCGATCCAAAAACCCCCTAAACCACCTACGCAGCACCCCACCAACGCCGGTTGAACCATATCCATGAATAATTTCCAACCTAATGGTTCTTCCGCCAGAACCCGAGATTGCTCCATTGTAGAAATCAACGAAGGCCTTTTTTGCCTCAGATATGGTCATCCAATGAAGGTCTAGTGACCGTTTCTTGTGACTTAACACTGGAGAGCTCCTTTTCTACGGTCCTAAATATCACTCAAATGAATGTTTCCATAGTAGACTTTGACGGCAACAGCACTTGAATATGCTATTGCCCAAGTGTATGCTTAATTCAGTGTAACATACGCAGGAGGTATATATGCGCATTGGAATCAATATTTCTGATGAACTAATCAGGAACCTAGAGCCTATCAAGGCATTCACAAATATTTCCCAAATCTGCCGGCAGGCAATCAAGGATCGCGTGGAGGTCTTTCAGCGAGCAGATGCCCGTGCACAATCTGATGGAATGGATGTGGCTGCCGCCAGGCTCATTGCAGAACATAAAACCCAAGCCGTAGACTGGGAAGCCATGGCCCTTGAAGATGCCAAACTCTGGGTACAACTTGCCTCCATGAAGGACTTTGACGATCTATTCCACAATCTCAGGATAAAAGAAAGTAAGGGTAGAATCGACAACTGGATCCCCACCAATGGATACCTATCTGGAAGCAAGACTTTCGTGGATCGACAATACGAGAATCAAGATTGGTTCTACAGGCAAGTGGAGATGGACGAATCCATAAACCACATTCAAGTTGCGGAGACGCATTACACCGGCTCATGGTTATCTTACGTAACGGCAGTCTGGCAGATGGCCAAGGATGGAATTGCGGCTGAAGTCAAAGAACGAGAAGAAACACTAGCGAATGCCAAATCAGAAATGGCAATGCCGACTCATCTGAAGAATGCAACGGAAAACCGACCGAACTGAAACATCAACTACGTAAATCACCAGTGATTCATAACCTGCTGTACAACTATCGGTGGCATGTCACTAAGACTCGATCTTGTTGAACATCCTGTTGACAGTAGCACCAGCAAAACTCAAACGCAATTTAGCGTCGCCGAATTACCTACTTGCCTGAGTAGTCAAGCAACTTTTCGTCCGCTTCTTCCTGTGTCAACAGACCTTTGTCTACCATGGCAGACAACCTTGACTCAAGATCCTCATATCTAAACTTCTTCTTTGGGAATTGGTTCTTATTCATCCGTAGGGAATCGTCTCCCACTTTG
>CAUZMC010000026.1:0-20686 GCA_963580875.1 Dehalococcoidia bacterium
GAGCAGTCCTCCCAGTGTATCGAAACCCTCACCCTGAAGATTCGCAGCAAAAACCAGGTTTACTTCTTCAAGTGGAATGCGGGCGTCCATCACGGCTTCGTTTTTATTGATTATTTCCAACATGGACTCGCTTATATCAAATTCGTCTTCAATCTCTCCAACAATTTCTTCCAGAAGGTCTTCGATGGTTACCAAACCCGTCGTGCCACCATATTCATCTACCACAATTGCGATCTGTATGTGGTTCTCTTGAAAGTCTCGCAATAGATCGTCTAGGCGCTTTGAGTCAGGTATGAAGAGAGGGGGACGAACGATGTCGTTTATACTTACTTCTGTGTCTTTTGTGGCTAGATTGCGCAGCATATCACGCGAATGCACCACTCCTACGATGTTGTCTAGAGATTCTTTGAACAGTGGTATGCGGCTGTGTCCACTTTCCCACATAATTTCAGCCACCACCGTGAAGGATGATGTGATATCAGTCGCTTGAATATCCATTCTGGGCACCATGATTTCCCGCGTGGTTGTCTCATCGAGTTTTAGTATAGATCTAATCATCTTGCGCTCATATGGAGCTAATTCATTATCATGCTGACTCTCAGAATACCCATCTGATATGGTCATGGCGGACTCATCGCTGTTGGGATTGCAATCTTTCTTCCTGGATATGGCTGACGATACTGAACTTTGCAACTTATATAGAGGAATTACAAGAAGCGCCAGTGGCCAAAGAAGTATTAGAATGTGATGTGACATGCTGTTCCAGCGCTCTCCCATGCCGGATGATATACCTCGGATGAGTGCCAGCAATACCAAGAGTCCAACTACGCCCAGAGATATTCCAAACCAGTGAGGAACCAGGTCTTCCAGCAGGTCTACATATATAGTGACTGCTAATGTGATAAGTCCAATCTGTGCCATGGTGAGCACACCACCAGTGCGAAGCATAGCACTTACTTTTAGTTGAAATGTGCTCTCGTTTTCTGATTCGTTTCCATGTGTGCCTGAAAGTAGGTATTTTTCTATGGAAGAGAATAGGAAGTAGAAAGTCAGGGATATGATTAATACTATAATTTTTAACGAACCGTCAATATCCAATACTAACCGCCTTATTTATGTTTGTGATTTGCATGCTATGCATGTTTGTTGTTATGCCGGTTATATATGGCGGTGCAATTGATTTCAACATTATCTTTATTTCTTCTTAGGTATCCAGTTGTTTATTATCTTAGCTGGCATTCCAACTACCTTGGCACCAGCAGGAACGTCTTTAGTCACTACGGAACCAGCGCCTGTACTAGCCCTGGCACCAATCCGCAGAGGTGCCACCAACATGGAGTCGCTCCCTATGAACGCTCCTTCTTCGATTATTGTTTCGTGTTTGTCTGTGCCGTCGAAGTTACAGGTCACAGCGCCAGCTCCAATGTTGACGTTCTGGCTTACCTGTGCATCTCCAATATAGCTGAAATGGCCGATTTGAGTGCTCTTGCCGATCCGGCTATTTTTTACTTCTGCAAAGTTGCCGATGTGTACGTTAGTTTCGATGTAAGATTCGGGTCGAACGTGGCTATATGGTCCAATCTCAACTCCATCTTCCAGAACAGCATTCTCTATAACCGACTGCACGACCAGGCAATTCTCCGCTATGATTGAGTCAACTATTATGGAGCCCGGCCCTATTTGAGAACCTTTCCCTATCACTGTCATACCGCGGAGGAAGGTATTTGGATAGATTATGGTGTCAGGCTCCAACTTAACTGTAACGTCTATAAATGCCGGCTCCATAACATTTACGCCATGCAGGAGCCACTTGTTGTTTATTCTACGCTGTACTACCTCTCTTACTCTTGCCAACTGAGCTCCATCGTTAACACCAAGAGCTTCTCCGCTATCCTTCAAAGGCATGGCATTCACCCTGTGCCCCTGTGATACGGATTTAGCCACCAGGTCGGTAAGGTATATTTCTCCGCTGGCAGATGGTTCCAGATCACTGAGTGCGCTCCAGAGCCAAGGAGATTTGAAGCAGTAGACTCCAACATTGCCCTCTGACACAGAGGCTATCATGGCATCCAGATCAACCTCTTCCACTATTGCAGAAACACTTCCATCTTCGTTTCTGATTATTCGTCCCATGCCTTCCCCTGGAAGTCCATTGCATGTCAGAATTGTCACGTATGCCTGACTGGATTCATGACTCTGCGTCAAGGTACGTATGGTTTTCTGGGTTATCAATGGCACATCTCCATTTATAACCAGGACATCTCCCTGATGGTTGCCTAGGAGAGCTTGCGCCTGAGAAAGGGCATGAGCCGTTCCAAGAGGTTCCACTTGCTCCACCAATGTGGCGCGACTCCCCACGACGTTGGATACGGCTGGAGAACTTGGGGGAACGACTGCTATCAGATTATCAAAACCTGCGTCGCAAAGAGCATCCGCAACCAGTGCAACCATTTCTCTGCCACAGATTGACTGGAGAACCTTTGGTATACTGGATTGCATACGGGTTCCATTACCAGCAGCAAGTATAACTACTTGCCAGTTATTCACTTTCACACCAATGCCAAAAGGCAACCCCACCTTCGCTAGTACGCAAAAGAGGCTACCCCTTCAAAAAAACTCTGGACAAAAATTCATCCTAAATAAATAGTACCATGACAGATTTGGGACTGTCAATGTACGTGTGTTCTGCATAACGTAGATGTGTATATTCTGAATGGCTCTATTCGTAGATAAGTATTTGGTAAAAGAAACAGCCTGTCAATATTTTGGACGATTGTAACAATGTGATATGCTGTACCCCTCTACTGGGAGGAAAGATGGCCGAGAGGCTTATGGCGCCGCTCTCGAAAATCGAAGTCCTTTGTCCCTCCTTGTGCATTTGTATCTGCACAGGTCCCTTCTGGCCTGACTAACAATCCACGTTTTATATATAACGTTCCTTTCCGTCATGTCCAGTGGTGGGCAGTATGTTGCCAGCTTTGCTTAGCTGAGTTCAATCTGAGCAAAGCCACTGAGAAATCCTAGTTCTTCATCCTTGTGGCCTGGATGTGTACAAACCAAATCTTCCTTGTACTGGTTCACAGTCTAGAGCACCTCCACCGACTTCTGTCTATTTACCAGATTCTCTAGAACCGTATTCGGGGGTCCAGTAAGCCGTAGCTTAGATCTACTAGCAAATTCATCACTATGATCCACGCTGCGAAGAATAGTACCAGGGTTTGCACCACGGGGTAGTCCCACCTGCTCAGACTATAAACGAGGTACTGACCCATCCCGGGCAGTAGGAAGATCGCCTCCAGGATTACGGATCCACCAAGAATTCCTGCAGCCTGGATGCCGATGATAGTGATTACAGGCATCATGGCGTTTTTCATGGCATGACGGTATATCACTACGAAGTGCCTGAGGCCCTTGGCGTGGGCAGTCCTAATGTAGTCCTGGCGCAAGACCTCCAGCATAGTGGAACGCATCATCCTCGCCTTTGTGGCCATGGACGATGTTCCTAGTGCGAAGGCAGGCCAGAAGAACATGCTGAGGTTCTGGACAGGATTTTCAAATATAGAGACGTACTCTAGTCGAGGGCTCCAATTAAAGTACATCATCCCGCCAAGGATTATCATGGTGGCAATCCAGAAATTAGGGATGGACAATCCCAGGAGGGAGAATATCCGGATGCTATAGTCTGCCCATGTGTCCTGTCTCAGGGCCATGATGATCCCCGCCGGTATACCCAGAACTATGGAGATTGCCAATGTCAGTACCGATAGCTCTAGGGTTAATGGCAGTTTTTGTCTGATCTGCGGCCATATTGGCTTGCTGTCAACAAGCGAAACGCCCCATTGCAGTGTGACGAAGTCCCTCATCCAAGTGCCATATTGCACAGGGAGTGGTCTGTTTAATCCTAGCTGCTCGCGCAGCAGCTCTGCCGTCTCCTCCGAATAGAATGAGTCCTCGCCTCCCAAAATAATGTCCACCACATCCCCTGGTGCTATGCGCAAAATGAAGAAGACCATCAACGACACTAACACAGCGGTAATAGCGCCCAAGTAAAGCCGTCGAAGCGTGTACTGTAGCATAAATCCTCCTAAGCATTAACTCATGATATTTAGCCTGCTCAGGAAGAGTCAGAAATATCGTATCTTTAACTACAATATCGCATACTATCATGATACCTGCAACACAGCGATGTTGCCAATCGGAGGGGCGAGGGGCCAGATGTACTGGTCATTCTGCACCGTTTCAGATATAGTTGCGGTCGTTGGAGAGGTGGCCGAGAGGCTTATGGCGCCGCTCTCGAAAAGCGGTTCCCGGCTATGTCGGGACGTGGGTTCAAATCCCACCCTCTCCGCCAAACTAGGAATAAAACAACCTGTATGCGAATGATCTGATGTAATTGCGGATGTCATTTGCCGGCATTTTGCCGACCCAATTCCCAAGAAATCATTTCCTACCCCACCTCGAATCACGAAGGGGATTGATTGAGAAGCAGATGCTTTCTCTCCAGCCAGAGAAACACATCAGTACCTTGCATGGGTCTCCAGAGTTCGGAGGCTCAGGTTCTCTGCCAGTAAATGTAATCCGAAGCTGATAGATTCACAGTGATTTTGATAGTTGCTGTATGATTACACACGGCCCTTATAGGAAAGCGCAATCAAAGTTTCTGAGTACCACCAATTATTATATGCACATTTCAAATACGTATGAGACAGATTTGCAGAGGGTCTCAGGCTACCGCTATGTTATCGCTGGCCTAATTGTGTTTCTGACCTTCTCATCCTCACTTAGTATATTTGCCATCGGACCTATTACGCCGTTGATCATTGCTGATTACGGGGTCACAAACAACATGGCTGGTTTCCTAACTGGCATTACATACCTTGTTCACATCATGTTTGCTGTCCCTATAAGTATGCTTATAGGGAGGATCGGACCAAAAATGCTGGTCTTTTTAGGAGGGGTGATGGGATCAGTACCGCTGCTGAGCTTTATGGCAACTGATAACTTTCCTCTCCTTCTAGCACTTCGAGCAGTATATGGTATGTCTTTCATTTGTTTGTTTCCAACAGTAGGCCCATTGTTTATGCAATGGTTCCCACCAAAAGAACTCCCTTTGGTCAATGGAGCCTTCGCGCTCAGCGCCTGCCTAGCAATAACTACCTCGACTTTCATAGTCGCACCACTGTCAGAAGCCATCGGATGGGAAGTGGTTCTCAGTGGATTCGGAGGTGCATCCCTATTGAGTGCGCTTACCTGGCTCTCCTTCGGAAAGGCACAAAGAATTCACAGGAAGAACGAGGCTAGATCTCTAATACCACTCGTCTGGAACGTCCTCCATGCCCGTACCACCTTACTTGTGGCAATTGCTGATGCAGGACCAGCTACACTTTTGACAGCGTTCATAGCATGGCTACCAACGTTGTACCATGAAGTTCACCAAATTTCATTGACCGAGGCAGGTGTGTACACGGGTAGCATGTCATTGGCCGGACTCGTAGCTTTATCACTAGCCAGTCTGTTTACGGCGCGGACTCGCAATAGACGTCCCTTTCTCATCATTCCTGGCACTCTGGCTGGATTTGCTGGATTTGCAGTCTTAGTGCTGCCAGACTCAGTAGCGCTGTACATATCTATAGTGGTTTTGGGCTTTGCTTGCTGGTTTTATCTCCCTGCGCTGTTGACGATTCCAATGGATATGTATCCCAACGATCCCAATCGTGTTTCCATAATCTCTGCTGTCCTCGTAAGTATTGGAGGTATTGCTTGTTTTGCTGCTACGCCGACCGTTGGGGCAATCGCCGACCTGACAGGAAGCCTACTGCCTGGGCTAGCTGTATGTGCTGTCCTGGGATGGAGTCTCGCTATCGCTGGGGTGTTGATGCCTTCACCATCTACTACAGGGACAGCACGAGACAGAGAAGGATAGAATAATTGCAAACGCACGGTTATCTACAAATTGAAAAATTGCACTCACTGCAAAGCTTGCCGTAGATACAAGACTCAAATAAACATGTATAGAAGCGCGAGTAAGGGTATTTGAGGCAGCCTGTAAATTTGCCGACCAAAATGCCGACATACTTGGAATGACTCCATGGACGAGACGTTATCACAGATACAAATGGCGCCCGATGATGTATACTCAGAAACGCTGAGTCAGACACGGCTGTACATGTGGGAACGATAGACATAGAACTAAAAAAGCGGTTCCAGACTATGGTGGAATCGTGGGTTCAAATCCACTCATTTCCGCCATTGTAGCGTAGTCTGGACGACCCAAGGTGACTGTATGGAGAGATGCTGGAGTGGCCGAACAGGCGCGACTGGAAATCGCGTAGGGGAGCAATCTTCTCGTGGGTTCGAATCCCACTCTCTCCGCCATTCGTAGGCTTCTCCACCTCAACTCAAAATAACCTAATGCCTCAAATATACGAGGTTTCATTGAAAAACCTGTCGGGATCTGTGATCACTCTCGTGTTGCTGATGGCAACACTCACTGGCCTTATGTCATGCACTGCTGAATCAATCTTTACGGAGCAAAACCCACACAGTGGGAGATTGAGATTGGCAACCACCACAAGTTTGTACGATACAGGGCTGTGGGACTCTCTGGAGCCAATGTTCGAGGATAGATACGGAGTGGACCTAGATATTATTGTAGGAGGAACTGGCGAAGTCTTGGAGGCAGGCAGGCGTGGAGATGTGGATATTGTGACTCTTCACGATAAGATCAGAGAAGATGAGTTCGTGAGCCAAGGGCATGGCATACAGCGTTACCCCATAGCATATAACTATTTTGTAATAGTCGGGCCAGAGAGTGATCCATGCCGCATCAAGAATATGGAGCCAGAGGCGGCATTTCTGCAAATCATGAATCAATGTAAGTCTGACACAGAAACTATCAGGTTCATATCTAGAGGTGACAAGTCTGGCACACATGCTAGGGAGATGTTCCTGTGGCAGACTGCAGGTGAGGACTATGAGTCAGTGAGGAATTCCGGTAAGTGGTATCTTGAGGCAGGAGCTGGAATGGGTGCCATTCTGATGTTGGCAGATGAGAAATCCGCCTACACTTTGGCTGTGAACAGTACGTACAGGGCATTCAAAGAAAGATTAGATCTGGTATCCTTGGTAGACACAGGATTCTCACTGCTGAATGTATACTCAGTCATCGCAATAAACCAGGAGAACCATCCCAATGCCAATGTTGATATGTCCAACAATCTAATTACATTCCTCACCTCAGAAGAGGTACAGGACTTGATAGATGACTATGGAATCAATAAGTACGGCACTGCTCTTTTCACAGCTGCTAGGGGCGAGGAGCAACAGTGATAATCAAATACGTGAGGTCAGTTAACCATTGGATCTACTTATAGATAGCTTTCTCACGGCCATCATGCTCATTCTCACGGGAGACCGCGAGGTGTTCAGCATAACGGCGAGGACACTTTTGATATCCTCTGCCTCCACTTTTATTGCTGCCTCTATATTCGTTCCTGTTGGCAGTTTAATATATTTCCAGAGCTTTCCAGGCAAGGGATTGTTGATCAATGTCATTCAAACCCTCTTCAGTATGCCAACGGTATTTGTGGGACTGTTGGTATTCATTACATTTTCGAGAGAGGGCCCACTGGGCAGCTTCGGGTTACTATTTTCGCCAACAGCCATAATCATCGGACACGTTATTCTGATATCACCGATAATGGCAGGCCTGACCATATCCGCACTGAGAGGCATTGCTCCGGAAATTCAGGACACAGCCATGTCACTTGGTGCCAGCAGACTACAGACAATACACGCAATTGTTAGAGAGGCTAGGTATGGAGTGTCAACTGCGGTGCTCCTTGGATTTGGTAGAGCTATCTCTGAAATAGGCCTGGCTATAGTGGTTGGAGGCAACATACGAGGATACACTAGGACTCTGACAACAGCCATGTCACTTGAGACATCAATTGGCAACTTTGAGATGGCAATGGCTTTGGGTATAATCTTGGTGTTTCTGGCATTAGCGGTCAACATTTTGGTGAGCCAGATTCAACACAGGTAACGAGCATTGATAACAGTTAGAGACCTCTCTAAGAGATACTATGGCAACACCGTGCTTGAGAACATCAACCTTGATGTTCCGACTCATGCCGTCACGGCGATAATAGGCCCGAGCGGGGCTGGAAAAACGACTCTGCTTCGCCTGATAGACCTTTTGGAGGAACCAACCTCAGGCCAAATAACATTCGATGATATGGAAACACCAAGATCAGAAGGCGTTAGATTGGAAATGCGCAGGAGGATGGTCATAGTCTTTCAAAAGCCTGTTGTATTCAGTGGCAGTGTCTATGACAACGTCTCCTATGGTCTTAGGATCAGGGGATACGGACGGAGAGATGCTGGTGATAAAGTTATGCATGCGCTTGAGACATTAGACCTCTCAGGCTATGAGAACCGCATGGCAAAAACCCTGTCTGGAGGAGAGGTTCAGAGAGTCGCTCTGGCACGGGCCATGGTAATAGAGCCGGAGTTGTTGCTGTTGGATGAGCCTACGGCGAATCTTGACCCAGTTTCCACTACAAAAGTAGAACAGTTAATATCACGAATTATTAGAGAGCTACATACCACTGTGCTCATGTCCACTCACGACATGGCACAGGGCCAACGCCTTGCAGACCAGATAGGCGTGCTAATCGGTGGATCAATGCTCCAGGTCGGCAACTCCAGTGATATATTCAACTTGCCAAACAGCATGCAGGTTGCTCACTTCGTAGGAGTCGAGAATGTGCTGGAAGGGGTGATAGAGTCCAAAGATCAGGGACTTGTTAACGTAAGCTTCGGCAGCCATCATGTAGAAGGACTCTCCCAGCTGGAGCCTGGGGTTGTAGTGTCTGCGTGTATAAGGCCTGAGGAAGTAACTCTGGCCCTAACAATTACTCAGACATCCACAAGCGCTAGGAACACCTTTTACGGCACAATATCAAACATTACATCGACCGGCCCTTTGGTCAGAGTAGTTGTGGACTGTGGATTCCAACTGGTGGCTCTAATAACCACTAGGTCGGCACAGGAACTAGAGTTGCAGAAAGGCACTGAAGTCTGGGCGTTCTTCAAGGCCACCGGAGTTCACATAGTCCAAGCCTGATTTACAGCCAATTTCATACTGCATGTAGCAGACCTGTAATATACGCAATAGCATTGCGTTAGCGTCACGGTTGTGACAGATTCAAGCCAGTGGGCTTATTTTCCGTAGAGATACTCATGGAGAGCAAGAACGTTATAAGCACCTGGACCGTTGAGTAGGCTTTCCACAGCCGCCCTTGCAGTATCCAGAGATGTGAAGCACGGGATACGTCTTTCCGCTGCTGCTCTCCGTATCTCAAAGCCATCCTGCATAATGGAGCGTTCTCCGGTAACTGTGTTCACTACGGCATCTACAGTCCCATCCAATATTATGTCTACCACATTTGGATGGTTTTCACTGAGTCTTTTGGTTATAAGATTCACATGTATGCCCAATGCTTCAACCATCGCAGCAGTACCTTCGGTGGCGTACAGCTTGCAGTTAGATTCTGCTAGTGAGCGTATGAGGGGTAATGACTCTACTTTGTCCTTGTCAGCAATGCTCAAAAGAACAGAGCCTCCATCTCGGAATGACAGTCCTCCAGCCAACAATGCCTTGGCCACTGCTCCTTGGAAGTCTACATCGATTCCCATCACTTCGCCGGTGGATTTCATCTCTGGTCCAAGATAGGTATCTACTCCTACTAATTTTGACATTGAGAACACAGGGGCCTTTACACCAACCAGTTTCTGACGTTTCCACAGCCCACCTTCATAGCCCATCTCAGTCAATGTTCTGCCCAACATAACCTTGGTTGCAAGATTTACCATCGGAACACCAGTTACTTTTGAGAGAAATGGAACCGTACGGCTAGCTCTTGGGTTTACCTCCAATACATACACTGTGGATTCTATTGTGTCATCTCTCAGAATCTGCGGACTGCGGTAGGGACTGCCACCAACAATGACATATTGTATGTTCATAAGCCCTTTGACGTTCAGCCCTTTTCCTATCCGTGTTGTATACTCCACAAGGGTTTCCACTTCTTGTTCAGTGAGAGTGACTCCAGGATATATAGCCATTGAATCCCCACTGTGCACCCCTGCCCTCTCTACGTGCTCCATAATCCCAGGAATGAATACCACTTCACCGTCACATATCGCATCAACGTCCACTTCGCGCCCGTCAAGATACTTGTCTATGAGAATTGGGTGATTAATTCCCAACTCCGCGGCAGCAGTAACGTAACGGATGAGTTCGGTTGCGTTCTGCACGATTTCCATCGCCCGTCCTCCAAGAACGTAGCTTGGGCGTACAAGGACAGGGTAGCCTGTACCCTGAGCCACTTTGAGGGCTTCTTCCAGGGTTGTCACTCCAGCTCCCGGAGGTTGAGGAACGCCCAAGTGCTCGAGGAAGCTTTCAAATCGTCCTCTGTCAGATGCTGTGTCTATGGCGTCTGCTGTTGAGCCGATAATGGGCATTCCTTCCTTGTCTAAGGACTGGGACAAGTTTATTGCCGTCTGACCGCCGAATTGCACCACAGACGGAGGGTAGATAATTGAGCTGGATTCTTCGTTAGCTTCATTCTCTAGGATGTCCATCATGCTTTCTTCATCTAGGGGTTCAAAATACAGACGGTCACTGGTATCGAAGTCGGTGGATACGGTTTCCGGATTCGAGTTAACCATAATACTCTTGACCCCTTCTTCCTGTAATGCCCATGCTGCATGTACGGAGCAGTAATCGAACTCTATCCCCTGGCCTATACGTATGGGCCCGCTACCTATTACCACGGCTTTTGGCCCCTCAAGTGGCAGCGCCTCGTTTTCATGTTCGTATGTGCTGTAGAAATATGGAGTTGCGGCCTCAAACTCTGCAGCACATGTATCGACCATTTTGTATACGGGAGTTATGCCAAACTCTTTGCGAAGGTTTCTGACCTGCTGAGGCAGCATGTTAGACAGGGTGCCTATCTGGACATCGGAGAAGCCAAGGCGCTTGGCATCCCACAGTATTTTCGGATTAAGGTCTTCCTTGAGAAGGCGTTGCTCCATATCCACGATATTTTGGAAGCGGTATAGAAACCATGGGTCTATGCCCGTACGTTTGGACACGTCTTCTGGGATTGAGCCACGGCGCATAGATGCCATCAGTGCCCAGAGCCTTATGTCGGTCGGAATCAGTGGAATACTGTCGAGATCCGAACCTCCATTATTTTGCCATTCGCTGTCTTCCCACATTATGGTGGAGTTATTAATCTCCAGGGACCGAACAGCTTTCTGTAAGGCTGCCTCAAAAGAGCGGTCTATGGCCATTACTTCGCCTGTAGCCTTCATTTGTGTGCCTATGGTACGGTCGCCTGCGGCAAATTTATCGAACGGCCATCGAGGTATCTTAACCACGCAGTAGTCCAAAGCCGGCTCAAAGGCTGCTAAGGTACGTTTGGTAACAGCATTGTGTATCTCATCCAACCGCTTCCCGACTGCGATTTTAGCTGCCACTCTTGCGATAGGATATCCAGTGGCCTTGCTTGCAAGTGCTGAGCTACGACTAACACGCGGGTTGACTTCGATGACGTAGTAAGGACTATCCGCTTTCCAGTTTCCTGGCAGAGTTTCTTTAACGATATTGTGTGGCTGAAGGGCATACTGGACGTTACATCCACCCTCTATTCCCAGTGTACGTATTATGTGCAGACTAGCCGAACGTAGCATCTGGTATTCTTTGTCGGTTAGAGTTTGGCTTGGAGCCACAACGATGCTGTCACCTGTGTGTACGCCCATTGGATCAAGATTCTCCATGTTGCACACCATGATGCAGTTGTCTGCCCCATCACGCATCACCTCATATTCTATCTCTTTCCAGCCCACCAAGGAGCGCTCCAGCAAAATCTGATTGATGGGGCTGGCTCTCAGTCCGCCTCCTGCTAATTCCTCCAATTGATCCAATGTATTGGCTATACCGCCACCAGTGCCACCCAGCGTGTAGGCAGGGCGTATCACCAGAGGTAGTCCCATTTCCTGGGCTATGCGGTGCACATCTTCCATGGACTGCGCTACGGCACTTGGAGGAATCGGCTCCCCAATGCTTACAAGCAAGTCTCGGAATAGCTCTCTGTCTTCAGCTTTCCTGATGGTGTCCAGTGGTGTACCCAAAAGCCGCACGTTATATTTGTCCAGTATCCCGGCATCTGCCAGTTCAACAGCCAAGTTTAGGCCGGTCTGACCTCCAAGGGTTGGAAGGATACCTTCGGGACGCTCGCGTGCGATGATGCGCTCAAGAACTTCAACAGTAAGGGGCTCGATGTAGATAATGTCGGCGATATCTTCGTCTGTCATTATGGTTGCGGGGTTGGAGTTCACTAGTACTGTTGTAATGCCTTCCTCACGCAGAGCCTTGCACGCCTGTGTGCCTGCATAGTCGAATTCCGCCGCCTGACCAATGACGATGGGGCCTGAACCTATGACAAGGACTTTCGTTAGATTATTTTGCATTTATGGTTGTTTCCTTTTAGAGTTGCCTTCAATTGAGAAACCCACCATTTCCAAAAACTTATCGAAAAGATAAATGTTGTCCAGAGGGCCTGGTGACGCCTCAGAGTGGTACTGTATGCTCATTATTGGCAGTTCTTTGTGCCTTATTCCTTCTACGGTGTTGTCATTGAGGTTGATGTGGCTCACTTCCAGTTCAGATGGAAGGCTATCAGCGTCCACGGCATAACCGTGGTTCTGGGCGGTTATGTATACGCGATTAGTTTGGATTTCCCGCACGGGATGGTTTGCACCCCTATGTCCAAATTTTAGCTTGAACGTACTCCCTCCAAAGGCGCGAGCGATGATCTGATGACCCAGGCATATCCCCATAATAGGGACATGACCTACAAGGCCTTTAGCTGTCTCCACCACGTAGTCAAGTAAAGCAGGGTCGCCCGGTCCTGGAGACAAGAGTATGCCGTCAGGTTTGAGTGATAGAATATCACTGGCTGAGGCGCTGACTGGCATGGCCATAACTCGGCATCCACTGGATTGCAGGATACGCAGGATGTTGTACTTCAGGCCGTAGTCACTTACAAGTATTAGCGGACCATTTTCCTCAGGGACAAAGCCGTCCCAGGGGTAGGATGTTTTTGTGCTCACGCTGGCGACGAAGTCCACGTTATCGTAGGGCGTAATCTTGCCAATTTGAGCCAAGGCTTCCTGAGGAGTGGTCTCGACGGCAATCATTCCCATCATCACGCCTGACATGCGAAGTTTGCGGGTTATGGCTCTTGTGTCTATGCCTGATATGCCGGTTATGCCCTCGGATGCCAGATACTCGTGAACCGTCATGGTCGAGAGACTGTGGCTGGGACGCAAGCTGTGTTCCCTAACGGCAAAGCCAGCAACCTGTATTCTCTTTGATTCCATATCCTCTCCATTGATGCCGTAGTTTCCGATTATTGGATATGTTGGAATCACGATTTGGCCTGAGTATGAAGGGTCCGTGAGTACCTCTTGATAACCAGTCATGCTGGTATTAAACACGACCTCGCCAAAGGAGGAGGTCTCTGCTCCAAAGGCCTCGCCCTCATACCATGAGCCATCCTCTAAAACCAGATATGCCTGTCTAGACAATTCTAGCAGCCTCACTTTCGTACACAAGATTACCATCTACAATAGTTGCTACTATTTTCCCCTTCAGCGTAGTGCCATCCAATGGGGTGTTTTTACCCTTGGAGATAAATTCTTTTGCATTTACAACCCACTCTGCATTTGGGTCGAAAATTGTTACGTCCGCTGGTGAACCAGCTTTCAGTGTGGCAGGACAGAGGTCGGGGTGTTTGAGAACCCTTGCAGGTCCGACGGTCAGACGCTCCACTATTGTGGCAATGTCCAGATGTCTGTTGTGGACAAGGGATAGCACCGAACCTAGTGCCGTCTCAAGTCCGCTTATACCAAAGGCTGCTTCTTTAAATGTGCGATCCTTGTCATCTTTGGTATGTGGCGCATGGTCTGTGGCTATGCAGTCTATAATACCATCTGCTAGCCCCTGTACAACGGCGTTTACGTCTTGTTGTGTCCTAAGTGGCGGATTTACCTTAGCGTTGGTGTTGTACAGCTTCTGTTGAGATGGCGTGGGCATAGCCCATTCTTCCGTAATGGTCAGATGGTGTGGGGTTGCTTCCGCAGTAACAGAGATTCCCCTTTCCTTAGCACGGCGCACAAGCTCCACGCTTCCGGCAGTGCTGATATGTGCCAGGTGCAAGGGGCCGCCTGTCATCTCGGCCAGAGCTATATCCCTGGCCACCATAATCTCTTCTGCTGAAGCAGGCCATCCTTTCAAGCCGAGACTAGCAGCAACATCTCCATCGTTTATTACTCCTCCATTGGAGATCTCAGGGTTTTCGCAGTGGTTTATAATCGGCAGTCCCAAGGTGCCAGCTTTTGACAAGGCCTGACGCATTAGCACGTCGTCGGCCACTGGGCTGCCATCGTCGCTAAAACCGATTGCACCAGCTTTGGCAAGTATATCCATGTTCGTGAGTTCTTTGCCAAAGCGGTCTTTTGTTACGCAGGCAATTGGAAGCACTTTTACTATGCCTTCAGCTTTGGATTTGTCGAGAATGAAAAGCACCATAGTCGAGCTATCAATGGCAGGTCTGGTATTTGGCATTGCACACACCGTGGTGAATCCTCCTCTGGCCGCTGCGGCTGTGCCTGTAGCAATAGTTTCCTTGTCCTCGTCACCAGGTTCTCTTAGATGACAGTGTACATCTATGAAACCCGGGCATACCACAAGTCCGTTGGCATCTATTACATGTGACTGCAAAGGTATGTCAATATGCTTGTCCAGATTTTTCACGACGCCTTCTTGAATCCACAGGTCGCCGATAAAATCCAGCCCTTGGCGTGGGTCAATTATGCGGCCACCCTTTATAAAAATACTCACTGAACCTTACCAGATACCATGTCCAGCCAGTGCTTTCCGATATCGCCAGATTTGGATTGATAATTGTCCCACTTCTCGGATGCTCGTTTGAATCCAGCCGACTCTGCTACCTCTTGAGATTGGAAAAAGCGGACATGTTCTGGACGGACATGAGGCAAGAATTTATCCAGTAGTTTGGACGGGTAATAGAACTTGGACTCTGTATTCCCTGCGTATGTACCGGGGGTTTCCTGGTCACAATAAAGGCAGCGCAACTTGTATTCCAAGTCCTTCACAACTTCAAACTGTGGATTGGCAAATCGCCTCTCTTGGTTTGTGATACATATTTGGTTTGAGCAATCAAACCCAGAGTGGGGGTAGAACAACCCCAGTGTCTCCTGTGTGTATGGCTTTCTAGTTGTAACTGTGGTCTCATTTCCGAGTCCCAATACATGCCATAGCAGGGACATCCTAATCGGTATACCGATGGCGGCCTGCCTAAAATACAGGCTTCTTGGATCCTGGTCCACCTCCGGACTGAGTTCATCTATCCGTGGAAGAGGGTGCAATATGGAAATGTTCTTAAATGCACTGCCCTTCAAGGAGTTGGCGGTTATGGCAGGGTATCTCCCATTGCCGGACATGCTGCTACCACGTTCATTTTGACGTCTAGTGACGTATAGTGACAGTGATTCTCCGTTATTAACGCGAAATTCAACTGTGGTGCCCTCAATGGACGACATGGCCAGTTGGTGAGGCTCGCTAGGAGTAATGTAGATAGCGTCCACGGTAGATGACTCATCACTACGCGGTGCATCTTCGAAGAGAGCGCTTAGAATGCCCAATTGTTTACGTTCTATATGGGCGTTGTAGCTCCGTTCTAGGCGGCGCAGGACATATTCTGGGATTTCATTGCCATCGCCAGGCACAAAAATAATGTTTGCCCCGAAACGAGCTAATGCGAAAGCTAGTGAATGAACGGTACGTCCATTTTGCAAGTCACCGCATAGGGCAACATTGAGACCCTTCAGAGTGCCGTGGTGCTCCAATAATGTATAGAGGTCGCATAATGTCTGTGTTGGGTGCTCATGCCCTCCATCTCCGGCGTTGATAACAGGTATTGGAGAGTATTCAGCGGCCATCTTCGCAGCACCGTCAGATGGATGTCGTATAACCATGACATCTCCATAACCACCGATTACTCTAGCGGTATCAGCGAGGGACTCACCTTTAATTACTGAAGCGGCGTTTACGTCCCACGTGGATATGACTCCACCACCAAGCCGTTGCATGGATGCTTCAAATGATAACCTTGTCCTTGTACTTGGCTCATAGAACAGGGTCGCTGCAATCTTACCAGTTGCTTTACCAAAGTAGGACTGCATGTCTGTACTGATGTCATCGGCGGTCTCGAATACCGCCTGAATGTCATCCAGGCTCAGATCATCTAGGGATATGATACTTCGTCCTGCAAGCTGGCTCACTCTATGATTCTCATTCATGGTGACGACACCAATATAGTGTCAACAGGACTGTCAGGTACACCAGTGGATTCTTTTTTGTGGTCCAGAAGCACAATTCCGTCATTGCCGTCAATTTCTGTCAGGCGTACTTCCACACGTTCGTCAAGAGATGTGGGGATGTTCTTGCCAACATAATCCGCCCTGATAGGTAGTTCACGATGTCCCCTGTCCACCAATACTGCGAGCTGAATGAGACAGGGTCGCCCGAGATCCATCAAGGCATCCATTGCTGCCCTGATACTACGTCCCGTGAATAGAACATCATCCACTAGCACGACTTTTCTGTCGGCTATGTTAACGGGTATGCTGGTGGATGGATTTGAAGTTAGTATCCGTATCGGAAGGTCATCACGATAAAGTCGTATATCCAAGGCTCCTACTGGGACATCTTTCCCTTCGAACTCATGAATCATCTCCATGAGGCGTTGGGCTAATGGCACTCCCCTTGTATGCATCCCAATCAAGACCAGATTGTCGACTCCCTGGTTACGTTCAAGTATTTGGTGAGCGATACGGATGAGGGCTCTTCGTATCTCGTCTTGGGACAGCAGCAGTTTTCCGGTCATAAAAAAACCTCTCGCCCTTACCGGCAAGAGGTTACGTTTTAGCCCTATGACCTAAGGTACCAAACCTATAAGGGGCTTTGCACGCCTTGCCAGTCTCTCTGGACTGAATTAAAGGTCCACATAGTCGTTGAATAACTGTACACAGATACACAATCGACTATGTTAATAATAGCACTGTTGCAGATCTATAACAAGCCGTCAACTAAGGTCTTCTTATATGAAAGTAGGAAGCAATATCACATATTATTGCAGGGCACTTGCCATGAATTTTACGACATGGGAGGCCATCTGATCTTCATGGCCTGCCCATGTATGATTCGCTTCTGGGACTACGATATACTCAGGTGCTGACAACAGCCCTCTCACTACAATCGACAGTTCTTCTGATGGAACAAGTTTATCTTTGTCTCCAACTATCAGAAGCTGTAGCCCTTTGAATTTATCAAATCTGGACCTGCTCACACCGCTGATAGTTGGAGACACTGCTGCCAACGCCTTAACACCCTTTGCTTTTGCAAGAACATCTAGGACAACAACCGCTCCAAATGAGACACCTGCCATTCCTATCTTGTTTCCTTTGATCCCGGGCCATTTTTTGAGAGTGTTTATTGCCGCATACAGGTCTTCCTGTTCTCCTACTCCACGCTCAAAGCTGCCGTCGCTATTTCCAACCCCACGGAAATTAAAGCGAAGTGTGGCTATACCCTCCACATCCATGGCACGACACAACATTTGTATTGAATTGGATTCCATATTTTCACCAAACAGAGGATGGCCATGGCAAATAACCACACCTGGAAAGGGTCCTGCTAGGCCAGTAGGAATAGTCAATATTCCTTCCAGAGTTAATTTATGCACTTTGAATGCGATACTTTGTTGTCTCATATCTGTGTGAGGGGTTTGAGCCAACGCAGGAAGAAACCTGCTACCAACTCTACCGTTTCAATTTCTTGTCCATGGAAGAAATGATCTGCTCCTGGAATTATATGTATTTCTGGAGATACCGTGAGCTTGGTCGATAGATTATTTAATTGATCCAATGGTATAAGTTTATCTTGCTCTCCAATTACAAATTGCATTGGTAGAGATGGTTTGCGATTCAGGTCGTCATTCGGGTCAATTTGAGCATGGCCTACGATTGAAAGTGCTATTGGCAGGTCGTCATGAAGCGCCGCTTTCATGGCAATACCTGCTCCAAAAGAGTACCCAGCCAATCCCACGTTGCCCTGCTCTATTTCTTTATGTGAAGTTAAGAATTTCAGGGCGGCAAGAGCATCGGCAATCTCTCCCTTTCCGTCATCGTAAGTGCCCTGGCTTTTCCCAACACCGCGGAAGTTGAAGCGCAGGGAGGCTATACCTGACCGCTCTAGAGCATAGCAAATCCCCATCACCACACTGTTATTCATGTCTCCACCCATTTGCGGATGAGGATGACAAACCGCTACCCCTGGACATGAGTTAATGTTTTGAGGCAGATGTATATACCCCTCTAGTGTTCCTGTGGGGCCTGGAAAGGCTATTTGCAAAAATCTGCCCCTTTGAGATCTCAGGAATAAATTACAGGCCCATTGCCTGAATACCAATTCGTGCCATAGCTTCATCTTCCTCAGCGCTTAGACCACTCACTCCTACTCCACCTAGGAAAGCTTCGTCATCCGACCGTTGAATAACCACTCCCCCCTGCACTGCTACCATATTGGGGTCTCCGAAATCGCTGACGCTGCGTCCGATGCTCTTGAAACGTTCTGCCAAAGCCCCGGTGTCACTGCGCATAATGGAGGCTGTATAGGCTTTCTTGAAGGCAAGTTGTTGTGGAATGGCTCTGCATTGGTCCATTCGCACAAATTCAACAAGCTTGCCGTGCCCATCAACCACCGCGATGGCCACCGGTCGATCCGGTTCTTTCATAGCAGCGTCCAGCATGGCCTGGATGGCTTTCCTCACCTCAACTAGTCCAATAACTGTTTCATCGTACATAGCATATCTCCTTATTGCATTCACCGGATTATGGACATATTGATTATACTCCGATGTAAATGAAATATGTGCCCTACTAGGTGTACAGAGATACACTAACTGGACGAAGAACAATTTGGTTGCAAATCGAGTGTTTCAAGCATTATCACACGGCCCAATAATCCTTGTAACTACAGTGGATTCCTTTGTTTATGCATGTCACATGCTACTGAATGAATTGTTTAACCGTTGCGACCAAATTGCGACCCTCACATATGGTAGGTAAGTGGTCCATTCCTGCAACAATTGGGAGCACGTACAGATAATTCTCTGAGTTCATCGGCTTATTCATGAAGCCGAGTGGATTCGGTGTTTCTTTTGAAACTCATCACTATGGAACTCCAGATATTCTGAATTGATAGCGTGATTTAGGTATGTTGCAATTTTGGTTAGCAGATGAGTCGAACCCCAGCCCTTCGGGGTTTAATACCAATAATCAGATGAATCTCAGGTTACCGAGAACAGATGAGTAAGTATATAGAGGAATCGAAAGCGGACAATATTGAGGGTTAGTTTTTCAACGCACCTATGCGCCTGTGCCATTAAACTGATAAGGTCAGATCAATCCTAAGATGGGCAATATGAGTTATTGGGTTACTCACGGTCAACAATATCCAGAAAGCGGAGGAATGGACGTGTCATCCATAGAATCGGAACGGAGATTGCGTACAATACCCTATCTATGGCTGAGATAATCGTGGGCGGGAAGTAATATGTCACAATACCACCGATTAGCCCCGCAAACACCGCAAGAACCACGTTCAGTATTACATCACCCATGGCCTTAATATATCACGGATTCACTGGGTGGGGAACTGTCTACGAGTTCTTTTCTCTGTGACCGGACCCGAACATCACAGCAGATTGCAAGAAAAATTTATCTTATTTTCAAGCCACATGTTGTACTTAGATTAGTGATCTCTGTACAGTAATATACCCAGCAGTAAACTGCCAAAAAATAGTAGGCCACTGAAATAGCTAGCAGGTGGGACAGCGGCGAAGAAGAACACTGGTGCGGCAATGAACGGATACAGTGAAGCATCTCTACGGGATTCTTTGAGTAGTGCCAATGTCAGTAAAGCAGCCAGTAGTCCCCACACAGAGATAGCTAATGCAATCAGTTCAGCTCCAGTTAGTGTCATAGAAGGAGGTCTCTCTGTTTGCTAGGCTAGGATCGTTTGATCGGAACTGGATGGACTCGAACTCCATGTAGACACCGTAGTGATTCTATTAACAAATTTGAAATCAGACTCAGAGCATACACAAATGACAACTTGTTAACAATATTTCTTCAAGATATCAATACCAGATGCACTAAAGTCATCAGACTCCATATTTTTATAACGGCTATCTTACTCTATTAATCTATGTCGTCAAGAGGCTAGTGTTAGCCTTGGCCAAGTATGATGTGAGCGCTTTCTTAAATAGCCTGTCATATGGTTCAGATCGGAAACACGTATATCTTATGGTTATTCGAGGCTCTTACGGTTTGGTGAAAGTATTACCTGACTGCTGGTTCCCTATTGTGAAGATGCTCACCCCCCCCCCCAAATATTTGACATTTTTAAATCTTCGCAAAATCCTACATAGGAGTGGAGTCATGGTGGAGAATATGCATTGTATATTGG
>CAUZMC010000027.1:0-18392 GCA_963580875.1 Dehalococcoidia bacterium
GATGGCGCTGACGCTTATGTCTGCAGCCTGCGGTAGCGAAGAAGCAACAGCCGTTCCTGAGGCTCCCAAAGAGGTCATCAAGTTCCACGATGCTCAGTGGGAGACCAACTGGCAGCACTTCAACATAGCCATGTACGTTACAGACCACGGCTTCGGATACCCCGTGGAATCTGTCCAGGGCAGTACAAACACCATGCTGGTGACTCTTCCCTCTGGTGACATAGACGTGGTCATGGAGATATGGAGAAATAACATCAAGGTCTGGTACGACAAGAACATCGCCAACGGCTCAATAGTAGACCTGGCCGGCAGCGGTGATAACCTCGTAAATGGAAGCCAGGGTCAGATATTGGAGAATTCAGTTCAAGGATTCTACGTGCCAACCTACGTGCTAGAAGCAAACCCCGGCTTGGTATCTGTGCTTGACCTGCCAGACTACAAGCACTTGTTTGCCGACCCAGAAGACCCTGACAAGGGAGTGATGGTAAATTGCATCCTTGGATGGGCATGTCAGAAGATAGTCAGGGCCAAGTGGTACGCATACGGCCTGTATGACGACTACAACGTCCTGGAACCAGGAGCAGCTGGTGCCATAGATGCTAACATCAAGGGAGCCTACCTGAATAATGAGCCTGTGCTGTCCTACTACTGGGCGCCCACCAAGCTGATCCACGATCTGGACATGACCATGCTGGAGGAGCCGGAGTGGACACAGGAGTGTCAGGACGCACTGGACATAGCAACGGCAGCAGAGCCCTACGAATCTACCATAGGGTGCGCCTTTCCAGCATACGACGTTCATACTGGAGTTACCGGGACACTAGTGGAACGGGCCCCAGAGGTGACGGACTTCCTAGGCAAGATGTTCATAGGAGCTCTTCCTCTAGCCGATTTGGCTGCCTGGAAAAGTGATAATGAGAAGACTTGGGAAGAAATGGCCGTTTACTACCTTAGAAACAATGAGGCGGAATGGACCGCTTGGGTCCCTGCTGACGTTGCGACCAAGGTGAAGGCAGCCCTGGCACTGGAGAACTAACTCCTTCCTAAAAGCCTGACACCGAAAAGTCTCACGCATACGAGTGGGGGGGGGGGGGGGGTGTACAACCCCCCCCCCCCCCCCCACTCCCTCTCTTTTTCTTTTGATTCTTCACGAATGGTCAATCCATGCGCTGTTACGGTGGCTTACTCCGTTTACCATGGGATGAGCAAGCGTCACCAACAATCGGTTTGCCCTCTGCCATAGTGGTTCTCTATGCCGATCAGTGGATCGAGTGCTTAGAGTAGGAAGTGGCAGTATGACTACTGACCAGTTATCCAAGGGCAGCGATAAACCTGCTTCGGCGAACCGAATCTCATCGGTGCGAGCATCGGAAGTTTTGCTGGTATTTAAGCGATAGATGTTGTGACAGATCTGGTTATTGGAACCATGGGCTCATTATTGTTTAACATCCTGAAGGCAAAGGCTCGGTACGTAATAGCAGGATCCATTGGTGGTATTATCGTACATTTTAGATCTGCGAACATTATATTTGAAACTACTTGAGTTGATTGGATTTACGCTGGGAATCCGAAAACAATTCAACCGTGTAGTTACTCACATACTCTCTGGTCAAATCAGATCACAATTGCTAGGCACGTTCCCGCTTTCGGAAATATTTACAGCACAAGGCGACTTTTCAAAACAAAACGTTCTTACGGAAGCTTGCACGTTTGACTAAATTCTAAGCTATTTGGTCAAATTTGATCCGATTGAGAATGTCAGAGGATTTCAGATTACTGTCAGAATCACGAACGTCTTATCATTCGTGATTCTGACAGTAATCTTTTTCATATTCACTTCTGAAGCCAATCACTCTCGCGGGTGGAGACACCAGATGTGGTTCAGGAGCCACTCTTATTGCGAGGGTCTCTAGCAAAGCCTTGTGCGATACGGTCTATGACCACCGCCAGAATAACAATGGCGAAGCCGGCCATCAGCCCAGTGCCGAATTCCAAGTTCTGGATGCCTGACAGAATGTCATACCCCAATCCACGTGCTCCAACCATGGATGCAACTACAACCATGGCTAGGGCCATCATGATGGTCTGGTTTACACCAGCCATTATGGTGGGGCGTGCCATGGGTAGCTGAATCTTGATAAGCATTTGCAACGGAGTCGTTCCGAAGGAACGTGCCGCCTCCACTAAGTCTTGGGATACCAGCCGGATGCCAAGATTGGTCATTCGCATGGCCGGTGGCATGGCGTAGATCATGGTAGCCATCACCGCCGGTACCTTGCCCAGTCCCAAGAAATAGATGGCTGGAATGAGATATACAAAGCTTGGCATGGTTTGCATGGCATCCAGTAGGGGCTTCAGTGCACCTTCCAGTTTATCGTTTTTGGACATGGCGATGCCCAGTGGTATGGATATCCCCACAGACATCAATGTAGCTGTCCCAACCACCGCTAGCGTGCGCATAGTCTGGCCCCACAGCCCGAACAGTCCTATCATGACAAGACTCACAATGGAGAGCAGTGCCACCTTGTATCCACTTACCTTCCAAGCCAGTAGCCCGACCACTCCAATCATGATCCACCAGGGCATTCGCATCAGGAGCCTCTCCAGGGGAGTTAGCGCACTGAGCAGGTTTGTAGTCATAGTTCTAAAGAAGCCTCGCCATTGCTCTACCATCCATTCCACTACAGCGTCAATCCTTTTGCCCAGAGAATACGGACGAATTTCAAGTCCAAGCACGTGTAATGAAACGGGTTTCACGAGGGTTACTCGGCTCGTTTCAACATTGACGTACTCCTGTCCCGGAGCGAGATTGGGGAACTCAGTTGGTGCAATCTTTATTGACAGCACCAACACAGCTACAATCACTCCTCCAACCAGCAGACGCCACTTTAAGAGGCCCAGGGGTTTCAGGGAGATCCATATTATCCATCCCCCCAGCCCAACGAACACGAATGTGTAGAGCCTGGGGAAGAAGAAGTCACGTGTAGGGCCTTTGACGTACTCTATCATTAGGTCTCCGATTACCAGGAGAACCACTAGCGTTAGTAATGTCCTTTTCAATCCCACATGGCTAAACGCCTCTATGGGGCTCAACAAACGTCTTGCGTAAATACTTTTCAGTAGGTCCATGTCAACTCCTTTAATGACCGGGCCGGGTCAAATTTTTTCAATGTCCACTTGCGGACATCTACTATGTTGGGGAATTGGCTTTTTCCAGGGTCTCCGTTCTCTTGTCCTCAGCGAGACTGCTCAGCAGGGCTGCTCTAGGCACCACACCCAGAAAACGGCCATTATTGTCCACCACGGCAATGGGGCATCTGGTCTCTGCTGCCAAGTGAAGCAGGTCATCTATGGAGGTATCAGGAGAAACGACTGGGCAGATGTTAGTATCAATCAGGTCAGTACCCTGGAAGGATGTGATGCCACGCGCCACTGCATCCGCCGCCCGGTTCTCTGTGATGACTCCATGTAACTTTTTTGCGGAATCCACCACAAAGGCGTGGGCCAAGTCGTGGGTTTTCATGGCGCGTAGTGCAATCCGTGGGCCATGCCATGGGAAAACTACGGCATCCGGATCTTGCATTATGCTGGCGGCTCCCAGGATCTTGGTCTTGGAAATACCCAGTGTAAACTCCTCCACGTAGCTATCTGCCGGGCTGTTTACGATCTCTTCTGGTATGCCAACTTGTATGATCATCCCGTCCCGCATAATGGCAATGCGGGTTCCCAGTTTAAGAGCCTCATCAAGGTCATGGGTGATAAAGATGATGGTCTTATTTATCCGCTCTTGCAGAAGTACCATCTCATTCTGCATCTCTCTGCGGATCAGGGGGTCCAGGGCGCTGAAAGGCTCGTCCATTAGGAGGATCTCCGGATCCACCGCGAGGGCTCGGGCGAGACCAACACGCTGCTGCATTCCACCGCTTAGCTCATTGGCGTAGGATTGCTCCCATCCCTGCAGCCCAACCTGTTCCAGGGTATCCTGTGCCACAATCAGCCGCTCTTTCTTGCCAACCCCCTGTACCTCCAGCCCCCAAGCCACGTTCTCGATAATGTTTCGGTGTGGTAGCAGACCGAAATGCTGGAACACCATGGCCACCTTCTTACGGCGAAACTGAGTAAGATGGCTCGCGTTATATTTCAGAATGTTCTCACCATCAACGTTTATCTCCCCCGCACTGGGCTCAATTAGGCGTATCAGGCAGCGGATCAGGGTGGACTTCCCGCTGCCGGAAAGTCCCATGACCACGAAGGTCTCACCGCTGGCAACTTCAAAGTTGACATCTCGCAAGGCAACAACGCAGCCTAACTCCTCCAGAATCTCTGTTTTACTCTTTTCATAGTGCTCCGCGGTCAATACCTGTTCCGGATTCTTCCCGAACACCTTCCACAGGGATTTGACGGAGATACGTGGATCATCAACTTTGCTAATTGATGCATCCGACTTCTCAGTTATGTCCATGATTTTCTCCTTTCTTGCTCGCTCATTTGGTAACAATGAACTTATATGATTGGTCATTGACCATATCTAGCGTGATGGGAACAAGAGTGAAACCAAAGAGTATACTTGCATATATCACACTCGAAAGCAACTTTTTAAGAGTTTGGAATGGAGTACCAATGTATTGAGGGTAGGGGATTGCGAGGGGATTGTCGGATTATAATTTAGATTGCTATCTGGAGAAGTGGCTGGATTCACTACTATGGAGATTGGGGATGCTGGAGCCTGATAGACGGTGATGATGTTTGAGTTACCATCCAGTGCTTTTGCTGCCGAGATAATTAGGCTGTATATGTACATATCCATGGTGCCAGGTTTCAACTCTCAGATGTTAATAATATCGGCTTGTATGCCGTACGTTGGATTTAGGTTTGATGATGCAATTATTCCATTCATTAATTCTAATTAGTCTCGTCATGTTTTGGACATGGCTGTTAGAATAGATGGTGGGATGTACTTAGTTCTGTATGCCATAGTGTATGTAGGAATAATGGAAACGGGATATTCGGCGACAGTAAATGAATAGGGCATGACCGTATTCTTTGTTTGAGGATGCCAATGTTGAATAAAGACGACCAGATAATAAAGGTATTGAATAGCCTGTACGAAGTTGTGGTCTGTGGGTTGTGTGGGACGCGAATTCGGTTCGGTGACTCAGAGTGTCCTCATTGCGGCACAGACGTAGAGGATCTGCTTCTTCAGTGGGCCGAAAGGCTACTTGGCAGGCTTGAATCGTAGAAAGGCTTGCGACGTCTGAAATGTATGTAAGAAATCGACGTCTGTTAGTGAACTAAGCTATGGAATCCATTCCACGCAAGAGATTTATAGAGTGCCCAAGGTGTCGTGCCTCGGCTGTTCATGTGCCCTGGGAACCAGAAAGAACTTTATGGCGGAGAAGAGCGATGCGTGGTCTAGTTTTTCTCTGGTCTACCTCTATAATATGGGTGTTCCTTGCGGTGTTGACAGTGCAGTGGATTTTTGTGTTGGTGCTTTATGGACTGATCAGCGTGACTGTTGGTGTGGGGATTTATAAAAGTGAACACTTTTATAAATGTGCTGACTGTACGCTACAATGGACAATATAGTATGGCATCGAGAATTTTGATAGATTTCGGAGGGTGAAATGCCTGCAGACATGATTGCTGTGATCCAGCTTTGCGGGGTGTGCAACTCAGAGGTTGGAACCTTCTTTGAGAAAAAAGAGAACCTTATGCTTTCAGCAGTGGACGATGTCTGGTGTGCCACTTGCCAGGCAACCGTGTCAGCGATTCGCGACATTGAAGGGCGTAAATCGTCTGCTGAAAAAGAGGTGGAGAGCTATCCTTTGTCACTCTTGTACTCTGAGCCATCTGCCTCGGAGTAGATGCCAGGCTAAGGAAATGCCTTGTCTAGTACATTCTGTGAGCCGCCTATTATGAGCTTGTCTCCAATTTTTATCAAAGGACGCCTGATGAGACGAGGTTCTTGAAGCATCAGTTGCAGTAGAGCATCGTCATCAAGCTCAGATGGTGCGAGTTCAAGGGCCTTAAACGACGGGCTGGTCCATGAAAATATCTCTGCCACATTTCGCCCCTGTAATAACAGGAGTAACTCATCCTCGCTGAGGCGGTCTTGAAAGAAGTCCCGGTCCTCTATGTCTATACCTTTTTCGCGGAGCCACGCTCTCACCTTGCGGCAGGTTGATCAGCGGCTCCACCAATACAAAGTGACTCGTGTAATTGGCGTGACCTCAAATAATTTGCAAGCTGGAATGTAGTATATCCTATATAAGAGCGTGTTTTAGATTATCACACGCCTTTTGATTAACACTTGTGTCCGTCGTAAGCAGAAGGATTGGACTGATGCTCCGCAAGTGCTGCATCACCATCTAACCAAGCTGTGGTCTCAGTTTTTGATATTGCCTTCCATAACACTACCCTTACGAGAGCTATGTTATTAAATCAGTACAGATGTGTGGTGTGGCAATATCAATGGCGTGTAAACTGAGATCAAATCCCTACAATGCATTGCCATTGCAGGCTGGAGCTTGCATTAGGAAGGCGACGACAGGTGGGTGTCGGTAATAATCCATCTGTGTGCAGCCAATAGTGTCTGTAGAAGTGGCTTTAAACTGACACTAGGCTGGTTTATATTTTTCGATTGCTAGTTGCTCCAATGTGTCACGCACCTTTTCTACCTCACTTGGAGTGTTGAAAAAGTGCGTGCTGAAGCGGATTCCGTCTGGGCCTTGTACTGTTCTGCCGACGATGCCGAATCGCTCTTGTAGTGTGGTAACCAACTCTTCAGGTGGCCAGCCGTCAAGACCGACTGTAACAAGACCGCAGGCGGACTCAGGCAATGTGGGGCTTAGAATATTGCAACCGACGGTGGCAGCGATACGTTCTCGCAGGAGATCTGCAAGGCTCATAGCGTGCTGCTCTATATTGCCAATGCCAATTTCAGAGGCTATGCGGATACTCTCTGAGAACCCGGCTGCCAATCCAGGGCTCTGTGATACAAGTCCGAAACGCGCCAGCGGGCGACGTTCCGTCGTATCATGGCTTGCTTCCAGAGCATTAGTGGAAAAGAGAGGCTCGATCATATTCCGCCGCTCAGGATGGACGTATAATGCACCTGTTCCTACAGGACCCATCAGCCACTTTTGGCCTGACAGGGCGTAGAAATCGCATCCAAGGTCATCGACATTCACGTCAATCTGCCCGAAGCTCTGAGCGCCGTCCACGAGTACAGGTATGCCCATTTCGTGAGCCATGCTGGATATTTCCTTGATCGGCATTCGCAGTCCGCAGGTGTATTGGATGTGACTAAGGGCTACAATCTTTGTGCGTTTGTTCAGTGCAGACTTCACAAGGTTGAGAATCTCAGACTGTTGGGATAGCGCTGGAATAGCCACGGAGTTCACCTTTACTCCCATACGCTGTGCTAGAACATTGGCTGGAGAAGTTAGAGCTGGGTGCTCAAGGTCGCATATCAGAAGTTCATCACCTGGTTTCCAGTCCATGCCGTATAGAACGACGTTCACTCCCTCTCTGGTGCTGTGTGTGAGAGTTACGTCAACTTCTGCGGCGTTGAGCATGGATGCTACGGCAACGCGGGCTTCATTGTTGGCTTCACGTCCGATAGCTACACCTTTGGCACTGGCAGGGCCGACTGCGGACTCCTGCTCCAGAGTTTCTGCGATGCGGCGGAGAACCTGAGTAGTCGTAGGCCCGGCCCAACCTGTGTTCATGTATATGAGGTCGCGGGTAACAGGGAGGAGTTCTCTAAGTTGGTCTGTATTCATATTTTCCTATCCTCCTATCAATTGTCAATTCTGTAAATGTTGTGGAGCTAGTATAAGATTACTGATGTCATTCTATCACGAAGTCTTACAAAAGACTCCGTGATAGCTATCAAGCATTGCTGGCTTTATGGATTACCGTTAAACTTGAGATTCTGGGATTTAGCTTCGGGCACTGTTGAAAAGTGTGCGCTATGAGTCTGTCACAGGGAGTTTACGTTCGCATGGATCATTCTGGAATGGGCAATATGGACAGTCATGGTGGAGGTCGCAGCGATTCCTCAAATCCAACTGTGTCGATCACCACCGTCACAGTCCGGCGTGTGCTCAGCTACTTCCTGTCATATAAACGCAAGGCAGGATTCATACTGATGTGGATTCTGGCTGCAGCTATTATTGGTCTTGTGCCTCCGCTGCTAATCCGTACTTTGATAGACAATGCCATACCTGAGAAAGATATGTCCTTGCTCAGTATACTGGCGGTTGGAATGGTGGTTGCATCATTGATCACTGGGTTCATTGGAGTTGCGCAGAACTATCTGAGCAATCTGATAGGCCAGGGAGTGATGTACGACATGCGGAACCACCTCTACCGTCATCTTCAAAGCCTACACCTTGGTTTTTTCATCAGCGTACGGACCGGTGAGACCATATCTCGCTTGAATAGCGACGTGGCAGGGATACAGAATGTGGTTACCGGCACCTTGGTTAGTATTGTCTCCAACGTCGTGATTCTGAGTACGACCCTGGTTATGATCTTCTACTTGAGTTGGCCTCTGGCCATCGTTTCGGTGGTTATATTGCCATTATTCATAATTCCTACACGTAGAGTAGGACGGATTCGTCAAGACATAACTCGTAGTATCCAGGAACAGAGGGCAGACTTGACCAACATTCTTCAGGAGACGCTCAGCGTGGGCGGGTACATCCTCATGAAGATTTTCGGTCAGGAACAAGAAGAGCGCGAGAAATTTAGAAGGAAAAACTGGGAAATCATGAGACTCCAGATACGTCAAGCGCTGGTGGGGCGATGGTACTTCATGATCATGGGTCTCTTTGGCACACTTGGGCCTGCAATGGTCTACTGGATGGGAGGATGGTTGGTATTGCGAGAATCCATGACAGTCGGCACTGTAGTTGCCTTTGTAGCTTATCTGAGCCGTTTATATGGGCCTGCATCTTCATTGGCTAGCGTACACGTTGATGTCACCGCGTCTTTGGCGCTTTTCGACCGTATCTTTCAGTACCTTGACATGAATACTGAGATTGCCGACGCCAAGGATGCAGACGTATTGCCGAGTGTGAATGGCCGGGTGGAATTCAAGGATGTCTCGTTTCACTACCTGGATGGGCATCCGGTCCTAAAGGATGTATCTTTCATAGTGGAGCCTGGGCAGACAGTTGCTCTTGTTGGGCCAAGTGGAGCTGGTAAGACCACAATTACATATCTGGTGCCGCGCTTCTATGATCCTATCTTTGGAAGCGTTCTTCTCGATGACCATGATGTCAGTAAGATAACTCTTTCGTCATTGCGGGAGCAGATAGGGATGGTGACACAGGATACCTTTGTGTACCACGAATCAGTGAGGCAGAACCTTCTGTACGCTCGTCCAGATGCAGTCGATGAAGAATTGGAACAGGCTTGCCGCGACGCTCAACTCTACGATACCATCATGAACATGCCATGGGGGTTCGACACCATAGTTGGCGAGCGCGGCTACCGTCTGTCCGGTGGTGAAAGGCAAAGGCTCGCCATTGCTAGAGTCATTCTTGAGAATTCACGTATCATTGTTTTGGATGAAGCTACTTCATCTCTGGACTCGGTCTCTGAGCGCTTGATACAGCGTGCATTGGAGCCTCTGTTACAAGAACGTACTGCTTTGGTCATAGCGCATCGTCTTTCTACAATTCTCAAAGCCGACCAGATTTTGGTAATAGATGGGGGTCGTATCGTTGAACGCGGGAAACACAACGATCTGTTGACAAGAGGCAGCCTATATTCCCAGCTTTATGAGGCCCAGTTCCGTGACCAGGAACTTTCCGTCCAGTCTGATGACAGTAGCTTACCTGCCTCTCGTGCAGTGTAGCTGCTCGGGCTATTGAGTGATATGAAGACATTCATTTTTGGTATCACTATCTTGGCTGTTGTTGGAGTGTTGACAGTGGCTTGCGATGGATACGACTCTCAAGCTCCGCTGATGCCTAGTGCTACACTGACAAGAACCTCTGCGCCTACTTTGATAGCTACCGCCACTTCTAATCACGATCCAATGAATGATTTCGTGTCTTTAGATCCTGCAACCGGTGTTGACGATGCCAATGAGGCTCTGATAGAGGGGTATTTATTTCAACTGGAGTTGGCCATAACTAAGTCTGAGCGCTCTCACGGTCTTATGAACCGGACGAATCTTGCTGAAAATACTGCCATGCTTTTTGTGTACGAGAGAGAGAAGTACCTAAGCTTCTGGATGAAAAACACCATGATCCCACTGGACATTCTATTTTTAGATGCCAAGGGTATTGTGGTGAATGTATATACGATGCAGCCTCAGATAGGTGTTGCGGATAATGTTCTTAAGGTATATAGTTCCGCTCTGCCTGCTCGTTATGCCATGGAAATGAACGCTGGTCTAGCTGAGTCAATGGGTGTGATGGCGGGAGTGCAGGTTCTCTTTCGATGATTGCTAATCATTGACGTCTACTGCTTGTTCCGGGCTGGTAACCTGTCGCTTTATCGTGGTTAGCAACTGTGTCGTGCAGGGATCTGTGCAATACTGACCCTTCGTGTATGTGGTAAGGGTTTTGATTTATCTAACTCTGTGTTTTGTGAATGTGGATGATCTGAATTAACGAAGTGATGCGATTTTTCCATAACCCGCCATCTGGACTAGTGAGCGTACATGCATGTCAGTTTTTGCTTTTAGGTTCGCGTAAATTTTACGAAAACTGCCTATCTGCCTAGGATTGACATAGGAGAAATGGCAGTGCTATATTCCTGGCTAATGACCCTAGCTTTGACACTGGATAAACCTGTAGCAAACTCTATCCGGGCCAGAACGAAATACGAGATATAGGAGGATATGATGACAAAGCCGCTGCCCTTGGAAGGCATCCGGGTACTGGATTTTACGCACATCGTCGCAGGTCCCCAATGCACACGTATTTTGGGAGATATGGGTGCACAAGTAATCAAGGTAGAGCAGGGACAAGCCATGGACGTCACTAGGTCTGCAATGCTTGGTGGTATCGGTGGAATTCCTGGGCCAAACCGTAGCGGAATGTTCGAATACTTCAACCGCAGTAAACTTGGAATAACCGTTAACGCTCTGATGCCAGCAGGGTTGGAACTAATTAAACGTCTTGTTGGTGTCTCAGATATCGTCATCGAAAACTTCAGCTCTCGAGTGCTGGAGCGTTGGGGTCTCTCCTACGAGGAGCAGTGTGAACTCAAAAAAGACATCATATATGTCAGCATCACTGGATTTGGCCACATTGGACGCTACCGTGACTACAGCACGTGGGGTCCCACAGCACAGGCACTATCTGGGCTCACTTTCATGTCCGGATTGCCTGGAGAGCGTCCCGCCGGATGGGGATATAGTTTCCTTGATCACACTGCCGGATATAATGCTGCAATTGCAACTCTGATGGCCTTGCATCACCGCAATCGTACAGGCGAAGGTCAGTGGCTTGATGTTTCTCAGGTGGAATCCGGCATGGTTCTTACTGGCCCTGCCGTGCTGGATTATACGGTCAACGGACGTCCATATCGTCGCGCCGGCAATCCTCCTGGCAACCGTTCCACTCATCCGCGTGTGGCCCCTCATAACACATATCGCTGTGCAGGTGACGACGAGATCGTTAGCGGCGAGCCGAGGCGGCGCTGGTGTGCCATATCCATATTTACGGAAGAGGATTGGGGCAATTTCTGCGTTGCCATCGGTTCACCTGCATGGACAAACGATCCAAAGTTTTCTTCGAACGTTGATAGGATTCTCAATGAGGACGAGTTGGACCGTCTCATTGAGGAGTGGACTATCGATAAAATGCCACATGAGGTTATGTACCGTCTCCAGAGTGCCGGCATTGCGGCTGGAGCTGTTCAGACGAATGAGGACAAGATTGTTCGAGACCCACAGCTCAGATCAAGAGAGTTCATACAGAAGGTCGTTCATAGGGAGATAAACGAACCTTTTGAAACGGACAGCCTTCCAATAAAATTCTCACATACGGAAGGCGCCAAGATTCGCCAGGCATCTCCACCTTTGGGTGCGGATAACGAGTACGTTCTTAAGGAAATACTGGGTATGAGTGATGAAGAGATAACCGAGATGGCTGAGCAGGCTGTATTTTAGCCGCTCGTATTGTAGTTGTAGGACGATTCGGAAACTGAAATACAGGAGTGTTGAATGACTATATCAAGCAATTCACAGACTCAGCCCATGGCTCTAGAAGATATGGTGGTCTTGGATCTGACAGATGAGAAGGGAATGTATGTTGGTAAGATGCTGGCTGATATGGGGGCCAGAGTCACAATTGTAGAGCCGCCTGAGGGTCATCCAGCCAGACATATAGGTCCATTCTACCAGGATAAGCCTGATCCAAATAACAGCCTGCTTTTCTGGTATAACAGCACCAACAAGGAGAGCATTACCCTCGACATCACCACTGCAAAGGGTGTCCAGCTCATGAAAGAGATGGTGAAGAAGGCTGACGTTGTTTTGGAATCCTTCCAACCTGGCTATCTGGACTCTCTTGGCCTTGGGTATGAGACCCTCTCCAAGATTAACCCACGGTTAATAATGACGTCTCTTACTCTGTTCGGACAAACAGGACCGTACCGTGATTTAAAGGGTTCTGATCTTGTGTCCATGGCAATGGGTGGGCCAATGGCAAGCTCTGGCTACGACACCCTACCTGACTCTCCTCCAATGTGCTGTGATGGTTGGATAGGATATGCAACGGGATGCAATTTCGCTGTCATCGGTACAATGACAGCTGTTTTATACCGGGACATGACTGATCAGGGCCAGTGGGTTGACGTATCCATCCACGAGGCACTTTCATGCACGACTGAAGCGGCTATGCCCAACTGGTTCTTCGACCGTAAGGTGCCGATGAGGCAGACAGGACGCCATCATGGTTTGACACCCACTCCGTCAACACAGTATGTGAGCTCCGACGGCAAGCTGGTAAATGGTTTTGATATTCCACCTAGATCATTGGACCGCTGGAACAGATTGGTGGAATGGATGGACGAGAAAGGGATGGCCGAGGGGCTTAAAGATGACAAATACCGTGAACTTATCAGCCAAGGTGTGCGCAATGGGCCTGAGATGGACTTCCTGAGAGACCGTATCACGGAATTCATAGCAAGTCAGACGGCCGATGATATATATCATGGCGGTCAGAAGATACGGCTTGCGTGGGCGGTGATTCGCTCACCAGAGGAGAACCTAGACGATGAGCATTTCCGGGATGATAGAGGATTTTTCCCACAGGTGGAACACCCAGAACTCGGTAAATCCTTTGCTTATCCTGGGGCTCCAGCTATATTCAGCAGAACCCCGTGGCAGATGCGGCGCCGGCCTCCATTGCTGGGTGAGGACAATGAGAAATTCTTCTCAGATGATATGGGCCTGAGTCAGGATGAATTGGTGATTCTCAGAGAGAGCCGTGTGATATAACAGTAGAGTATCTCAGTTGTGAGTATAAGAGTAGAACTGGGCCAGTTTACGTAGATTACATGTAACTAAATAAGAGGCTCCGGAGGAATCCTCGGGGCCTCTTATTTTTGATGATGCTCTTTCATGTTAGCACTGATGTGAATCCTCAGGTAGATAGGCATCATAGCTGTCTAGTCAGTCTGAGAGAATTTGTTTGAAGGTATCCTGTTTAGTCTGTATTTTCAAGTGTGTACAACTATCTGTTGGCAGTCGATAATAAATAAAATTGCGCCGTTCTTATGACGTTGGTAATCTGATTACTTTCGTGAGTGTAGGTTGGTACCTTGGAGCGCTGGGTGAAGTATATACGTCCAAGTAGAACATTTTCTACAGTGACAATGCGCCTCTGATTTTTCAATGAGTCGGTCTTTTGGCACTTCATTCCAATGCATTGTGTCCATGGAAAATGTCCCCTCTAGAAAATATATCTTGTCTTGTGTTGATAAGCGATGGCTGTCTCAAAGATATAAGCGACTATATCTTCCTGCACCACCTGCTTCAAGAATGAATCAATCTGTCAAGGAGAGACTGAACATCGTAGAATGTATCGAAAGTGAAATGAGAAAGGCCCTGGCGTTGGAAGTGGTCTTTCAATTCGCTTCTGGCTATTACGTGGTCGGCCTCTAAGGCTGGAGGTATGTCTGAGACGCTATCACCAATGCAGATTATTGGTTGCTTCCAGATCTGCAGGTATTTCAAGCAGGAGGTCTTGAAGTTTTCCATTAACTGTGTGCCTGTTGGATCAATGTAATCCACTGCTATACCACTATCTGTGATCCTTCCATGTCCAGAATATCTCTCTATGTCTGCCAATCCCAGATTTTCCAGAATGGCGTCTATGTAAATATCAAGGCCGTTGCTGACTATCACAAACCGCATGCCTTCCCTGTGGCAGTACTCCACTACCTGTGAAAAACCAGGCCTTATCTTCACTTCGCTTACAGCAAACTCAATGATTTCTTTTCGCCCTATCTTTATATTTGCGTACTGTATACGCTGACATTCTTCCACGCTAATTCGTCCCGCGTGATAGTTATCGTCCGCCATTTGCCAGTCGCTTTGAACCGGGGCAAAGCTCTCCAATAGCGCACTGCCTAAGTCGTTGACTGTGATGGTGTCGTCGAAATCACACTGTATGGTAAACAATCGTATCCTTTTTGAATGAATGGCAGACGGGATTATACATTATCACCGCACATATCTAAATCCCTTGGCGAACGGGAAGTAATTTACCTCAAGCTGGGCAGTGTGCGGATTAATATTGTAATGGAGTATGTCGGAAAGAGGTAACAGATAATTGACTATCTCTTTATGTAACTACTAGGGTCTGTAGGGGCAAGTACAGGTCGCGATCTATTTGTGGAGTCGATTATTTTCAAACAGTGGACTTTGCAAAAGCCTCTCAGCATTGTACAGGTCTTAGGTTGAGTTGAATTGCCGTCATGTGAATGGCCATATGCAGATCATTGTCGGCTATGAATTGCGCTATCAACGGTTATCTCTGTTACTTTGGCTTTGAGAATACAGAGGTGTAGGTATTGTGCGTACTGCTTGTTAGTGTGCGTGCCCAAGTCCATCGCCGATAGTTCGTAGAGCGGTCATTATCTCTTCACGGTGTGACGGCATTCGCTCCGCACAGCCGCGAATGAGACCGAAGGATCCAGCCATCATCATCGACCCGTGGGGCGTAGCAAAATATGGGTTAAGGTCTGAACCCTCTAGCATCCCCCTCATTGGGCCAATCACGCTGAGGAATCCCAGTTTCTCGCCACCCTGAACGACTATGGCACCATGACCTTGTTCGCTCCACACCGCGTCTCCATCTATATTGCCGTGTACTAGGGCTTGTAGGTGTTCCTCCAAGCGTTTCTGCGACAAGAGGTGAGTGTGATGTTCGAAAATTCCACAAATAGTGCTGCCGTGTAAATGAAAGGCTAAGGTGTGCTCATTCCCCAAGTTCGCCACCACCTTGCACTGCTGTTCTGCAACATGTGGGTCTTCCAGTGAACCTATGACCGCGGCTTCGGCCGTGTCAATGAGAATTAACGGAGTATCGTTGCCAGCAGTGTCGGCTACGGCTTTCATGCGTGTGAGGTAGTCTGGCACCTCATCTGCTAAGTATACGAATGAGATTACATCGCGTTGACTGCCAACCACTTGTTGACGGAGATGATCGAAGCGGAATTTCCTGTCGCTGTATCCTGGCGGTGAGTTTCCGTGATCGAAGACTGCAACAGCCAGAGTATCCCAGATTGGATTCACCTCAAAGGCTTCCAGTGCTTGGCGCACCATGCTTAGGTCAAGGTCGCCAAGCACCACACGGGCTCCCAGAAGACTGGATGCTTCCTCTTCAGCGACAATGTTTATCCCCATTGCCTTCACAATATCTAGGTCGTCATCGAATGTGACGGCCGCCGTTGGAGTTGCATGGACGGAGAAGCCGGCTCCGATGTGTTCTCGTACCGCTCCTGTCACTGGTCCTCCTCCCATATTGGTGCCGGTTAGCACTATGGAATTACCCACAGCCGTGGCGGCTCGAATCCTGCGTGATGCGATGACGGTTGGGGCAGGCATTACAAGCTGGATAGAGTTCTCCACGGCCTGGCTGGAGTCGAACAGGAGTATGTCTTGGGTTCCGGTACCTATGTCTATCGCTAGGATTTTCATTTGTCTCATTCTAATTGGGCATGGCTCATCGTACAAGGCCGTGATGATTGTGGAGTGTGTAAGCCTAGAGCGCAAAATTATGGTATATTCGAGGCCAATGATGGAAGGTGACAAGTATTGTCAAAATTGTGGCACAATCCTGGTAATGAGAGAGGATCAGGGTTCGCTTAGGCCTGTTTGTCCAAATTGCGGCAGGGTGGTCTACTACGATCCTAAAGTCGCTGCGACTGTGGTTGTGGAGCAGGACGGGAAGGTATTGATGGTGCGTCGTCTGATACAGCCAGGCTTGGGTCTATGGAGCCTTCCAGGCGGCTACGTTGACAGAGGTGAGATTGTGGAGCATGCGGCAGCTAGGGAAGTTATGGAGGAAACAGGCCTAATTGTTGATATAACAGGACTGATTGGGCTTTTTTCCGAAGATGGACATCCAGTGGTTGTGGCCGCCTTCGACAGTGTTAACACGAATGGTGAGGTCATGGCTGGTCCTGAGGTATCTGAATTGGGATATTTCTCGCTGGAGGAATTGCCACCTTTGGCCTTCCCAAGGGACGTTGAGATATTGAAGAAATGGCATGTGTTGAGGAACGGTGGAGGCCTTTAGTTGAGATGGCCTGTTAACAGGAACTTTTCAGACTAATACATCGCCTGCCAAATACTGGGGTATGGAGTAATGCTAGTTTTTGGCAGCCAGTAGTTGGTCAAGAGTTTTCCTGAGTCCATCCGTATTTGAAGGGCCGATGAACTTTGCAACCAGTTTTCCTTGAGTGTCTATGAAGAATTTTTCTGGTATGCCCCTTACTCCGTAATCCACTAGGATTGTGCCCTGCGTGTCGAGACCAGATGGGTACGTTACGTCGAATCGTTTGATGTAGTCTTTAGCGTCGTTGAGTCTATCCCAGATGCTTATCCCAATGAATTCCACTCCTTGGCTCTCATACTCTTTGTAAACTTGGGATAAACGTGGAGCCTCTTCGCGGCAGGGCGGACACCAGGAAGCCCAGAAGTCTATCAGTACCACCTTACCTCTTAAGCTGCTCAGAGTGATAGACTTGCCGTCTATGGTCTCCAAGGTAAAATCCGGTGCTGGCCCTTCCTGGATGTCTATTTCCCCAAAGACATTATTGACTCCACTTCCACTTGGTACTCCTCCTGAGCGTGCGAGCGCCCAGCCCAAAAGCGAGAAAAACCCCACCAGTATTAACAAGGAGAGACCCATTATGGCAGTGCGGTTGTTCAAAGCTACGACCTATCGGTTTCTGCGTTGGGTTTGTCTTGAGAGATAGTTTCTTCAGATGTAGGTTTGGTTTCTGTATGTGAGGACGATAATGGCTGATTGAGAACTTGGCTCTTTAGTTCGTTCCTACGCTGTAGGTACTCCTGCTTTCCGATTTCTCTCTGGTCGAATTCGTTATCAAGATGTGCAATAGCCTCTATAATATTGGCGTGGCCTGAGGTATTCCCAGCGTACGTCGCCGAAAGGCCTTTCTTGCGTAAAAGTACATACGCCAGAAGTGCAACTAGAGATATGCCGAATGCTCCTGGAATTACCAAGCTCAAGAAGTTGGCACTGGATACGGTGTTTTGCAAGCGCTGCCATAGGGATGGCTTTGGCAGGCCGGTGAATTCCAATGCTAGCTTGGCTCCTACCTCAAGAGTAGTTGCTTCTAGGAGTTGATAATCTCTTTCTCCAAGGATAAGGCCTTCCAGTTCCTCCAGCCTGTCTCCTGTGGCCTTGCCTATATCATTAAGAAAGAGTACACGGAATGTATCGGCCCCAAATGGAAGAGCGTGATCAAAAGTCAGTTTACCGCCAGAATATGGTGAACGGAATGTATAGGCAATCTCGTGTGCGCCGGGAGGTACGGGGGTTGTAATGGCGAAGCCAAGGTCTACCTGAAGTATTTGACCTCCACTCATACTGGTTTGAACGTCCAGGTCTACTGTTTGGGAAGGAAGGGAAAACCTTAGCAAATCCATTATTCCAGGTTGTGATATATCCGGCACAAATGTGCGGTCTCCAGTGTTCTCCAACCCCACAAGTTCCAATGCATTCATGAGTTGGGTATCTGGGTCGGCGCCGTTAACTACAAGTGTATGAGATTTTACTTTTATGGCTTCTCCGTTGTTGGTGCTTTCGTAGATGACCAGTTCAACCAGATCTGTGGTTAGCGGGTAGTCGCTCTCGTACATGTAGACCGCACTTGCGTATTCAATGCTT
>CAUZMC010000028.1:0-17425 GCA_963580875.1 Dehalococcoidia bacterium
CTTTATACCATAAGCACCATATGTCTTATCCATTGAAACGCCATCCCAGCGTCGGTCAACATCTGACTGGCCCATTCCAACAATCGCTACTTTGCCCTGACCATCCCATAGCCCCAAACCTTCTTTATCTCGTCTCCATCCAGTGTATTCCGTAGTCATCGATAACTCCTTTTTTTGTAAACTGTAAGGATATTCCGATCCTGATGAACATTCAGGGTATTATACAACTCTCCAATCATGGATAAGCTGGCCGGGAGCAACCTCTTCAAATATTACCTCTACCGCTGCACCTACTGGGACTTGCTTTGGTGGCTGTCCACCCAGATTGGCATAGAAGTTGATCCCTGGGTCTTCGTCCAGAGTTACGATGGCCACGTTATATGGCTGATCTGGTATTCGCCTCTGATACCTACCGTCATACGTAACAAAGAACGACAGGATATGACCCTTCCCGCTTGTCTCTTTCCATTCCAATTTATCAACGCCACAGTGCTGACAGGCAGGCCTTGGGGGGTACTGTAGGGTGTTGCAACCGGTGCAGTTCTGCACCATCAGCCGCTTCTCGTTGATGGCGTCCCAGAAAGGCTTGCTGAAATCATCAGGTACCGGTATGAGCTTCGACATATTTCACCTCATTCTCTAAATATTGTCCGCCGAAATATCCCTATGATAAGCGTATTATAATGCATAATAGCAGTGCATGATAGCCTGCTCCACAAAGGGAACCAGGCTCTCAAGAACAAGATATATGCAAAGGACTTATATCTACATATCTACGGCCACAGCAGTGCAAGAATAGCCCAGGCACTGGCATAGCGAGGCACAGCTTTAAGACAATCGAAAAAACCATTAACCACTATGATAGATAGAGGCGTAATTTGTCGTTGGAGACTTTTCCAACTCAAATTACATGAAGCTCAGTTGTTAAGTGCGCCTTCCATTACCCATGTCTCGATCAACGTAATATCCTCTGTCGACATGGATTGCCTGTTCAGTGGCATCTGCGGCTGTATCTCACCATTGATACGCTGTACAAGAGTGCTCAATGCCATGTCACCAGGAATTACGACTTTGCCCCAAGAGCTGCCTGCCATCAAAGTATCGTAGGAGTCTAGATAAAGGCCTATCTCACCACCGTGGCATGATGTACAGTTCTTTCCAAGAATTGGAGCTATCTCCTCGCGGTAGCTAACGGTGGCCAACCCACCCAGAGCGACAGTAGGCGATGGAGTGATTTCAGGACGTGTCCCAACGCGACCCATGTGCCCTAGCATGCCACATGCCGATACTACAATCGCAGTTAGCAACAGGAGCAGTAGCAGATACCAGCGGTAATTTCCACGAATAGTCCACATCTATCCAATCATACGGCATACCTAAGAAATCGCCTATCTCTATAGTCTGACCAGACTGAGAACCATCACTGATGTTTGGCTGGCATTCCAGAACAATGTTCAAGGCCTCGAAATAAAGCTAATAAATGTGACTAGTGAAGTAGTAGTAAATTCCGCTGTGGAGGACAGGCCGAAGCATTACCCTGCTTTTCTCAGCTATGAGAACGTAGTAACCGCGCAATATATAGCAAAGTATGAGAGAGTAAGTATTTGCTTCATTGATGGATCCCCTAGCGATGGCTGTTACATCATTTTTCGTCAGAGATTCCAGAATAAACCTGTTCATCAAAGCTTGATTATCACAGGCCAAAACGGCAGTATTCCTCCTGCCATATGCCATATGCCATATGCCATATGTGGAATTATCCAGCCGGCATCGGAAAGAGGCGTTTTTAATTGCAGAGTCATTCTTCGATGTCTCTAACAAACATAAGATATAGCAGTATTGACGGATTCACTGTTAACTCGCTCTTATAGATAGAATACAAAACCACATCATTTTACGCTGATCATTAGCCCAATCTTTGGCGGTCAAAATTTTTATTTCGCTGGTTCGTCACTGGCTAATGCACAGGCGTTTGCCACAGATTCCGGCTACTATATTCAGTGTGAACACGTCACAGTACTTAAATAACTACCGAAACGACCAAGCATGTAATTGGCAAACTGAAATAATGACTGCAATGATTGCTTGCCATAGCCATTACATGCTTGGTCGTTATAGAATTGCACCCGAATAAGATTACAGCAACACGAAAGAGGGATTACAGATGGTAAGACCCACCTGGTACGCAAAACATCCTCCGGCATGTACCTGTGCCAGTTGTGAAGAGAAGCGGTTCATACTCCGGCAAAACGGGAAAATCGGGCGGAACGAAAAGTGCCCGTGCGGAAGCGGCAAGAAATACAAGCGATGCCATGGCGAGTGAGAAATTGAAAGCTTTCAATTTCTCCAGTTTTGCAATATACTGGTAAACAGTGACCTTACAGTGCTAGATGTTGAAAAGGGTGTGTAACTTCTTTACGTGCCAATTCCCCCATGTAATTCTCTGTCAGAGCCACGAATTTAAAAAGAAGGTACATGCTCATAGTTACGCCATCATTTAGACCAAATCGGGATTCCAATAACAACAACTTCAACAGATCAAGGTCAAACCGCTTCCGTGGATTACCTCCTCGTAATGAAACAGCAAGACCACCAGATTCTGCATCTGCTCCACTTCCCAGGGACCAAAAATTCGGGAATCTAGATCTTTCAATACCAATTGCCTCCGCTTTGAAAGAAATGGGATATGAGCAGCCGACTCCAATACAAAACGAGGTAATCCCTACTCTCCTTGAAGGCAAAGATGTTGTAGGCCAGGCCCAAACTGGAACAGGCAAGACAGCCGCCTTTGGCATTCCTCTTGCTGAATCCATCAATACACTGCAATCAGAAGTCCAAGGGATGGTGCTTACGCCCACCAGAGAGTTGGCAGTACAGGTTACAGCGGAACTTGCTCGTATCGGAATGAAGAGAGGTATCCGAGTTGTTGCAATCTACGGAGGCCAAAACATAGAACGCCAGATGCGAGATCTGAGACGCGGAGCCCACGTTGTGGTTGGGACACCCGGCAGAATGCTCGACCATCTTAGCCGACGCACACTTAATTTAAAATCCGCGAAATTCGCCGTCTTGGACGAAGCCGATGAAATGCTGGATATTGGCTTTGCCGAAGCCATAGAGGAAATACTACGTCAGACTCCAGACTCACGGCAGACGGCTCTGTTTTCAGCTACCATGCCAATGGCCATACGGAGAATGGTCAGCAAACATTTGAAATCTCCTGAATGGATCCGAGTTGGCACAGAATCCCAGACAGTATCTGGAGTGGAACAGATCTATTATGAAGTGGCAATGCGAGACCGCAACTCCGGACTAAAGGAAGTCCTGTCAAAAACGCAGGAAGGTCAAACAATAATATTCTGCCGGACTCAACGCGCCGTGGAGAGAGTGGCGGATTTTTTGGGACACGATGGCCATAGAGTGGCTGCAATTCATGGTGGTATGAGCCAGTCTCAACGAGATAGGTCCATGCAGGGCTTCCGATCAGGAGCCGCAAGCCTACTGGTAGCCACCAACCTTGCGGCTCGCGGCATAGACATTCCATCCATATCCAGAGTTATCAATTACGACCAGCCCCAAAACGTAGAAGAGTACGTACACCGCATCGGCAGAACAGGCAGAATGGGGCGCGGCGGTGAGGCGATTACTTTTGTGAGTGAATGGGACTACGATGCTTTTAGGCAGATCCAGCGCCACGTTGGCAATGCACTTCAGCGTAAGAACCTCTCTATTTACAATCGATACTAATACAAGCCTACCTCAACCAAATTCCCTCATAACACACATACTTGTCTAAGTTTCAAGGTTCAGAAACAATAGGCATTATACAATCATCACACTATGCCTCAAGGATGTTTTGGTTATTCGCTGAGCTACATTTCATTAAAGACCCCACCAAGGTATGGTCTCAACAAATTACAGGCTATTCAATCACCAATTCGTCTCTGCAAAAACAGCCGCAATTTTCATTGGATCATGTCTGGTTGGAAAGTTATCGTCCACCACATCAGCCAAAATTACCTTGCCTCTGAAACCGTCAATGCTAGAGATGGATTGGATCGCGACCTGACCCAACTCAGCCGGTAGGTCGATCACTTTGTTGTTCACCAGCACATGAGTTACTTCCAAACCCGTATGTGACTGAAATACCTTCAGATGTTCCTCCACTCCATAGTTATCAGTTTCATGAGGCTGTGTAGCCACGTTGCAGACAAAGATTTTTGGTGCTTTAGATTCGGTTACAGCCTCACTTATTAATGGAATCAGGAAATTAGGGATGATACTGGTATATAGACTCCCTGGGCCAATAACTATCAATTCTGCCTGGCGAATGGCTTCCAGAGCGGCGTTGTTTGCTTCAGCTTCCCGTGGTTCTATCCAGACGAACTTCAACGGCTCAGCAGCATAGCCAATGGCAGATTCGCCTCTAAGTATCTCTCCTGAGACAGTTTCACCAACTAGAACCATCTCAATGTTGTTGGACACAGGCACAACACTGCCCGACACAGCCAGAAGCTGAGCGGCGGCCTCAAGACCCTCCTGGAATCCACCTCGTTTTTCGTAAAGGGCTGCCAACAGTAAATTACCAAGGCTGTGTCCATTCAAATATGATCCTACATTGAACCGGTAGTCGAACAATTCTTCCATGAGTGGACTTGATTCCGAGAGAGCGATCAAACAGTTTCTGGCATCCCCCGGAGGAGGCATGTGCATATCTTCCCGCAACCGACCTGAGCTTCCGCCATCATCCGCAATAGTAACAATAGCGGTGAGGTTACCTGTTATATGTTTGAGTCCACGCAGCAGTGTGGAAACTCCCGTACCTCCCCCAATTGCTACAACACGACGCCCACGATTCTGGCGCTGCATCCGATTCACTGCCGTCAGAATATCCGTTCCTCCACGCTGGTAGGATGCTCCTGCAAGAACCCACAGGTAGATCTGATGAGAGGCCAAAATACCAAATACCAATCCAACCACTATAAATATAGTGCCCCGTGCCATAGGATCAAGCTCTCCCAGCGTGATAGCCTGCAATACAGGCAAGACCTTGGGGCTTACAGAGATTGCCATGGCAAATCCGACCCCAAAACTAAACAAGACTATGCCAAGTATGAGTAGCAATAACCATCGCTTCAACCCTAGCCCTGGCCTCAACAGCACTCTGATACGTGAATTCCACATAGTTAGACTCCGTCAGTTTAACAAAAAGACTATTGTTTCTTTATTATGGATTGAGATTCTTAATTCTGTCCATATTTAACAGTGGTGGTTCCAAACTTAGGCATTGAAGCTATCCTGACACATTCTTCCCCATCATCTCCCACAGCCTCTGCAACTTTAATCCATACGCCAGACGAAGAGTCCTCCCATACGGCCAATTCCAACTTTTATCTCGATACCGTTTCCAACAACCACTCCCATGACAGCGTCAGACGAACACTACACTGTCATCGTCTAGACCGAAAATCATATGGCACAGCAATGCTTCCTCGCCTGAGCCATCAGCATGGAAGTGATTCCGAACGTTCACGAGAAATTGATCTACATAAGCAGACTACCGGAGCCTTCAGCCCAGGCAATTCAGGACACTATTGACATGGCATCACTGGCAACAGGATTAGCCGACTCATTCGTGGTTGATTCCGGTTCCGCCACTTCTAATGACATTTATAAGACGACGCCACAGCTGGTTCAACAGACCAAGCTGTTCAACGGAGGCGTTCACCAATCCATAGCGATGTGCAGTGTATGCCGCTGTAATGGCTTGAATCGCAGGCTCTCCAGGTGGAAAGCCTGCTTGAAGTCTCTCCTGATACTCATACGGAGTCTCCGGCTGCCGACGTGGAAAGCCAGCCATGTTCCCTTCCTTCAACAGTCCCTGGTATATTTGTGAAACGGTAAGCATGTGATCCAGAGACTCTCCTACTACACCAACCGTTACCGAGTATGAAGGAATAGCCGGTATTATGTGCTTTTGTCTTTTGAACTTTTTGGTAAATCTCGACAAAAAAGACCGAAAATCCAATTGAAACCCATCCCATGACCAGAGAGATTCACTGACTTCCTCCGCACCGTCTTCCTCTTCTCTATCACTACGAGTACGATGAAGGGCACGACCAATGATGAATATGAACAGCAACAACACCATGATTCCGATAATCAGTTTCAGGATCAGTAGCGCTTCCGGCGTGATAGCGTAAGTACCCTGGCCTTCCACAGCCATGCGCAGTTCGCCAGAGTCTGGAATGTTGAAGTTCTCCGGACGTTCACCGCTTCCAACTAGGCCTGCAAGAAAGCGCAATATGTATATCAGTCCAGCGACAATCGCTCCGACTGGCACCGCGATGATGTAGATGAAAGCTGTAATTACCCAGTTTATCAGGACACCAAGAGGACGTATCAATGACGTTGCTAGATTGAAAGAAAAGGCGCTAACTGTAAGCAGAGAACCAGCGAGAATGATGACGACGACTCCAGTGAGCATAGAAAACCATCGTTGCCCAAGTATTCCGGATGAACCATCCCTGTGAAGCATCTCTTGCCGAATAGAATGCAAATTGATGAGACCGAGTGATAACAACCCAATTGAAAAAAACCCGAGGAGGTAGAGACCAGTCGAAGTCTCCAATCCGTCAGGCCCTGAGATATAACTACGCAGAACCACGAGCAGGATTAAAGCTAGTAGGCCCACCAAGAACCTGTGGTATAGGTCGTCGAATGAGAGATTGTCACGCCCGGCAGAAATACCACGCCAGAGAAGAATCGCTCCAAAGGCCAGCCCACCATAAACAAGCGACTGATGTTCCATCGCGTATTTCATCCAGGCAATATCCCAGATGACATATCCTCCATCAATATCTAGACGGATCACAATCGCCAATAAAACAACCAGTACTGGGAACACGCACATGTAGGTGCGGAACGGTGTCCAGTTTCTAATCAACGAGCGGTGTGATAGTGCCTCGGCGACCACAGACAGAGCTAGAGCGCCTCCAAGAGTCATTGGAGGCTCGGACCATTCCGTGCCCTCCCACTCGCCAATCCAGGCGAACCAAGGATAGAGCCACAGGACATCCATCAGCACGGCCAGAATGGGAATGAATCGCTCAGGCCCAAAACCACGTATAAGGGTCACTGCAGCACTCCCTGGCGTGTCGTATCCGCTTGCACCAATTCCAACTCGCGCCAATAAATCCGATCTGAGACATGATACACAGGAATACCGCCTAAACTAAGTCCATCTCCTCGCTCTCCCACAAGAATAAGCGCCACTCGCCTTCCAGCTCGTCGGAAGCGATTTAAAGTAGCCAAAAGCGATTCGTTAGGCTCGGCGGTGATCACCACAATGGTGGCTGCCACATGCACGTTCCGCGCTTCCCTGTTCAAAAGTTGTTCGATGGGAAGAGCCGGCCAGCCCTGTACCTGCGCTAGGGCTTCCAACACTTGTTGAAATTGATCCGGGTGATCCGAAGACGGGAGTTTAATCAAGCCATCCTTGAATAGATAAGGTTCGTTGACATACAGACCTGTACGATAACTTTTCCCGACCGCGTGATTGGCTATGGATGCTGCAACAATAACCCCTGTCTCCAAAAGCTGCTCCACCCGTCCCCATATGGGTGCCTCAACAGTACGTACATCCAGGAATATGGCGAGGTCAACGGTGGTCGTCGAATCAAAAACCCGACTCTGTAACTGTCTCAGGCGAGCGGTGGCCTTCCAATGAATATGCTTCAAGGGGTCTCCGGGAGCATATTCCCGTGTTGTGACAACCCGTACAGGATCATCAAAGATGTGACGTCTCACACGAATGTCTCCAAAGGCTGCCTTGGATGGTATGCCAAGATCCTCCAGCGGAACAACTCGTGGATATACAAGCATGTAGTCCAGTTTCTTATCAATGGTCTCTTTGTGGAAGAATCCAAAGAGGTCACCCGAGCGTATCGTGGCAGGCCCGAAGGTGAAGTATCCACGTTTTAGGCATTGAACCGAATACCGGCGGCTGAGGCTATTGTACCAGCTTAGAGACGAGAAACTGGATAGTATTGCCTTTCCATGTCTATTCCCTGGGGTGGTTTTGTGCTTCAGAAACGACATATCCTCCGGCACCTCGTACCGAACATGTATCCAGGGCAAGGGCAGTACCTTATTGTTCACCAGGCGTGTATTCAAAAGTATCGTATCGCCAAAGAAGACCCTTCTGTCGCTAAGCGTACGGTTGTACTCCACCCTCTCAAGGGCATAGTGTGCCCAGAGTCTGGCGATACCTGAGGCAAGAAATAAGAGTAGTGCCACTAGAAGCAGCAACGCTTGCTGCAAGGCCAATGCGGCCAGCACCAGCGCAAACGTAATAAAAAGCCAGGAACGGCCCAACATCGCTAGTCGCCCGCAGCGGGTTCCACTGTCGATTTCTGTTCCACGGGCACCGAAACGGAGTCGAGCACCTCACGCAGAATATCGGCAGCGGTATGCCCCCTCAGATGGCTCTGTGCATGGGGTATGATTCTGTGCTCCAGAACAAAAATCGCAAGGTGTTTAACATCGTCTGGTATGACATAGCTGCGGCCCCGAACAGCTGCCAAGGCCTGAGATGTACGCAACAGACCCAGCATAGCACGTGGGCTTGCACCAAGTTCCACCTGTGGATGCTCACGCGTGGCATGAACAATCTTAATAATATACTGGCGAATATCAGGCTCTACTGAGATGTTACGACATGCCTGTTGTAGCTCCAAGAGTTGATTAGCAGAGAGAGCCTCGCTCAATTCTTCTATGGGATTTGTCTGAGCAAAGCGCTCCATAATAAGCTCATCCTGAGCTTCGGTTGGATAGCCCATGCGTACCCGCATCAGAAATCGATCAAGCTGAGCTTCCGGGAGCGGGAAAGTGCCCTCCAGCTCCACAGGGTTCTGTGTAGCTAGCACTAAGAAAGGGCGAGGAAGCGGCCTTGTATCGCCCTCAGCAGTCACCTGCCGCTCTTCCATAGCCTCGAGAAAAGCAGATTGGGTTCTTGGAGTGGCTCGGTTTATCTCATCGGCCAGCAGCACTTGTGTAAAAATTGGACCGGCACGAAACTCAAAGTCACTGGTTTTCTGATTGTAGATATATGTGCCGGTTACGTCAGATGGAAGCAAGTCAGGTGTGCACTGGATACGGTGGAATGTGCAACCCAAAGAACTGGCAACGGCCCTTGCCATCAGTGTCTTACCCATTCCAGGCACATCTTCAATGAGCACATGTCCTTCACACAACACCGCCACCAGCACCAGCTCCACAACATCTGATTTACCAACTACTACCAACTCAATGTTGTCGCGTATTTTGCGAGCGGCGGCGGCTATGATCTGTGCAGTCATTTGAACCAATTGATGTCTCCTTTATGGTGTTTGATCGGATCTGAACCTTCAGCATACATAAACTGAGGAATTAGCTCGTGTATTGACCTTAGATAACACGATAGGGTTCCTATCATAAGACGTGAAGATTGAACATTATAACACGACAGACGCGATACAAACCCTACATTGTTACCAGAAATCATCAGACCAATTGCTACAATATTTCGCTAAGAGAGTTCAATAACGCGTCCTAACTGCACGAGGAGTGTGGATAGCACTGACAGCTTCTACATCTTGTAAAGATCAGTGCCGCAAAAACCAACCACGATAGCTCAGTTTTTCAAGGATAGCAAAGCGGTGCATGCATCCCCTAGCTGTATTAGCACCAAGTTTCGGCTGATACTGATTCTCCTTTTACGTTTTATACTATGCAATCCTTAGATATTTTATTTATTAAAAATATAGCATGCCCAAAGGTTAACAATGTTGCAGAAACCATAGAGCAGTAGATTTTCCAGGACCCAAAGCGTGAAATTATAAAAAGAAATCTAATATATACACACATATATATATATCGGTTTCATACTTTCTTGGCTTCAACAACTTAGTATCTCATTTGCGCCTAATATGCCTTTGGTTGATAAGAATAAATACACGCTGAAACAAAATTACGTCGCAGATATCTTAATATGTTAGTATGTGTTCATGGCTATAAAATTGAGGGAAGTACGGGAATCTAAAGGAATGTCTCAAAATGATCTAGCTAGACTTTCTGGGGTATCCGCACAGATTATTAATCGTTTAGAGCGGGGTAATGACCGTCCCGGCTTCAAGAATGCTAAGAAGCTCGCATATGCTCTTGGATTGAACCCCAATGAACTTATTGCTCAGCCGAAGGTAACTAGAAATGACGAGTTTGCCATTCATAGATTCCCTAGAGTGCAATCAACTATAGATGACATAATCGCCGAATCCATTGAAGAAACATCAGAGATAGACCACAATAAAGCAAAGGAAAGCCTGATTGCGATTATGAGTGCCTATCTTAGAGCGGCAGAATCCAGTGGCACAGCTGCAATTGAAAACTTTTCAGCTGGCTTTGAAAGGCACATGGAAGAACGCTACCCAGGGACTGAGAACCAGGCAAATTCCGAAGCCGTACACAAACTATATTCCAAACTTGTGACATCTTTGGGGTGGGAAGAGATTCCCTGGTACCCATAAATCTCCTCGGCTGGCAAACGTTATGCGCCAGCTCCGAACCGATACCCCCAGTCAGTTCCACACAGATAAGTGAATCTGATATCTGCCTCATCGCTTCTTGAGAGTTACAAATATGTTTGGCAACATGCTCGCTCTTCTATAGAAATGTAACTAACAACCACAAATCTCCCCTAGTGAGAGTATTGCTTCCATGCGTCCAAATATCATACGTTGTCATCAGGTTTAGTGTCAGTGAGGGACGGTATAGCTTATGACTGATAGCCAATCTACTCCGTTACAGGCTCGTCGAAGAGGAAGACTGTCGACGGTATTTTACGGCTGGTGGATTGTCATTGCAAGCTGCATTGTAATGGGTTTCTCCGCAGGAATCATGCAGTACAGTGCTACCCTCTTTTTCAAACCAGTAGCAGAGACATTGGCAGTAAGTCGTACGGTTTTATCCATCGCTGTAGCCCTAGGGAGAATTGGTGGAGCAATCGAAGCCCCAATTGTCGGGTATTTCATTGACCGGCTGGGGCCTAAATGGCCTATGCGATTTGGATTGGCCTTAGCTGGCCTTGGATTGATTCTCTTTGGGCTCTTTGCAAATTCATTAATTCTTTTTTTCCTTACTTGGACCGGTATGGTGACTCTGGGATTCGGGTCAATAGGAGGATTTGCACCGGCATGGGCAGCGATCAACAACTGGTTCGTGCGGAAGAAAGGTCGAGCCATGGGTATTGGCATGAGTTCACATGGCATCGGAGGCGCGTTGCTGGCCCCAGCCATAGCTTCCTTAATCCTTTTGTTCGGATGGCGCGTCGCAGCCATGTTCGCTGGCCTTGCAGTCATATTCCTTGTGCTCCCGGTTACCAGTCTTATCCGCACCCGTCCTGAGGACATGGGTCTGAGCCCAGATGGAGATATTCCTACATACACGTCGCATATCCAGAATGTTGTTGGAGATAGCAATGCATCTACGCAAGCAATTCCAAGCAACCTTAGAAACACAGTTGTTGACTTCACTGTGCGACAGGCTGTGAGAACGCCAACCCTGTGGATCCTTATCTTGGCAATGGGAATACGGCAATTTGGACAGGCAGGGATGCTTCTACACCTAGGCCCTCTTCTTCAAGACCGCGGATTCAGCATCATCCAAACAGGAGGTGCAATCGGCTTTATGGCACTGATGGCCGTCCCAGGAGCCTTGGCTTGTGGTTGGGTGAGCGACCACTTTCAACGGCGATATGTCATGACAGCGATTGTTATAGCAGAGGCTGCCGCTCTCGCCGTACTATTCCTAGCAAACACGACAGGTCAGATCTACATCTTTATCCTGATATACGGCTTCGGGCAAGGTGCACATGTACTGAATCGCGCAATTCTAGGGGAATATTTCGGCCAGAGAAGTTACGGCAAGATTTGGGGGGTCATAGCCATGTCGACTACCCTTTTGTCATGGGGCCAAGTGTACGCTGGTTGGATTTACGACACCACACACAGTTACAACATTGCAATTATGACCTTCATTGTACTGTACATTGCTGCTGCTATATTGTATTTGAACTGTCGCAGACCGGACTATGTGGTCCCTCTGTAAAGCCACTTGTCATATCTATCTAATTGCTCTTCTTACCCTTTTTGGGCATTAATCCACTCCACCACGGCAAATATCCGGCATGCTTCCTATCCATGGCAAGGAGACAAGGTGTGCCAGATGACAATTCAGATTCCACTCTAGTACATTCGCTAGTCATAGCCATCTCAAATACTGTCTTGACTGGCGTTACAGCAGATGAACTATCCCAGCATTGCCGTCCAGAGAGAGCATCTGGCCATCCTGAATTATGCGTGTTGCGACTTTGGTGCCCATAACCGCTGGTAACCTGTACTCGCGGGCAACGATAGCCCCGTGTGACAGTACGCCTCCAGCATCAGTGACGAGCCCCCCGATCACGGGGAAAATAGGCGTCCAGGGAGGTGACGTAGAGCGACAGACTAGGATGTCACCAGGCTGAATCCTCCAAAAGTCCTCCTGGCTTTCAACTATGCGGGCAATACCAATAACTTGACCAGGTGAGCCGGCTGCGCCTCGCAAGAGTGACGGTCGCTCCTCGGTAAGTGGAACAGAGACTGCACGTACGAACTTAGACGACTCAGAATTGTCTAAAAGAATTTCATCAGATGGAGCCTTGCCTAGGAATTGAGGTGGAGTAACACGCATGAATCGGGCCCGCTCGTCTCTGCGATTTTTGGTAATTTCCTTGAGATCAGCGTGCTGAGGCTTGGATAAGGCATCCTTCAGTTCCTCCAGGGTAAGATAGAAGACATCCTGTTTTGAGTCAATGACGTTTTCCTGAGCCAAGTGGAGACCACACTCTACCAAGACGCGGCGGATTTGAGATCCGCTAGCCTGCTCTATGTAGAAGGCATGGTCCTCTCGAATTGGCCAGACATTCTGGCAAATGCTCAGGATGTCTAAGAATTCGTCTTTAATTGGAACATTATCCAGAACGCGATCCAAAGCTTGCCGTACTAGTTGATCACGCTCCTGTGACAGGAGCTTGAATGTCTCATTCTCTGAATCCATATTGCGGCGTAGAAGACCTTTAATTGTGAGGAGCACAAAGTCCGGCTGTTCCAGCCACGTAGGCTCGGAGAAGTCGAGTACATTCGAGCGATGCCCATAAGTATCTAGGAAGGTTTGAAGGTGGGTCAAGAAGGTCCGGCCATCATCGGTTTCCTTGAGCGGCCGTAGAATATCTATTCCTAATGTAGCCGCATCGAAAGCAGGTGCCACATTTACCATTTCTCTGGCACGATTGGCGAGTTGACGAAGTTCTCTGTCTACCTCTAGGCTTTTGTTATCTAATCCCTGAAGTAGACGATATGGCTCAGCCTCCTCGGTGGATCCTGTAATGATTTTGTAGATGGGTACCAGAAAACCGGTACATGCAAACACTGGCCCGACGGCTTGGCCGTGGATACGCCAGTGGTTTTGGTAGTACTCCAGGAAAGAGTCCAGATGCGTCAGAAGTTGATTGTGAGTAGCGCCAGTGAATTCTGTAGCCTTCATGGCTTCGATCTCACGAATAAGTGTTGGCATTAACTCTTCGTCCCATAGTCGACGTGCGTCTCGCAGTGTGTCTAATCTCTTCCTTCGCTCATCTGCATCCATATGAACGGCTCGCTGAGGAGCGCGAACACTATATGCAAACCCGTTTATCACGCGTCGCATTGGTCTAGCGGGCGCCGAACCTGTAGAAGAGGCAGCAGGGCGAAAGCTTCTGAGAGCATTGACTGCAATGGTAAGCGGTGTGTTTGGAATAGCAGTATGTACGTCATCCCACACCCAAGTGAATTCCCTCTCTTCGGGACTCTCCCACTTGAAAGGGAAGTCGGATGGTTCTATGTAAGTCTCTTGTTGCATAAGAGTTATATATCGCGTCCTAACCGACTTGATTCTAGTCGATAAATGAAATTTAGTATAGAAAACAGCGAGATTCTATGCTATGTATTACCGAAGGAAATAAACCGCCCTGAGACAGATCTCGTAGTCGGCAACTATATTATATGCATCTTCGTTTGAGTCATTGAAAAGCCGTGTGGAGTCCATTCGCATATATGAAAATCAAGTGATTTATTGCACTGCCTAAGTAGCCAATGCCGTAGTTGATTGGCCCGATATGACTCGCCGTTACAGTAGAACGTCAGAGCGGAAAATGAGTCACTGAGTCACATTTAGAACCATTTTCGCTAAAAATACGGGAGCAATTCTATCTTATGTACAAGTGCTAGTAGAGTCGAGTTGTTTTTGGGTGCAATTTGCACGAACCTGATACAGTAGAAATTAACCGAAGTCCTTAGGTGATGCGTCTACAAAACATTCTGTATCTGTTCGAAGTGGTGAGCCAGCCTGGATTCGAACCAGGGACCTCAGTCTTATCAGGACTGCGCTCTAACCAACTGAGCTACTGGCCCCACTAAACAAACGACGCGCGTTTCGAGCATAAACTAATCCACTGTGACACGCATTAAGTAGTATGATACTTTTGGGGTAAGAAGGGTGTCAAGGAAATTCCGTAAACAAGCACACCCTGATTGACCGAAGGCCAAGGGCTTTGCATTGACCTCTTGGACTGAAATGGTTAAAATTGAAATAGAAATATTTGGGCATTATATGTCCTGAAAAGGGTGGAACCATATGCCACTGACAATCAGTATATCGGACAAAGCGGCCAAGAAAGCCAGAGAGTTCGCAAATAAGGACAACCTTAAAGACTTCGGGCTACGGGTGGGAGTAAAAGGCGGCGGTTGCTCTGGTCTTACATATACCCTTTCCATAGACCCTGAACCTCAGCCAAATGATAAGGTTATTGAGGAAAACGGTATCAAACTCTTCATAGACAAAAAGAGTTACGTTTTCCTAGCAGGCACGGTTTTGGAGTACGGCGACGACTTGAATGGCAGGGGCTTCGCTTTCAACAACCCAAATGCCAAAACCACCTGCGGCTGCGGTACATCCTTCTCAGTATAGAAAACCGCTCCTAGGTGCTACATTTACACGACTCGGATCGCCCGGGAAGATTATATTTTCTAACGATCTGTCTATTTCAGTAAAATTATGGAGGAAATTATTCTGAATAGAAGCACTCCCCTGAAAGAAGCCCAGAAGAGAGCTCGCGCCGTGTTCGCCGACAAAGATGGATGGGAGTTACCTCAAAGCTTCGGTAATACATTGAAAGAGTACCGTGCCATACGTGAGGAAGTAGCTCTAGCCGACCGTTCTTCCTATGGCCGTCTCAGGATAAGTGGAAATGACGCCCTCGACCTCCTCAACCGTCTCTCGAGCAACAAAGTCATAGACATGCCAAATGGAGAGGGAGCCTCAACAGTCCTAACCACAAACAAGGGCCGTATTATAGACCTATTGCTGGTAATAAACATGGGCGAAGACCTGCTTGTAATCACCAGCCCACAGACTCCTGCAAAGGTAATAGAGTGGCTTGATCTCTACACATTCACGGAGGATATAACCGTTGAGGACGTAACAGAAGAGACTGCGCTAATCTCTCTGATTGGTCCGAAGGCTGACAAAATCCTTGCGACAGCAGCCGCAAAAACATTACCACTCTATGGCGTAACAGAAGTGACCATCGGAGGCATGCAACTCCCTGTCATAAGGACAGATGTCTTTGGTATTGCCAGCTATGATGTGCTAACCACCGCTTCACAGTCGGAAAAAGTCTGGGATACTCTTGTGCAAGCAGGGGCAATCGCTGTGGGCGAAGAAGCTCTTGAAACTGTCCGTATTGAGCAAGGAGTGCCACGCTATGGACGTGAGATGGGAGAGGAGTTCAATCCTCTTGAAGCAGGCCTTAACTCCTCCATAAGCTACGTTAAAGGCTGCTACATAGGCCAAGAGGTGGTGCTTAGGCTGAAAACCTACAACAAGGTACAGAAGCATCTTGTGGCCATCGGCTTTGAAGAGGACAGCCCGTCAATCACAACGCATATGGAAATCGAAGGCAAGAACGCAGGAGTTCTCACTTCTGTGATTGACTCTCCACTGCTTGGACACTCCCTAGCCCTGGGATATCTGCGTGCCAGCTACGCGGAAGTAGGCCGAGAAGTTAACGTAAGAATCGGTGACAGGCTGATCAAGGGCAGGGTACTTGAGTTGCCGGTGAATAAGCCCTGAGTTGACACGTTAGGACTTATTCACAACAGGCCCTGCAGCGATATACCACCGTCTACCACAAGAACTTGTCCTCGTATCATCTCCGCCCCATCGCTACACAGGAAAGCCACCACCCGCGCAATATCCTCTGAAGTTACCAAACGTCCAGCTGGGGTTCGTTTGAGTGAATCACCGATCATCTCTTCACGATTATTGAAGTGTTTCAAAGCATCTGTATCCACCACTCCACCTGCGACAGCGTTGACAGAAATCCCAACTGACGCAAGCTCAACCGCAAGATAGCGAGTCAGAGCCTCAAGCCCCGCCTTGGATACCCCAACTGCCAGATAGTTGGGGAGAACAAGGTGCGAGCCAAGGCTGGTTATATTTATGATGTGGCCACCGCTTGGCATGATAGCTGCTGCCTCTTTGGCACATAACCACGGAGCCCTGGTGTTTATATCCATAGTCCAGTCCCAATGTTTTGGCTCAAGTGCAAGTGCTGTTCTCTGCACGCCGGAGGCAGCGTTATTTACCAGTATGTCAAGACGCCCGAACTCTTTTTCGATGCGCTGAAACATCTCCTGTATCTTCTCCGGCTCCCCAAGGTGCGCCCTCAATGGAAAAGCGGATACTCCAAATGCACGTATGTCAGCAGCGGTTGCATTGGCTTCCTTGGCATTGCGAACATAGTTGACTATGACACTGACGCCATGCTTCGCCAATTCCAATGCTATTGCACGGCCTATACCTCTGGACCCACCTGTGACGAGTGCTACTTTTCCGTTGAGTGACATAACAAACTCACAAATTTACGAAAAATCCTCAAAGCTCTATGCCGCCATCCACCCGTATAACTTCGCCAGTTATGTAGTTGGCTTCCTCGCTGGCAAGATAACCAACCATGTTGGCCACATCGTCCACGGTACCGAATCGATTCTGAGGAATGCGAGAGAATATCAACTCTTTGAATTCTGGGGATAGATCTGCCACTATCTCAGTGGCAATATAACCAGGAGCTACGGAATTAACGGTGATGTTGCGTGAGGCCACCTCTTTGGCAATGCTCCTTGAGAAGGCTACCACGCCAGCCTTGGAAGCGGCATAGTTGGATTGGCCAGGATTGCCCTCAAGACCCACCACAGATACCACATTTATCACACGTCCCCACCGTTTGCGCACCATGAATCTTAAGACTTCT
>CAUZMC010000029.1:0-15832 GCA_963580875.1 Dehalococcoidia bacterium
AAGGCCACGATGACAGATATGAAAAGAAACCGTCGCAAAGGAAACCTGCGCATTTACTCTCCTTGATAAAAAACCAGTATCATTGTACGTCACCTTTAGCAAAAGGCAATGTGTGCGAATGTGATAGATTTTACAATCTTGTTGTTTTATTGGTCTAGACAAGCTGAGACCGCCTCAAAGTGGAGGCGGTCTCAGCTTGATCCCAGATCAATGAATCGCCGCTGATACGGCTTTAGTACTTTAGTATATAAATACACTAATAAGTGATTGCAACCCTATTTTGAGGTCTGAATTTTCCTTAGGAACGGTGGTATATCAAGATCGGCGTCTTGGTCTTGATGTATCGACATAATCAACTGTGCGATGTGGGCATCCTTTGGGATACGGGATTCCTCCCCCGCAAACCCGGTGGCGATTATGGTTATCTTTACTTCATCTTCCATCTTCAGGTCTGTGACCATGCCGAAGAAGATGGTGGCGTCTGGATCTGCGGCAGAACGTATGACATCGGCAGCTTTATTGACCTCTTTTAGGGAAAGGTCTGTGCCGCCCGATATATTCCAGAGGATGCCCTTGGCTCCATCTATGGTTACGTCCAGGAGGTCACTGGTTACAGCTGCTCTGGCGGCATCCTCGGCTTTGTTTTCGCCGGTACCATGCCCGATAGCCATCCAAGCTGGACCAGCACCGCTCATTACGGTTCTAATATCTGCAAAGTCCAGGTTTATTACCCCTGGCACAGTTACGAGTTCTGCGATGGATTGTACTCCCTGACGGAGTACATCGTCGGCCATTTGGAAGGCATTGTCCATTGTTATATTATCACCACAGACCTCAAACAGCCGATCGTTGGGTATGATGATGATGGTGTCAACCTTTTCCTTAAGTTTTGCTATACCTTCTTCGGCGAGCTTGCGCCGTTTGCCACCCTCAAAGCCAAATGGCTTGGTGACCACCCCTATGGTGAGTGCTCCCTCTTCTTTGGCTATCTCGGCTACAACTGCTGCTGCTCCGGTCCCGGTTCCACCGCCCATGCCAGCGGCGATGAACACCATATCCGATCCCTTTAGTGATTCGGATATTTCTTCTCGGCTTTCCTCTGCAGAAAGCTTACCCTTCTCTGGGTCTCCTCCAGCACCTAGTCCTCTTGTGAGTATCTCGCCCATACGGATTCTCAGTGGCACCTCGCAACGCATAAGGGCCTGAGCGTCAGTGTTCACACCAAGGTACTCTACTCCCTGAACATGCTCCCGGAACATCCTGGAAACTGCATTGCACCCCCCTCCGCCTACTCCAATAACCTTGATCTTGGCTACCCCATCGTTTTCATAGGATTGACTGTCCATAATGATTCCTCCTTTGCTATGCATGAACCCTGTGGGTTAGATTGTTTAACCAATGTTTCACTTGGAAACTATATTTGGAAATTCCGTTGCCATTCAACGAATTTCGGTAGATATTTGAATGTCTTACGTCCCAGAGAAGAAGGCCTAATGCAGTGGCAAAAGCAGGGTCTTCTAGTTCGCTGGGCACCCATGACGATGTAACTGGCACTCCAATTCGCACAGGTCCCGGCCATATGCTGCTTGCCATCTCTTTCAGTCCAGATAGTTTGGATGCTCCGCCTGTCAACACCAACCCCCCTGGAGGAGCATTTTCCAAGCCGGCATTTTCGATCTCTTTAAGGATGAGCCGCATCAACTCTTCCATTCGGTCGTGGACCACCTCACTCAAACTATGTTTAGAGACCTGAGAGAAAGGTTGGTTGCCAAATCCTGGCAGCTGTAAATTTTCTTGGTTATCCACTTCCGCTGGATCGACATTACCGTATTTGAGCTTTGCTTCTTCAGCAGCTAAAGAGAAAGTTGAAAAAGCAATAGCAATATCTCGTGTAACCTGAAAGCCACCAACTGGAATGACGCTTGTGTGCCATATGCTACCTTCAAGGAAAATGGAGACGTCACTGGTCCCGCCACCCATGTCAACTAGGACTATGCCCATGTCGCGTTCATCTTCTGATAGGATTGCTTCTGCGCTTGCCAGCGGCTCTATAACCATGCCTTTCAACTTTACACCTGACTTGCGCAACGCTTCTCCCAAGTTGTCTACTGACGTCTGGTTTGCCGTTATTACGTGGCTTTCCAACTCTACTGAGGATGCGTACATGCCAATAGGGTCATGCACTCCCCAGTTACCGTCTATTGAGTACTTTCTGGGAATCACGTGAAGAACCTTGTTTCCGGGTATTGTGCCGTTGACAGATGAGGCTCTGACCACCTGATCTATGTCGTTAGAGCAAATGGGATTATCGTAGCGGCGGTCGTCCAGAGACGCCCGGGAATTCACATAGTTGATATGACTTCCAGTTATTCCAACGTAAGCGGATGATATTTTAACTCCTGCCTGTGCTTCTGCTTCTCGCAACGAAGACTGAATCACATGCTGAACCTCTGAAAGGTTGCTGACCATGCCCTTCTGCATGCCCCTTGATGGGACGATGCCGACCCCAATGACCTGTACTTCTCCGGCAGCATTCGAGCGTCCTATAAGTGTACAGACCTTGGTTGTTCCAACATCTATTGCAACGTGATGCGTTTCATTTCTCATAACTCTTAAACTCCTTTATGATTTGACAGAGAGAGAGTCCACTGGTGCTGGGGTTGTAAGCGCTGTGAATTGAGAGAGAGGGTTCGATCGCAAATATATTTGGCTGCTTGTAATACTGCCGTATAAGGGCATTGTATTTAATTCCACTGCGACTTTACCTCCCCAGCACCAGATCTCTGTGATCTATAAGAAGGGATTCCCCTTCTAAATACGCTCGGCTACCCGCATTCGGGCGCTTCGACTCCTATGATTTGACCGAACCTCCGTTCGGGATGGGACAATTATCTTCTTGTTTATCAACAGGATACTTTTAACTTCTTTACTCTCTTGCCTGAAAAAGTTCTTAACCAGGCGATCCTCAAGAGAGTGATAACTGATTACTGCAAATCTGCCACCGCTCTCAAGAAGTGAGATGGCCTGGCTCAGCACATGTTCCAGATTTTCCATTTCGCCGTTCACATGTATTCGGATTGCCTGGAAAGTCCGTGTTGCTGGATGAGTCCGGCCCCAAGGCCCTCTAATAGCTTTCATAACCACTTGAGCAAGTTGGAGAGATGTATCAATTGGACGGTTCTCAATCACTTCTTTAGCAATGCGATCAGCTCTGTATTCTTCACCATAGATTTTTATGATCCAGGCGAGATCATCTTGCGAATAGCGATTTACGACTTCCCAAGCCGAGATTTCCAGGCTGGGACCAAATCTCATATCCAGCGGTTCATCTGCTCGGAAACTAAAACCTCTACTCCCTGCCTCTAGTTGCAAGGAGGAAAGCCCAAGGTCTAGAAGAATGCCGTCTACGGAATAGAACTCATTGTTCCTAGCTATTTTCCCGAGATTTCCGAAATTATCGTTGGCTAGTACTACGCGGTCACGAGATGATTGCAGCCCGATGCCAGCTGTTTCAAGAGCTTGTGGATCAAGGTCAATTCCAAGTAGTTGTCCATTTGGAGCACTTGCCTCCAGTATAGCCTTGGAGTGGCCACCTTCCCCCACAGTACAATCAATATAGCTACCACCGGCCTTCACCTTAAGGCCGTCGATTACTTCATCAATGAGTACTGGTATATGGTATGACATAGTCATAAGGCTCACGAATGCTCCTCCGAGATCTCGGCGATGAGTGAAGCATCATCATCCAAGGATGCACTTTCTTCTAGCCATGCTTCCTTGTTCCATATCTCAAGGAAATTCCCCATTCCTGCAATAACCACTTCTTCGTCTATTTGGGCGTAGCTTCTTAAAGAAGCCGGCAGAAGCACCCTCCCCTGTTTGTCTGCCTCAATGGTGTATGCTGCCGCGAAGTTCATCCGACGCATTCTCCGGTTCTTAAACTTATTGAGCGGCAGAGTAGCCACTTGATTGGCGACAGTTTCCCACTGAGATGGAGTGTAGACATAGATGCAACGGTCGTAGCCTCGTGTGAGGACAAGACCTCCTTTAAAGGCATCTCTGAAGCGTGTCGGTAATGATATCCGCCCTTGCGGGTCCACCCGATGCTCCTGTTCTCCGAAAAATGCAAGAGGGCCAAGTTGTACCATAGCACCTAAAATATCCTATTTATTCCTGTTAGCACCTAAATTATCACTATACTTCCTGAATTGCAACCCTTTCGGGAGGTATTTCAAGGTGATTTTAAAAATGGTAGATGCAGTTGGGAATAGAGAATAGTAAGGAGGGGGATTCGAAGGGAAATATCAGGAGCTATTGAGCAGTATACGGTCGTGGCTGGTGAGGTATTTTCTAGAGGAGGAGTAGAGAAACTATTGCTGTGGAGCGGAATTCGTGTATGGCCCCCCATGGACACTCATAGCTATAGATGTGGAGTTGCTTTATTGATACTTGCAAGCACGCTTTTGGTTTCTAGGTCAAGTTTGACTACTTCGAGGTAACAGTCTATGGAGCCTCTGAAGTAGTCAAACAGTTTCTGCCGTATAACTTTGACTAATCTCGTTTAAGAGGTTCCTTCATTGTGTTTCAAGGACTTTATGCTTAGATCTCTGATGGTGTTGTACCTTTGATTGCTAATGTTTACGCTATTCCACATTTACTTAATATGCAGTGCAAATAGCTTTTCCACATTGCTAATCATCTAATTCAGTCAAGAAGAGCCGCTCTTCTTGACTGAGAGGTGCCTTATCTAGTAGGTCTGGACGCTGGAGCAGCGTGCGTCGAATAGACTGTTGGCGGCGCCATCGCTGGACATCCTGATGGTTTCCTGAAAGCAGCACTGGGGGAACTTCCCAGCCTTGATATTCGGAAGGGCGTGTGTATTGTGGAAACTGGATAAGGCCGCTGGAGTGACTGTCGTCTTCTAGGGATTTGGTGTCCCCTACCGCTCCTGGAATCAAACGTACCAATGCGTCTACTATCACCATGGCTGGGATTTCACCGCCACTCAGCACATAATCGCCGATGCTTATCTCGCGATCTATAAGGTGTTCTCTTACCCTATCATCCACACCATCGTAGTGACCGCAGATGAAGATTGTGTCAATGTTGGAAGTCAAGTCCACGACTGTTTCCTGGGTGACAACCTCTCCTTGGGGAGAGAGCAGGATGACTTGGGCATCTTCAGCTCTTTGTTGGCCGTGCTCAGCTTTGATGAGTGATTTTACATCCTTAACTGCAAGAAACAGCGGCTCAGGCTTGAGTATCATGCCGCCTCCACCGCCGAAGGGGTAATCGTCTGCCGTCCTGTGCTTGTCATGGGCGTAATCTCGTATGTTATGAATGTAAATACTTACAATGTCGCGTTCTACTGCTCGTCCTACAATGCTCTCGTGGAAAGGGCCCTGGAACATGCCGGGGAAAAGGGTCAATATATGTATATCCATTATATTATCAAATACTTCTCAGAATATCTAATGAGACGGGTGGTTCTCTACCATGGCTTTCGTCAGAGTTTCAAGGGCGTGTGGAATTGCCTCAATCACTATCTCCAGCGACTCCTTCACAGCTTTGGGGCTTCCTGGCAGATTGATTATTAGGCAGTTTCCGCGAAGACCGGAGATACCCCTGCTTAGCATTGCCATCGGCGTATGGCTAAGCCCGGATTGACGCATTGCCTCGGAAATGCCGGGGACCTGGCAATGGATGATGGACTGGGTTGCTTCCGGAGTTACATCTCGAGGGCCAAGGCCTGTACCTCCTGTGGTAATTATCAAATCCACCTCTCCGCTGTCGGCCCATTCAGCCAGTTTGGAGGCAATAATATTCTTTTCGTCGGGGACGATCTCATATCGTGCAAGTGAGAAACCTAGGGCAAGAAATATCTCCTTGATGGCCTGTCCGCTGGTATCCTCACGCTTGCCTGCTGCTCCCATGTCGCTGCTGGTCAATATACCCAGATTAAACATATCTTCTTTCATTAACTTAAGTTCATTCAAATATATCATACACAGCCTGGAGGTAATACCTGCTCTGCTACAGTTACCGTAGGTCCAAGAAATATGCCTGGAATTGCTTCAGACAGTGATGGCTGACAGGGCGCTGCACGGCCATTTTAACAGATGTGATAATAACTGTATTTGGTGACATCTGTACGGTGGTATTCACTAATAACCACCAGGAACTGCTGTATTCTGTAATTACAGGCAGGAAGTACACCAAGAGATCACATCGGACAGTTTCCAATGTATTAAGGAACAGAATCTGAGCCAGGTGGGTGACGTGAAGAATACGGAAGGTAAGACAGCTTCAATTGCAGCGGTTCAGAGTTTTATAGTAATTTAGCGAAGACACGCTATAGATACACCTAGACATAGCCGTCGTGACGTCAATGAGTTACAAGTATGGATATCAGATCAAGTGTGCAACTGGTGAGTCCGTTCTGGTTCTTGTGAATCCTGTCTTGCCTGTGGGTTAGTAACAGATTATGCAAAGCTAAACGCAAAGTTGTTTCTGTGTTGTATGCATATATACTGAATGTAAGGTCTTCTTATTACAAGAATGATCTCCGTAGGTAAAGATATAAAAGAAGTTCTCCTTGCCGTACCATCGAGGAGATGCTAGAATTTCCTGTGTCTGGTGGCCATCACTGTGGTGGGCGTGGCCAAGTTCGGTCTAAGGCGCCAGGTTGTGGCCCTGGAGATCGAGGGTTCGAATCCCTCCGCTCACCCCAATCCCGTTATTCTGCGAAGCAAAGCGGAGGACTGTACATTGGCTATTGAGACCGCTTCCTCATCTTGGAACGTATCAACAAACCCACATCTGGAAGGCATGGAAGTTGTCAGGGAAGGCGATAAGAGCGGATATGGGATGGTTATCCGATTCATACTCCGTGGAGGTAGAGAAGTCAGCGCCATTGCCCTGCCCCATCAGTTCCCAACAAGAACTGGCCCTACTTGGGCGTACCTGATTGACTGCGAGGGATTGACGCTTGTGGACGCTGGTCCAATGGGCGCTCTGAATGCCTTAGAGAACGGCTTGAAGGTACTTGGCAGGAATCTGATGGATATTAAGCGCGTCATCATCACACACGGTCATCAGGATCACGACGGTAATGTTTACGATTTGCTAAAGGCCAGTGGTGCGGAACTATGGGCACATGAGTTATATTTTCACTTCCTTCCATATGAGCATGCACGTACTGGCCTTAATAAAGAATCAGCCCTGCACAGGTCTATATTTGAGGTTAGGAAACGCGAAGATGAATCGTTCCAGAGCCGTACGGTTCCCACAGATAATTTGCTTTGGCGTGACCATTACAGGGATTACATAGCTGGGCATCGCAACATCCTTGAGGAGAAATTGCCAATTCATGCCATTAGCGATGGTGAAGAGCTGGGTGACCTGCAGTTTCTGTACACTCCGGGTCATGCTGTAGACGAGATATGTGTCACAATGAATGGAGTCATGTTCACTGGTGATCACATTTTGCCACAGATAACTCCACATCCGACAATAAAACGTACATATCCTGAAGCTATGCTGGGTCTGGTAATATCCCCTGAACACCAAGAAGCAGGCGAACATTACGGACTGGCCCGCTACCTGAAATCTCTTGGCAAAACACTGAGACTTGACTACCATACTACGTTATTCCCCGCTCACAGGCTTTTTAACCACGGCCGTTTAAACATTCGCAACCTTCAGAGGGGCCATGAAATCGTGCGACACCACGTGCGACGATTGGAGCAGGTAATGGAAGTAATGAGTGCGGGCGCCGATACTCCGGTAAAAGTAACTGAAGAGCTATTTCCGCCTCGTAAACTCACAGGCGGCGGGTTTGTTGCTGCCGTCTCAGAGGTTGTCAGTCACCTTGAGTTGCTTGCTGATACGGGGGATATTCAGGTCTCTCAAGCTGGTCAAATAAGAAGAAACGGAACGGATATATTTCATTCCGAGATAAATGGCATGACTGCTAGGAGATAGAGTACGTCACGAGCTTAAATATTTCCATGTTCGGTTAAGATTAAAGGAGAAAACTGCAATGGTTGAAGTTACCAACGAAAATGCCAAGCGCGTCATGGTCATTGTGGCTCACCCTGATGATGCAGACTTTATGGCCTCTGGCACTTTGGCCAAGTGGGCGCGCCAGGGCAGCGAGGTTTATTACGTCCTCTGTACCAGTGGAGACAAGGGTACTTCTGACCCTGATATAAAGCCAGAAGACTTAGCAGTCATACGCGAGAAAGAGCAACGTGCTGCTGCTGCTGTTGTTGGTGCCAAGGACGTGGTTTTCCTACGCTATCCCGACGGTATGCTTCAGAATACTATTGATTTACGCAAAGATATTGTTCGCCAGATTCGTCGTTTCAAACCAGATGTCATCCTGTGTCAGGATCCAACCAACCGTTACAGTGATGGCTACATCAACCATCCTGACCATCGTGCTGCTGGAGACGCCGCGCTTGATGCCGTCTTCCCTTCGGCTCGTGACTACCACATGTTTCCTGAGCTTGTTACTGAAGAGGGACTCCTGCCTCACAAAACACCAGAAATATACTTGGGTGCGCAGGGAACCAACGCTACGGTCTGGGTGGACATTGCCGACACCATTGATGTAAAAGTGGCAGCGCTACGTGAACATAAGTCACAGGTTGGAGAAGACCAGGAACGCTTAGAGAGCATGGAGAAACGGATTAAGGAGCGGTCGGCAGAGGTTGGAGCGGCTCATGCATTGAGCTACGCCGAGTCATTTAAGTACATACACCTGCGATAACATAGGCTTATGTGAACGTGAATCATATCGAAGGCGGAGAATGAGTCACATGTCGTAATTGTAAAGAGCAGGTGGAGCTACGTTCGATAATCGATTTCCTTTGTGGTCTTATTAAACATTAAACACACAGTAGAATTGTCTTAGCATCAGATAGGACAGGAATTAGTGTAGGATAAGCCATTTTATGGCATGGCTCTATTTGGATGGTCTGGATTCAAATTCACTGCGGAGTACACGATACCACATGTTGATGAGCCGACATGTCACTCTCTCAGCCTTTATGATCTGTTAGGCTGGTTCTGGATGGGAGTATCACTTCAGCGGTCCCCTGGATGAGATGCTCTCCTTTCTGGTTTTCCATAAAGGCGTCCAGCACTACCATGTTACGGTTGCCGTCAGATATCTTATCAGTGACTATCGCTCGGCATTGCAGAAGATCACCAGGCCCTACAACGCGCCTGAAGAAGACCTGGAATTTGGAGAGTGAACCGTCCTGTCCCATCCAGTTGGTTATGACTTGGGCTAAGTAACCCATGCTCTGCCAGGCGGATAATATCCAGGTGTCGTATCCCTCACCATGGGCTGCTTCATCGCTTGTGAAACGTCCACCCAGCCGCGATACTTTGGCAAAGGCGGTTACCTCTTCCCTACTCGGTTGCTTTACTAGTGGGCCGATCTCGTCTCCTGGCTCCACATCTTCAAAATATGGTTGGTTCATTCCGATGTCTCCCGGCGAACGGTTGAACCGTCCACAATCATGACTGTGCGTCCGTGCTGGTTGCTGTATGTGGTACGGCGGATTATGAAGACAAGTGTTCCTGTTCTACCGGTCTTGGCGTAAACGTTTGCCACATGGGCTGTAGCGGAGATAGTGTCACCTGCCAGTATTGGTTCAAAGTATTCGATGCTCTGTCCACCTATGAAGCCAGAATTGCGGTTTCCAAACTTCAATTTGATGTCAGGCATCTGTTTTAAACGAATTGAGTGGTAGAAACCTGGTGGGGCTATGATGGTACCGTAGGGACCGTTCTTAGCAACTTTCTCATCTAGATATAGCGGGTTGGTTTCGCCCATTGCCTCTGCGTAAGCCACTATCTCTCTTTTGGTTACTTTATGTGATCCAATGGGTACATCGACACCTATGATGCTTCTGTCGAACTCTATGTTGTCTAATACATCCCCTGTAGACATAGTCGTGTACCTCAGCCGGATGCTGAAAGCGTCCGGTATATGAATATATATGGCAGACTCTTGTAAATATACGGTTGTGAGTTTTTCAAGAATTGTTTAATCTTTTGAAGATTTGAGGGCGAAAGCCAGACCTGTTTTTCTGGTTTGGCTTTCAATTAATGGGGTTAAATCTGCTATGCGGCTCAATTTACCATGTTATTCTGAATAATAACAGACCTGCAAATATTGCAGGTATTCAAAATCTCATGGATTATATGAGGTGTAATGTGACCAAAGTGGACAAGTTGCTTTTCAGATATGGCAAGCAAATATATAATCAAAAAAATGTCATCTAACGTTAATCACAAAACTTCTGAGTCCTGGACGACTCGATTCCCATTTTTTTACGGATGGGTAATGCTGGGAGTTGCTGGAATGAGCATGTTCGCGTCCGGTCCGGGGCAGACATATACGGTTTCGCTTTTCGTGAATCCTATAATTGATGAACTCGGCTGGTCTAGGACTACGGTATCCGGGTTGTACACTGCAGGTTCATTAACGGCGGCTACCACCATGTTCTTTGTGGGTCGTCTTCTTGACAGGTACGGTGCGAGGGTCATCCTGCCTGTTGTGGTAGTACTATTTGGGATTGCTCTGATATTTATGGGCAATGTATCTCAGCAATGGCATCTCTACGCGGGATTTGCAGCCATTCGAGCTTTGGGGCAGGGGTCTCTTACCCTGATTCCGACAACAGTAATTGCTCTTTGGTTCGTGCGCCTTAGGGGCAGAGTAATGGCGCTAAACACACTTGGAGGAGTGGCCAGTCAAGCGGCATTCCCTCCGCTGATTCACTTGCTTATATCTGCCTTTGGTTGGCGCAGTGCGTGGGTAGCTCTGGCATTTATTGTCTGGGGATTGTTGCTTGTGCCAGCGATTCTACTGGTCCGTAGAAGTCCGGAATCGATTGGACTTCTTCCAGACGGAGACAGCTCGCAGTCAGAACAAAAGATTGCTGTTCCAGTAGAAAGCGAGATAAATTTTACTGTTTCTGAAGCACTTAAAACACGAGCGTTTTGGTTACTGATATTTGCTGGATCTTCTCAGTCGCTGATTGGCACGGCCTTGGTGTTTCACAATGTGTCAGTGATGGACAGCCGTGGCCTAGATACGGTTGTGGCGGCTTCTGCGTTAAGCGTAATCGCACCTGGAGCCTTGTTTGGAACGTTTCTGGCGGGATTTCTATGCGATAGGTTTCCAAACAGATTCGTACTGTCTGTTGGGCAATTTATTCTAATCTTCGCAATGCTATTGACGCTTGTGATGGCACATCCGTGGGAGGCTATCGTATACGGAGTCTCACTTGGACTCGGCGGTGGCATGATGATGACTACTGCCGCGGTCATATGGCCTAACTATTATGGACGTAAGCACATAGGATCCATACGTGGAATTGTAACATCTGGCATGGTGGCTGCGGCGGCTCTTGGTCCTTTGCCTTTTGGGTTCCTTTTCGATATATCTAACAGCTATACTTTGGCCGTATTGATATTTTTGGCACTTCCTGTGACGTGCGCTATAGCAGCATTTATGGCTCCCCCACCACAACTGACACAGCGTACGTAGGATTGAGTGGCGTATTGGTATGGGCTTGCCGATGTGAGTAGGTGAACGAGCCGATTCTCATATAGAATATTATTCCAACGTAAATACGCTGTTTTTGCAGATATGTATAGGCCCTCCCGCAAAGATTGAGAGAGGGCCTATACATTAGGTGGTTACTTGGAGGTTATTCTGCTAATGGGCTGTGGCTACACAGTCCCTCCTTCGGCTAGAATAGCTAACTCCGCACGTGAGAGGTTTAGCTCTCCGCACAGTATCTCCTCATTGTGCTCTCCGACGAGAGGTGCCCGCCGTGAGATTTGCCAGGGAGAATCATTGAAGATGCCGGCTGGCCCTGGGTGGCGGAATGTTTTGCCTATCTCAGGATATTCTACCTCTGCCCAGAACCCTCTGTCTTCCAGATGTGGATCCTGCATAACCTCATCTGGAGCCCGAATTGCCCCCATATTGAAATTGCGCTTTTGTCCGCCGTGATAGGCTTCATCTCTGGTGATATTGGCGAAAAAAACTGATGTCATCTGGTAGATGTGTTGCCGGTTTTCGGCGATCACAGATGGATCGTTGTACTTCTCATCTGAGAGGTCACCAGCGAGTCCATATCCGTCCATCCATTCTGCTAAGACATGCATCTGAGCGGGGCTTAGGCGGTTCAATATTCCGGCGTTGACGTACTTGCCGTCTTTGCAAATGAATTGGGCTTTTGCACCTGGATTGATCCCGCCGCCGCGTCCAGTTCCGCGAAGAGCTACTTTCCCTGTGTAAATGTAGAAGTTTATATGGCCTTCGGTCGTGAGAGCACATGCATCGTGAACTGAGGCGTCAATGTACTGCCCATTTTGGGTTGATGCACGGTGGTTCAAAGCGGCCATGATGGCAATGCATGCGTAGTGGCTCCCCATATGCCATGCCTGACCGCCACCCGGAGCAATTGGCGGCGCATTGGGTACGTCATCGTCATCATATCCGCACTTGGCCATCTGTCCTCCTGCTGCAAGGTGCAGAAGATCGCTGGCCAGATAGTCCCTCCAGGGCCCTGTCTGACCAAAGTCCGTGAGGGAGCACATGATTAGGCCGGGGTTAGTTTTTTTCATGTCCTCATATCCCAGTCCCAGTGAGGCCATGTACCCTGGCTTGAATGTCTCCAGTATCACATCTGCCTTCTCCGCTATGCGCCTGAACAACTGGCGTCCGTCTTCTGTATTCAGGTCAAGAGTGATACTCCGTTTGGATGTGTTGTAGTTCCAGAAGGATAGACTACGCTCCCTGTTGGGAATGTCTTGGTAGAACGGACCTACAGTCCTGGCGGCCTCTCCACCTAGAGGCTCTATTTTGATGACGTCAGCTCCCAAATCGCCCATAAGCTTGCCAGCCCACTGACCCTTTTCGTCTGCAAGTTCGAGGATACGGATTCCGGCGAATGGGCCGGCTGGTGTAGTCTTCTTAGGGGTTGTTACTGCTGACCTGCCGTCTGTTGCAGTCCCGATACCGTTCCACTGTATGGGAGATGCATCTTCTATCATCCCTTGGAGGTATGGATAGGAGCTTCTGTCTAACTCTTTGGGCCAGAAGGTGCCGTCGTCGAATCCTGCCACTAACTCATCGTGACCGATTCCCAACAGCCCTTCGAACACCTCACGGTTGTGCTGGCCTATCAGCGACCCTGGACGACTGTTGAACGCTGGAGTTTCAGACATCTTGAAGGGGGCATTTTGGAGGCGCCAGTTGCCCATAGCCAGATGTTTCATTTCTCTATACATCTCTCTATGCTCCAATTGCGGATCGTTGTCCACCCTGTCTTCACTGCTTTGCACTGGCATAGAAGGGACTCCAGCGGCCTGGCACTGCTCCATGATCTCGTGTTTGCCGATGGTTTTCGTCCACGCTTCTATTCCCTGATCCATTTCTTCCTGATGCTCCAGACGGCCAGTCAGGGTTGCGAATTTCTCGTCTGAGGCCCAGGTAGGCGAGCCCATAACTCCTATCAGTCGCCGCCATTCATCATCAGAGAAGCAAGCGATGGTGCACCAGTCGTTGTACTCACCAGGACTGGTCCTGTATGCGTTATGAGGCGCTACAGTTCTCCCACGGTAGTTATTCGTTAGAGGGGTGCCAGGCCAATGGGCGCGGTTGCCTGAAGGGTAACCTTCTCGTATGGTTGAGCGGCCGTTGGCTTGGATGTCTAGGAACGCGGCCCCGTTGAGCGCCACGCCAGTGATCCATTGGGACTTGTCAACGTGTTGGCCTTGTCCGGTCATCTTACGGTGGTATATGGCGCTTAGCGCATACATGGCTCCGTACATGCCGCCGGTGTCATCCATGTATGACCATCCCCAGCCTGCTGGTTGCTCTCCCGGAAGACCGGAGAGGTAAGTTAATCCAGACAGGGCCTGAGCAATTGGTCCCATTGTTTGATAGTCGCGGTCACGTCCCGTGTGTCCGAAGCCTGACATGGATAGGTAGATTATGTCTGGGCGGAGCTTCTTCATGTCTTCGTATCCAAGCCCCCATCGCTCCAAGACTCCATACGCAAAATTTTCTATGACGATATCCGAAACAGCAACCAAGCGTTTGATGAGATCGATGCCTCTGGGAGTGCGAGTATTCAGTGTAATGCTCAGCTTGTTTGAGTTGGTGTCGCTGAAGTGACCGTCTGTATTAAGGTTGACTGGCAATCCTTCCGGTGTTGAGGCCCCTCCAACAGCTCCGCGTGTGCTGGGGTTTTGTGGCCACTCCACCTTGATAACCTCCGCTCCTAAAGCTCCTAGCCATCGTGTACACCAGGGACCAGCTCTGACCCACGTGAAGTCCAAAACTCTGATACCCTCAAGGGCACGTGGCGCAGTAGTCAATCTAGATTCAGTTTGTACCAATGCTTTCCTCCGTTAGTTTGAGACCAGAATATGGATATAGCCAGACTCTCAATCGTGGGTTGGGATACCCTCTCGGCCAACTAGTAGTATTAGCTGAGAGAGTATTGGACAATGCTCTCGTTTCATTTGGCTGAGTATTTTACAGTTTTTAGTGTGTTGGAGATTTGAGGTTGGGATATGCAGTTTTGCATTACTACAATATTAGTATACAGCAGTTATCGTGTGCCATTCAACCTCCTTATATAACTTATATAACGAGTTTGATCACACTTATGGAGTGGTTTCTGCAGTGTATATTATTGCAATGGCTATAATACGTCATACAGGTCACATGTGGGCGTCGTGCAATTTTCTGGCATAATCGTGCGACAGGCCCTTACTTAAGCAGATTAACATCTACGGTTAATGGACCGACTCTGCCCACATTCGTGTTCAAGCAGGCACTGATGTCACTCCCGGGATTTTTGCGAGCTACGGTATCGGATAACTGCAACATTAAGGTTTCAATAGCCAGTCATTCAGCCTCAAATCCTACTTACCATTGTGCAAGCATGGGCATGACTGTTCATGTTTGATAAATTTGTGAGGCTCAATAGGTAATGCCCTTCTCGCGATGATTTAGTCTGAGGTCTTGAAGCGGGCGAATCGGCTGCCAAACGAGCGTGCTGGGTTTCTCAATGTTTTGCAATTGAAGGCATTGAGTAGGCAAATTGCATTATTAGCTATCTGCACTTTTTGATTTCTTGAAAACTAGACGGATACTTTATTTTGGCATAAAATACGGTTGCATTGCTTGCTTCATAGATATTTATCAAATTATAGATGCGTGAAAGTAGCATTTAATGGTATTATTGTGAATGAAATCGTAATACTGCTGTATTGGAACAGGAGGTATATCTATGGTGCAGTCACAAGTTAGAGAGACGGCCATGCCGAGAGCACTGGCTGGTATTAGGGTCCTGGATTTCACCTGGGTGACCTGATCGATGACGGACACCTCCATGATCTGGGATTCTGGACGGATGTTGAACACCCCGAATTGGGCCGTACCTTCACCTATCCAGGGTCGGCCGGTATCTACAACGGTTCGCCGTGGCGAATATCCAGACGGGCGCCATTGATTGGGGAACATAATAAGGATATCTTCTGTGAAGAACTGGGGCTTTCGCCGCAGGAGCTGGTGTTATTGACTGAGAGTGGAATAGTATAAATGTCATGTGCATGGAATAATTGTCTTAGAGTGTGTGCTTTATCCTAAATTTTGATTAAGAGGTGTGAGTTGCCAAAACAGTCCCCGGTACCTGAAGAGTTGGACAAGCCATTTTGGGACGCTTGTAACGAGGGTAGGCTGGTGATCCAGAATTGCAAAGCCTGTGATAGGCTTCAGCACCCGCCC
>CAUZMC010000030.1:0-15771 GCA_963580875.1 Dehalococcoidia bacterium
GACTTCTTTGGTGCAATTGTACGTGCCCTTGAGATTAGTGTTGATAACCTCATCCCACACCTCCTCAGGCATACGCATCAGCAGGCCATCATGAATGATGCCTGCGTTGTTCACAAGGATGTCTACTCCACCCCAAGCATCCACAACCCGATTGACCATATTTTCCACCTCAGTACTCTGGGCCACGTCGGCGGCCACGGCCATAGCCTCTCCTCCCATCTCTGCAACCGCGTCCACCACCCATTTGGCAGCCTCTTCGTTGGACTTGTAGTTGACAGCTATTTTTGCACCATCTCTAGCCAGTCTAAGTGCAATAGCTCTGCCTATTCCCCTTGAACCGCCGGTTATTAGGGCTACTTTCCCATCTATGGTCAATCTATTTCTCCTGCTCATCTTTCACGTTGAGCACATTCAGATGTACCCGAGACAGCTCACGCCTCATCAAGTCAACCAGGTTGCCATCCAGAGCTATACAAGCGCTGTCGATAGCGGCTGTGACTGAGGCAGCTTTGGACCTGCCATGCCCAACTATGCCAACGCCATTCAATCCAAGAAGAGGGCCACCACCTCTGTGCTCCACGTAGTTGGTGAGGTTGGCCAACTCTCCAAGTAGTTCTTCCGCCATTTTCTCAGTACCCTTAGGCACTCTCGCCTTGAGGTACTCCATCACAGCCATTCCCATTCCCTCAGCGAATTTCATAAGTATATTACCAACAAAGCCATCACAGACCACAACATCTGCCTTACCAAGTGGGATATCGACCCCCTCCACGTTTCCTATGAAGTTTAAGCCGCTCTGTCGAAAAAGCTGTGATGCCTCTCTGACCTGGCGGTTACCCTTTCCTTCTTCTGAACCCACGCTCAGCAGGGCAACACTCGGATTATCAATATCCAGAAAGACCTTGGAAAACACCGAACCGAGAACACCATAGTTCACCAACTGTGAAGGACGACTATCTATGCTGGCTCCCAAGTCTACAAGTATGGTCCTAGGCGCCAGGCCTAAAAATGGGCCACCCAAAGCAGGCCGATCAATCCCTTCCAAGTTTCCAATTGCAACAACACCCGCGGCCATAGCTGCACCAGTTGAGCCCATTGTAACGTAGGCATCGGCTTTGCCAGCCTTAACCAGCCCAGCTGCCACGATGATAGAGGCCTTCGGTTTGGAACGGAGAGCCTCCAAAGGATGCTCGTCCTCCGTTATCACGCCATGTGACGGAATGATCTGAAGAGTATCAGGAACATGAGCGGGTAAATTCTTTCCTATTGCTTCAGGATCCCCAACCAGTAGCACTTCTACACCACCACTAATTGCTGCATCAATAGCTCCGCTAACTATCTCGGCAGGGGCGTGATCGCCGCCCATGGCGTCCACTGCTATGCGGTATCTGGTTTTTCCTTGCGCGTTGATCACTGTGTCACATCTTCATTGTTTTTATTTGGCACAGTAACCCATGCCTCTCCGTTTACAACCTCTTCACCACGCTCATTACGGCAACCTACTAAGCATGTCAAGTGAAGATTACCATCCTTTTCAATCAGCTTCGTGACTTCTCCGAATGTAACCACCCGGTCTCCAGGATATACCGGAGCGCGAAAACGCGTCTTAAGGCCTCCGGTCTCCAACCAGTAACGCCCGAAGGCTTGGTCCATCATCTCAGATACGTAAGCGAGTATCAGCATACCGTGTGCCACAACCCGTCCAAAGTGAGTGGAGGCAGCAAATGCAGGGTCTTGATGGAGTGGATTTTGGTCACCACTGGCATCTGCATACGTCTTGATATCTTCTTGAATCACTACCTTGCTTATAGATATGAGAGCATCGCCGAGTCTCATTGACCTGTATCCCCTATCGATTCTTCTGGTATTACCACTGTGCTCTTTCCTTGGAGTACTTGAATCTCATTTTCGTCGACGCCAGTGTAGTCCACAGTTACAAATCGCCAGCCATTCCAGACAGCGTTCTGTGCCAGTCTTGCATTGAAGACTATAATTTCATCGGACGTGATAGATCTGAAAACAGTTGTTGCTTGTGCAGAGTGAATGGCCCCAGGCGGAAGTTGTATCTCTATCAGGATTCCTCTCAGGCCGTAAGCTGCAAGAGCTGTGAGGGGAACAAGATTCTGCTTGCTAAAGAGATCGTTCGACTCTCCAGCAGACTGGAGGTAGAGAGCCACTTCCTCAGAACTAAGCTGGAACCGTACTGGAACAAACTCGTATCCAACCTTAAAGTCAGTGATATGTGAAGTATTCATTTAAATTAACAAACCAACCCTAACTGACTTGATTATACGAGGGCTGTAAGCCCAAATCAAGGAGTGCGAATTTCCTGCATGCTCACTTTCTTATTGAGCATCGATATTCGCTGCTTACAGTAAGCTATATATGAGTGAGCTTCATAAGTGTTCAAGGCCGCAAAAATCTCTGAACGAAGACTAGTCAGGTCATTCCAACCTTATCGTTTCCATGAAATACCTCGCCAATGTCACCAGAATTGGCTTTAATATAATTCTTCACATACGAATTTCCAGTGAAGGCAATTGACATCCACAAGGATATTACATAAAATTATGAACGGCAAAATAAGCCATCGGACCTAGAATATGCTAAGCATACTTTTATTTTTTTCTGGCATTTGCGCTCGAGCTATTAACGACTTCTTGGGGAAAAATGGACCCCAGCTTGCCGCTGCTATATCTTATTACGCCCTCTTTTCCCTGTTCCCGCTAGCTCTAGCCATCATCTTCGGGCTAAGTTTCTTCCTAGGACCGAGTTCCATAGACGACCTTGCTCAGCGCACCGCAGATCAAGCCCCAGTCTCCAAAAAGATTGTCAGCGATGTTCTTACGGGCACACTCACTAGCAGAAGCCTTGCCGGGGTCGCTGGTATTCTGGGTCTATTGTGGGCAGGAACAGCAGTCTTTGGTGCCATCCGTAAAGGTGTCAACGCCACCTGGGGAATAACAAGACCAAGGCCGTTTCTTCAGGAACGCCTTATAGACATCTCACTCATGCTGGGAGCAGCCATCCTCATGATAGTGTCAATTTCATCCACCGCAATCCTCGCCTACATGAGAGAAATACTGGAGTTCATAACCAGAGAAACCGCCGTCAACAGCGATCTCATTTGGGATAGATCGGCTTCTCTGATTCCTCCAACCTTGTCATTCATTGTCTTCACAAGTATATACTGGTTCCTTCCGAACACGAAGATAAAACTAATTGATGTCTTGCCTGGAGCTATTGCCGCTACGCTCATCTTTGAGCTTATCAAGAACGTATTTGTGTTGTATGTGGGAAGCTATTCGGTATACTCCAACGTATATGGCTCCGTTGGTAGCATAATGGCTTTGCTAACGTGGGTGTACATATCGGCAATCGTCCTTCTATTCGGCTCCCTCATAACCTATCGCTATACCGCCTTCAACGCTGCCCAAAAAAAGCAACTGGAAGACATTGTGGAAATAGCAAGAGCCAAATTGAAACCTGAGAACTGAGAATATAAACTATGAGCCACAGTCGCTTTCACAGCATGCAAAACAAGCCTTTAAAAGCCATTTCAACAATATTTGCTATCTTACTACTGATAAAAAAATCGCCACCAAACACTCAATCGCAGGGAGAACATATTTCGCGGCTTATTCTTGCGGTTGTCATCCTACCAATCGTGGCCTTGGCATGTTCCATTGGAATTGATCCCACATCCACCCCAAGCGCAACCACATCAGCAACTGCTACATCAACGATATCTCCACCAAACGTCGCAGAGCCCGTAGAATCCTTTTTACCGTCCGTATCCAATGTGGTGGCAGATGTGAAGCCATCAGTTGTGTCGATTGCCGTCAAGACGATGATTGAGCAATGCGACTTTTTCTATGGCTGCAGAACGATAGAGCAGGACGGCGCCGGAACCGGAGTGATCTTTGATAATGAAGGCTTTATAGTCACCAACAACCACGTGATAAATGGAGCTAGTAAAATAACCGTTTTTCTGATTGACGAACAAACCTTTGATGCAAAACTAATCGGCCGCGACCCGACCACAGACTTGGCTGTCATCAAAATTCCAAAAGGTAACTATGGTGCTGTGGATTTCGCAGACCCAGAGAAGCTGAGGGTTGGAGATTGGGTTATAGCCATAGGAAACGCTCTAGATTTGGACGGTGGGCCAACCGTGACCATTGGCATTATTGGAGCGCTTGATAGAATCATCGATACCGAGGGTTCACGGCTCTTTGACATGATTCAAACAGATGCCGCCATAAACCCTGGCAATAGCGGAGGACCGCTAATCAACCTAGACGGCAAAATCGTTGGGATAAACACGGCAAGGGATCAACAAGGGCAAGGAATCGGGTTCGCCGTGAACACCTCCACAATAGTACCTGTAGTGGAATCCATCCTAGAACACGGCCGTGTCATATTCGCTTGGCTTGGTGTTGGAGTTAGTGAAGTGACACCAATCATCGCCTCTCAAGAGGGTATCTCAGTCAGCCGCGGAATCCTGATAGACAACGTCGCCCTCGGAGGTCCTGCCATACTTTCTGGTATCCTATCAGGAGACGTAATCATCACCTTCGATGGAACTGATGTGGATACAGTAAAACAACTCCAGCGAGCGATACGTGGATATGACATTGGTCACCAGGCAGATGTGACAGTAGTGCGCGGCAATGATACCAAGATCTACCAGGTGACGCTGGAAGAGCAGCCCAGAGGGCTTTAGTGCCAGATTAGCAAACAGTCTATCCGTCAACCGTTCAGCCTAAACCAGAACCGCACCATTCCAATATCTTGATCTCCCACGAAATCCTCGTGGTTATTAACCACACCACCGCCATGACCTTGGTGAACATGGATTATGAATCGTCTATGGATACACCAGCCACATCTACCACTTCATGGTCTACATGAAGCTCTCATCTGCGCACAGAGTGGTGTGAACAACAGATTGAGTCATGGGCTCATCATCCCCAAAGACAGTATATACCTCAGAATATGGAGCGCTATTCCAGTTCAAAGCCATAGTCAGTCATGTGTGTTCTCCATATCTAGGTTCATATGCAGGTAAGGCTTTGAAGAATGTGAGACACATGTGACGCATAACTTACTCACTTGTTTGCGCATGCACCACAAACCAAACCCACTTCTGCGGGTTTAGCTCCGGACTTGGCCCGTGCCAAGGATAGTCCACTTATATGACGTCAGTTCCCTGAGACCCATTGGACCGCGAGCGTGAATCTTATTAGTGCTAATGGCAACCTCAGCGCCGAGGCCGAACTGGCTTCCATCGGTAAAACGAGTGCTGGCATTTACAAATACAGCGGCGGCGTCTACATCGTCCAAGAACCGCATAGCCTTAGAATAGTCCTCGGTGATAATCGCTTCAGAGTGTCCTGAGCCGTACTGCTCTATATGCTCCAGTGCCTCGTCCAGGGAATCTACTACCTTCACTGCGGCTGTGAGGGAGAGAAACTCCATACCCCAGTCTTTCTCTGTAGCTAGCTTCAAATTCAACACCTCGGAAGGGCTGAGAATGCTAAAGGCACGGAGATCGCAGTGAATCTCCACTCCGGCCTTTGCCCATTCTTTTGCTATAGCTGGTAAATAGCTTGGAGCCACCTCAGAGTGCACCAGAAGCGTGTCAAGCGCATTACAGACGGTGGGACGCTGTACCTTGGCATTATAGGCAATGGCCACGGCATTCTCCACGTTGGCGTCTTTATCAACGTAGGTATGACACACTCCGACCCCTCCGGTGATAACCGGCATCCTAGCATTTTCCCCAACGAAACGGATGAGGTCGGCACCACCACGAGGTATCATTAGGTCTATGTATTCTTTCATAGACAGCATATATTCCACCAATCCTCTGTCCGATGAGTCAATAAATTGCACCGCGTCCTGTGGCAGACCTGCCTCGGCTATGGAGTCCCGTACCACCTGAGCCAACACAGTGTTGGAGTTAATGGCTTCGCTGCCACCACGCATGATAACGGCATTCCCGGACTTGAGACACAGAACAGCAATATCCACGGTTATGTTTGGACGACTCTCATATATGGCACCAATGACTCCAAGTGGCACACGACGCCGGCCTATCTGAAGTCCATTTGGCATAATGCGCTGTTCAAATATCTCCCCTATTGGATCTGGCAGAACGGCCACCGCCAACACATCGGAAGCCATGCCTTCCAAACGCGATGTATTTAGCAAGAGACGGTCCAGCAATGCCTCGCTAAGTCCTTTTCCAATGCCCACATGAATGTCATTAGCATTGGCTACAAGTATCTCCGTTTCACGGCTTTTAAGGGCATCTGCGATGTTATACAGTGCCTGGTTCTTGACGCTGGTAGACATCCGCGCCAGTTTGCGGGCTGCATCATGAGCTAATTTACCCTTAGCTGCCAAATCATCTGTTGCTACAGTCATAACATCAACTTCTGTTCGGTAAGCACCAAATCATGGATGAGGTTAGTATTCATCATCGCATCTACAACAATACCATATTATTGCGGTGGAGCACTTCTTCACCGTATTGGTAGCCAAGAGCTTCGCGTATTCTATCGGAGTGCAGCCCCTTGATTACGGCAACGGCAACGGCGCCGTAGCTGGCAATGCCGCATGCCACCCGCTCCCCTTCTTGACCAACCACCAGGACAATGTCGCCCCGCTTAAAATCTCCGTCAACTTCCCTTATGCCTGCTGGTAGCAGGCTACCGTGATTTATGCGTAGTGCATTGGCGGCTCCTTCATCCACAACTATACGTCCACGCGTCGAAAGGCCACTTAGCATCCACCGCTTGCGACTCTCCACCTTGCTGCCTGTTGGAGCAAAAAATGTGCCCTCAGACTCTCCGTCTACCAAGCGTGACACGACCATCGGTTCTCTGCCATTTACCAATACAACCGCTACCCCAGAGGCCGCGGCCAATTTTATGGCCTCCAGTTTCGCCTGCATACCGCCGCGACTCCTTGAGCTGTGTTTAGCTCCGGCCAGAGACTCTATGGCCTCGTCCACACGCTCCACATTGGAAATTAGCTTTGCGGCCGTGTCCTCATGAGGATCAGCAGTATAAAGCCCGTCGATGTCGCTGAGAATGATAAGGAGATCAGCATCCAGCAAATTGGCAACCATAGCCGAAAGGTTGTCGTTGTCGCCAAAGACTTCAACTCCTATCTCCTCAACGGCCACAACATCATTCTCGTTAATTATTGGTATCACCCTCAAGTCCAGCAGTGCCGATAATGTGTTCCTAATGTTGAGGTATCCCTCACGATCAGTGATGTTCTCTCTGGACAGAAGTGCCTGTGCGACGGTTATTCTGTGCTTATCGAAAAGCTGCGCATATATGTGCATCAGGTGACTCTGCCCCACAGCTGCCAGCACCTGGCGAAATGGAATGTCATCACGCTGCCTGGCAGTGTCCAGCAGTTGTTCGCCAGCCGCAATGGCCCCAGAAGTCACCAGCAACACTTCCAGCCCACGACTATGCAAATCTGCTATTTGCCCTACCAGCAAAGTCATCAGATTGTAGTCAAGCTCATCGCTGCCGCTGGTGATGACGTTGGTTCCTACCTTGACAACTATGCGCCTATATCCGTTTGGTTCTTGTGTATTACTAGACATCTCTACCGTTTCAGCAATTTCTATAGCTCTTGGCTGATTATATCAGTAGCAGGCACACCATGCACCAGCAAAATTACAGAGAGTCAAACAACCATTCGCTCCATGGAAAAGGAATACTATCTCACCATTCAACTTAACAACGTTGCTGAGTTATATAAGTTTAGAAACCAGAACACCACCGCCACAATACCATATCGATAGCTGACCTACATGACGTTGTAATTTACGGCCTTAACCACAATTCCAGTGTGTTTCCTATCACAATGCCTCTTCAAGTGCATGTGACAGGCCAAAACAAAAGTCAGGTGGACTCTTATTACAGCCCCCGCGGCCCGGTTGATGCCATGTAGGAACGCCAATTTCGCTTGGTCTCTTCAATGTGGTCGCCGCCGAACTTCTCCAGCATGGCGTCTGCAAGGGTCAGTGCCACCATGGCCTCGCCAATGACGGCACAGGTAGGGACAAATGTAATGTCGCTACGCTCGAAGTGAGCACTCTCAACAAATCCGCCAGTGGTCAACTCCACAGTCTCTAACCCATTCATTATTGTTGCAATTGGCTTCACGATGGCCCGTACAACCAATGGCTCACCAGTGGTCATGCCGCCCTCAAGGCCACCTGAGTTGTTGCTCCGACGTGGCCATGGGCGCATCAATCTTTCGTCTGAACCACGTTCCCATTCTTCCAACGGTTTTATGACATCATGCAGTTGAGAACCTCGCATGTCAGACTGTGCAAACCCCGCACCAAACTCAACTCCTTTGACAGCGTTTATACTCATCACAGCTGCCGCAAGCTTGCTGGTCAGCTTGCGATCCCACTGAATATGACTGCCAAGACCTATAGGCGCTCCAGTGGCAACCACCTCTATAATACCCCCTACACTGTCTCCAGCCTCCCTTGCAGCGTCTATTTCAGTGATCATACGCTCTGCGGCATCAGGGTCAGCACAGCGAACCGCAGCCATCTTGGATCCATCGGTGTTCTCGCGATGGTATGGTGATGCCTCCAAGGCTTCCCAATCAACGCTATCAAAGGTCTTTGCGTGCACGCCTCCAATACACAACACGTGACCATGTACTTCTATTCCGAACTCCTCAAGGAATCGTTGTGCAAGCGCTCCAGCGGCCACACGCGCAGCACTCTCTCTCGCACTGGATCGCTCCAAAATATTACGGGCATCTGTCTGCATGTACTTCACAATACCAGGGGTGTCGGCATGACCCGGTCTCATGTTGATAATAGACTCAAAAGGTACATCGGAAGGTGCAACGCTCATCTCATCTATCCAGGGCACGCCGTCAGGGCCCTTACCTGTTGTGAAATCCCTGTTCACCACGAGCATAGATATAGGCGAGCCAATGGTGACTCCATGCCTGACGCCAGCGAGAATCTCAGCGCGGTCTTTCTCAATCAGCATACGACCGCCACGGCCGTAACCAACTTGTCGGCGAGCCATGTGCCGCTCTATAAACTCTTCCGTGATTGGGAGATTCGCTGGAATCCCTTCCACAATGACGGTGAGGTTTTTACCGTGGGACTCCCCAGCTGTAAGAAATCTTAGCATAGATTAACTCCTCGCAATCATTTTTTAAGTATGTCCCTGTTTACGTTCACCCAAGTCTTTTTGAGATACTGAGCAAAATTTTCCACTGCCCGTGGTGATCTTACAACTATCGCGTTCTTTTTTGCATTATGGTATCCATCATTTCCCAGCTGCATCAACTCCCAATCAACTGCCTAGCTGCAAGAGCTTTTTCAGCAGCCTCGAACATCACCTTGACTGGAGCTTCTTTATCTGTCCACAATCCAAAAGCAGCGGCTCCCTGATACACCAACATTGACAAGCCACCCAGCACCTGCGCTCCAGCCTTCGCTGTTTCATGCATAAGCGGAGTTTCTCTTGGATTGTATACAAGGTCGCATACCAAAGCACCAGAAGGTATCAAGTCAGACATCATCGGAGTCTCTCCCTGGCCTTCTCCTCCGCTCATACCCATTGATGTACAGTTAACAATGAGATGGCAATTGGCGGCCACCAAACCCAATGAATCGGATTTCAATTCAATTGCCTCTGCAGACGGTAGTGTGGATTGTATGCTATCTACCAACGCTGCTGCCCGTTCCAAGGTACGGTTGGCAACGACTAGGGAGCTTGCTCCAGCTCCGGCCAATGCTACAACAACGGCTCTAGCAGCCCCTCCTGCCCCAAGAACCAAAACATTATTATCTTTTGGATCAAAGCCTGATTCCTCTTTGAGGGCTTTTAAAAAGCCCTGAGCGTCAGTATTGTAGCCTACAAGCGTGCCTTCGCGGTTCTCAATAGTGTTGACGGCCCCAATGAGGAGTGCCTCATCGTCAAACTCGTCTATGAAAGCCATCACGGCCTGTTTGTACGGCACTGTGACGTTGGCGCCAATTACATCTGGGTCGCGCAAACCTGCCACTGTACGAGACAATGACGAGCCATCCACGTCCATCGCTTCATATCGCACATCCAAAGCATAATAGTCTAGGGCAGCCTGTTGAAAGGCTGGCGAGACGGAGTGACCGACTGGATGGCCTATTAGTAATATGCGCTTAGTCATTACAGTACGCCCTACAGGAAATCATAGGTATCAAGGCGAATCGAGTATAGCAGTCTGGGGACATTGCAGGCAAGGCAATTAGGCATGACTCACTCTGCGCACATTAGTATACCCTCTGGCGGTTATGCTCAGAGTCCAGATAGGACCGCAGTATCACAGCAGCCGATGCTGAGTCACGCAGACTCTTTTCTCTCGAAGGTTGATGTCCTCCTTCTCGAAGAAGACGCTCGGCCTCCGCGGTTGAAAACCGCTCGTCCTGAGAGTACACGGGGACTGGCGATTCTTTTGTGAGGTCCAGAATGAACCGTCGTATCAGACGACCCTGGCGCTCCAACCTTCCGTTGAGGGATATAGGCAATCCAACCACGACAGCTCTAACCTCGTGTACTCCAGTCAGCCGCACTACAGCCTTGAGGTCGTCTTCAAGAATGCTCCGTTTGATGGCTGGCAGAGGGCTGATTATAATACCGGTACCGTCAGCTACGGCAACACCGATACGGCTCTCACCTACGTCCAAACCCAAGACTCTTTTTAAGGTTAAGGTTTCTCCCTCCACAACCTCACCTCCTCCTCGGCCGCACTCAGCGCATCCTTGAGTTTTCCAGGCTCACGACCTCCGGCCTGGGCCATTTCAGGACGACCCCCACCACCACCACCCATTGCCTTGGCCGCCACCTTCGCTGCATTACCTGCGTGGAACCCATGATCAACGATGTCAGCGGTTACCATAATCATCATTGATGGCCGTTGCTCCAAGACTGTGCCAAGGACAACCACTCCACTCTTTATATCGTTCTTTAACCAGTCGCCTGCTTCACGTAAAAAGTCAGCATTGGAAACCTTCAATTCACCTGCAACGACGTTTATCCCTGCGATCTGCTTACGTGGCAGTTCCGCCACCTGACGTTTAAGCAGTTCTCGCTCTAAGGTCTCTGCGCTTCTCTGTGTCAGTTCAAGTTCAGTCAACAGGTTATCTACCCTGGACACCAATTCGTCCGTGGGAACCTGCAGTTTTTGTGCAATATCATCAAGAGAAGTTACGTACTGAGACAAAAGAGCTTCGGCAGCACGACCGCTCACTGCCTCGATACGACGGAGACCGGAGCCTATGCTGCTCTCTGACACGATGTGACAGTAGCCGATGTCACCGGTACGGTGGACATGAGTACCCCCGCAGACCTCAAGACTGAATGGAGAGCCGTTAGAGACCTCTACAACCCTCACCTGGTCGCCATATCTGTCTCCGAAAAAAGCCAGCGCACCCTGTGCGACGGCCTGACGATATGTAGTTTCCTGAGAAGTCACTGTCAGGTTATCACGTATTTTCTCGTTTGTGAGGCGCTGCACTTCACTCAGTTCATCACTGGTAGGAGGGCTGACATGAGTGAAGTCAAAACGCAGGCGGTCCGGCGTCACCAGCGAGCCGTGCTGACGGACATGTGTGCCGAGAACCTGTCGCAAAGCAGCGTGGAGCATGTGGGTGGCAGTGTGATTTCGGGCCGTGTCTTGCCGACGCTGCACATCCACCACGGCCTCGACAATTTCGCCAATGGATATACTGCCATTCACTATGGTACACAGGTGCACGGTGAGTCCTACAATTGGAGACTGTGTGTCTTCAACTCGTAGGGTACTCCCCTGCCCCACTATCTCTCCCGCGTCTCCCATCTGACCGCCCATTTCAGCATAGAATGGAGTTTCCTTTAAAATGACCTCTACTTTTACGCCAGCGGATGCCTGGTTCACGGGCTGACCTTCCATCAGCAAACCTACCACTACAGAGGATGCACTGAGCGCCTCATAGCCAAGGAAGTTGGTTGAGCCGATTCCCATCTCTTGATAGACACGCATCGCATCGAAATCTCCACCGAATTTCTTGCCCTCGCCTCGCGATGTTTCTGCATGCTTGAGCATCTCCTCCTGAAAAGCATCTCTGTCTATACCTTCTAAGCCTCTTTCTTTAGCTACTTCTTCCGTAAGGTCAGGAGGAAAACCATAAGTGGCATAGAGTACAAACGCTACAGAGCCAGGAATTTTCAATTTGGTTAAGGTCAACACCTCAAGTGCCGTGTCCAGTTTTTGTTTTATCTGTTCATAGCGCTCTGCGCCACTCAGATTATGGAATGATGATTCTTCTTCTTGCGTAAACGGTTCCAGAACAGCTCTTGGCGCCATAATTGCACCAGCTGCTTCATGATCAGAGAAATCTCCCAAACGCGTGTTGAAGCGTGTTCTGGCTTGACTGAACACGTGCGATATAGGCTGAGCCTTTAAGTAACTTTGTGGATTTTTAGACACTCTGCCAAGTTCTTCTTCTATGTAGCGGAGTTCTACAAAATATGCATCTAACAAGCTCATTCCATGACCCAGATCAACTGAAAACCGCTCTTCTTCCAATCCAATAACACGCAGAATAAACTCCTGCCGCTCTTCAAGATCTGGGTACTGTGCTTTCATGCAGTCTATGGCCACCTCTGCCACCTGTGGCAACAACGCTCGTGTTCCCACAAGCTCACCATGAGCATTGTGAGGATTGCCGTCTGTGACTTCCAGCCCCAGTTTTCTACCATAACGGATAGCACGCCGTATCACACGGCGCAGGACGTAATCACGGCCATCATTGCCAGGCACCACACCGTCACTTATGAGGAACACTGCACTCCGAGCGTGTTCCGCCACAACACATATCGCATAGTCTGTGTCCTCATCCTGACCGTACTGCATGCCGCAAAGTTCAGCGACTTTTTTTACAATAGGTTCAAAAGAATCAGTCTCGTAAATGTTGCGTTTACCCTGCAGGATTACAGCGCAACGTTCAAGTCCCATACCAGTATCTATGTTTGGCGCAGGCAATGGAGTACGAGTGCGATCCTGGGCTTGATAGAACTGCATAAACACAAGGTTCCACAATTCCACAAAACGATCGCACTTCTGACCAGTGTCCACAACGATGTTTACACAATTGGGTCCGCAGTCTGTTTGTCGGCAGCCGAGTCCCTCGCCGAAGTCGTAGTGTATCTCACTGCATGGGCCGCATGGGCCTTCGTTGCCAGCTGGACCCCAGAAGTTGTCGGCCTCACCAAAACGCCGTATGCGTTCTTGCGGAATCCCCGTTTCCGTCCAATAACCGAGTGCCTCGTCATCGTCCACAAACACCGTCGCCCACAGTCGTTCTCTTTCAAGCTCCAATTGATCTGTCACGAATTCCCACGCGTAAGCAATGGCCTCTTTTTTAAAATAATCTCCGACGCTGAAATTACCGAGCATCTCGAAAAAAGTAAGGTGTGTGGCATCGCCCACTTCGTCTATATCCGTTGTGCGGAAGCATTTCTGCACAGACGTCATACGTGGGCCGGGCGGAATCATCTCGCCAGTGAAGTACGGCTTAAACTGTACCATGCCTGCATTGGTCAAAAGCAGAGTTGGGTCGCCAGCTGGTATCAGAGATGAGCTTGGTATACGCAGGTGATCCTTGCTCTCGAAAAAGTTAAGAAAGGCCTCTCTTATCTCGTTGCCAGTCAGGTTTTTCATATTTTTTGTCTAGAAGCCTACTCAAAGAGCAAGTCTGAACGTAGCTAGGATTTTAAGTTAAGGCCTTGTGGGGTGTCAATGCGAGGGACAGGCACTTCTCAGTGATACAGGTGAGCGATCTCACCTACACTACGTGACAGAATAACCTTTTTAGTGATGGCACGACTCTGGCATTCACAGACAATGATAAAAAGTAACTAAAACAATCAACAGTATATAAAAAAAAGAGTTTTACCTTGTCAAGGGAGAAGGCACATAGAATGACTGGAATATCAGTTGTTCTTATTCTATTGACTGGTCTGTTTATCGTAGGCATAGCGGCTGTGATATGGCTTCTTCTCATTCACATTGTTCTCTTTAGATTTGGTCTCTTCCTCCTTTAAAATTACCGAAATGAAGATTCCATCGCCATATGTAGCTTCTATATCGCCCGTATTCAGGTTGTTTGGAATTGTAAATGTGTGGTTAAACGCATCGTACATGCGCTCCAACACAAAATAGTTCTTCGCTCAACATCATCTGATTGCACGTTTAGATAGCCGCCTTTATCACCAAACTGCCTTAGGTATCATTAAGCATCCACGCTGTGACATTATTGCTACAGAGAGCTACCAACATCGTATCACTATTATCTTTACCCTCCTTTCAACAATCTTTCTTCAGGTGCTGTCATCAACCTCCATCACAAGTGTATAATTCTTAACAACTCTTTATTAAATTTATTTATATCTTTACCAAAAGATTTATTAGCAATTGTGGCTTATGATACTAAGTCTTACCCTCGGGAGACATGAAACGATGGCTAAAAATTACTATGACGTACTTGGAATAAAGCGGGACGCTTCTGATAAGGAAATTCGCCAGGCGTTTCGTCGCCTGGCGCGTAAATATCACCCTGACATTAACCCTGGTGATAAGACCGCAGAGACAACCTTTAAGAACGTAAATGAAGCCCACGGTGTACTGTCCAACCCGGAGGATCGCCAGAAATACGACCGATATGGAGAAAACTGGAAGCACACTGACCAATTCACACAGAGCCGTGGCAGACACAGAACCAGCAACTTCACTCGTGGCACCGGTGGAAACCAGTTTCCCGGAATGGGATCATCAAACATGGATGATGTTTTTGGGGATTTCTTCGGACAGCGCGGCTTCGGGCGCCCCGCCGCCACATCACCTCGACGGGTTAGAGTTGAGCGGACAGTTGAAGTGACATTAGAGGAGGCTTGCTCTGGCACCATAAGAGTGGTCCAGATTGGCAACGGCCTCCAGGGTGGAGGACGACGTATAGATGTCAAAATACCCGCAGGTGTGGATAACGGCTCTCGCATAATGGTGGAAGACGAAAGCACAGTCTCAGGAGATAACCTTGACCTTGTGGTATCAGTACGGCCTCATCCACATTTCGAAAGGAAGGGTATTGATCTGTACGCCAATGTGAATGTACCACTAGCAGATGCTGTGCTTGGCGGAGAGGTTGAGGTACCAACTCTCACGGACAAAATATTCTTGAAAGTACCGCCTGGAACCCAGAACGGACGCTCATTCCGTCTATCCGGGAAAGGGATGCCTCACCTTGATTCGCCGCAAACCAAAGGCAACATATACTTAACAGCTCAGATAAGCATACCCTCAGATTTATCTGAGAAGGAAAGAGAGCTGTTCCAAGAGCTTCGCTCCATTCGCTCAGATAAAGAATAATAATGATTGGAGTTAGAAGTCAGATCTGGAAGGTTAATGACTCCTGTTTCGTGACAAGCGTGGTTGTACGTCTACATTACCAAACCATGTCCTACTACGAGATAGAAGGATCCATCCCGTTCCAATTGCAACATTCGCCTGTACTCTCAGTGTAATATAGAGAAACTGCACCACATCAAATTCCTCACGGAAAACCTTGGTCGCAATCTGGCCGACGTACAAGTAGTCATGAAGATAATGGACCGTATGTTCAAGATGGAACAAAAAAATAAAACGGCTCACGCAAAAGCTGGCACAGATTCGATCGGAGCATTCACA
>CAUZMC010000031.1:0-14881 GCA_963580875.1 Dehalococcoidia bacterium
CGATTTTCAAACGCATTACACATGTTTGTTGCCTTTACTACCATCGGAAAACTGGAATCACAAAGCCATATGGTTAGAATATTTTAAAGATTGTTTAATAATGCATCCGCAAAACAAGACGTAGAGTGGAAATGGTCGGGGTGGTCGGATTCGAACCGACGGCCCCTTACACCCCATGCAAGTGCGCTACCGGGCTGCGCTACACCCCGTCCTTAATTCATGCTAACACGGAAAACCATCCCATTCAACCACTATTCTTCTAACTACTCTTTAAATCTAAATCTAAGATATCAGACTGGAATTGCGCTCATATATATTATCTGATAGGATGAGGGGCAAAGGTACGTGGCATTGTAATCTGCCTGCATACTGAAAAATACAGAGGTAGGAAATGACAGTTATAAGAGCAACTTCCGAAAAATTGGAGGAGCTTCGAAACCTGCGGGAACAATCCACCTTGGGCGGTGGACAAACCCGTATTGATCAGCAACACAAACGCGGAAAGCTAACAGCGCGAGAGCGCATCACAGTCCTTATGGACAAGGACACATTCCAAGAACTGGATCCGTTTGTAACACACCGCTCCACTGAACTTGGACTGGCCGAAAAACAATATCTTGGAGACGCCGTTGTCATTGGCTACGGACGGATTAACGGAAGACTGACTTTCGTATTCGCTCAAGACTTCACAGTTTTGGGTGGCTCTGTATCAGAGGTAGTCGGCGAAAAAATCTGTAAGGTCATGGATCTCGCGGCTAAAAACGGAGCGCCAATCATCGGACTGAACGACTCCGGTGGAGCACGCATCCAAGAAGGCGTAACCAGCCTTGCAGGATACGGCGAGATAATACTGCGCAACGTACTGTTCTCAGGCGTTGTACCACAGATATCAGTAATCATGGGCCCCGCAGCTGGAGGCGCTGTCTACTCCCCTGCCCTCACCGATTTCATCTTTATGGTAAACGGTATCGCTCAGATGTACATCACCGGACCGGATGTCATAAAGGCGGTAACTGGCGAAGACGTGACACACGAGGAATTGGGCGGGTGGCAGACCCACTTCACCAAGACCGGAGTCGCACATTTCGCCATAGAAGGCGAAGTAGAGTGTCTACAGCAAGTACGAAGACTGCTCACTTTTCTCCCTCAGAACAACGGTGAAGATACCCCATTCTTTCCATCTTCAGATACAGCATCAAGAACTGACAATGATCTCAGGGACATTGTCCCTGAGGATTCCAGCCAGTCATATGACATGAAGGAAATTATCCGACGTATCGTGGATGTGGGTGACTTCCTAGAAGTCCAGGAAGGTTTTGCCAAAAACATCATCGTAGGATACGCCAGAATGGACGGCAAACCTGTTGGCATAGTTGCCCAACAGCCGTCATTTATGGCTGGAGTCCTTGACATTGAGTCTTCAACAAAGGCAGCAAGATTCGTCCGCTTCTGCGACGCCTTCAACATACCACTTGTAACCCTAGTGGATGTGCCTGGATTCCTACCAGGTTCAGATCAGGAATATAGAGGTATAATCCTCCACGGAGCCAAGTTGCTCTACGCCTATGCTGAGGCCACAGTCCCTAAGGTGAGCGTCCTCATTCGCAAGGCCTACGGCGGGGCATACATCGTTATGAGCAGCAAGCACCTAAAGGGAGATATCAACTTCGCATGGCCTTCAGCAGAGATAGCTGTTATGGGGTCTGATGCGGCGGTGAACGTAATCTACAAAGAAGAGATAAGGCAATCCGAGAACCAGAAAGAGACTCGGGAGAAGCTGAGCGAGGAATACCATGACCGCTTTGCAACCCCGTATATAGCTGCTAGCAGAGGCTACATAGACGATATCATAGACCCTGCTGAAACCCGCCCAAGAATTATCGGAGCGTTGGCCATGCTGCAGAACAAGCGCGAAACTCTGCCACCAAAAAAACATGGAAACATTCCTCTCTAGCAAGATTATAAATCACAAACCATAATTCCATCTGAGAAGTTCGGCCAAGCGTTTAGTGGACATGTTCTGTTTCAAGTAGAACTCAAGTATCAGTGAGCGCCCCGCATTAAGGTAGTCTCAGCTGGCATGAGCAGAGTATATCTGTAGTGCATAAGGGGAAATAATGACGTCTAGTAAAGCTATAAACCCTTTAAAAATAACCGATACCACCCTACGTGATGCCCATCAGAGCCTCGCAGCCACACGGATGCGCACATCTGAGATGGTGCCAATTGCCCCAGACATGGATAAGATTGGGTTCTGGTCTGCTGAGGTATGGGGTGGTGCTACTTTCGATGTTGCTACACGCTTTCTGGCGGAGGACCCGTGGGAACGGGTACGCACTCTCAAACAGTTAATGCCTAACACGCCCCTCCAGATGCTGCTACGCGGGCAGAACTTGGTGGGATACCGCAACTACGCTGATGACGTAGTAACAGCCTTTGTACACCACGCCGCCGATGAGGGAATCGACATATTCAGGGTCTTTGACGCCATCAACGACGAACGCAACTTTGAGACGGCGGTACAGGCCATAAAAGATAGGGGTAAGCATTTCCAAGCCTGCATTTGCTACTCCGTAACAGAATCTCACATGGGCGGGGAAGTATTTAATCTGGATTACTTCATTAATAAAGCTAAGATTTTAGAGAACATGGGAGCTGACACCCTCTGTATCAAGGACATGGCAGGTCTCCTCGCGCCGTACGACGCCTTCACCCTTGTGAAGGCCCTCAAGGAAAATATTAACATCCCAATTCAGCTGCACACTCACTACACCAGCGGCATGGCATCTATGACCGTTCTCAAAGCAGTTGAAGCTGGACTAGACATTGTTGACACATGTCTATCCCCCTACTCCATGAGAACATCACAGCCAGCTATCGAGCCTCTGACTGTAACACTACATAACACCGAAAGGGATACAGGGCTTGACCTCGACAGTCTGCTCAAGCTCTCGTCGTACTTCGAAGACATATCTCCGATGATACGGAGCCATTTCGATACCAGCCGAGCATCTGTGGTAGACACTTCTGTTCTGAGCCATCAAATCCCGGGAGGTATGGCCAGCAACCTGATATCACAACTCAAGGAAGCCGATGCCCTAGATCGCCTTGAAGAAGTGTACCAAGAACTGCCCCGCTTACGTAAAGAATTGGGTACTCCTCCACTGGTAACTCCTACCAGCCAAATTATAGGCACTCAAGCGGTGCAGAATGTCCTCTTCGGTCGCTTCACAATGGTCTCATCCCAAGTAAAGGACTACGTCTACGGACTATACGGGCTTACACCAACACCCATTGATCCAGATGTAACGAAGGAAATTCTTAAGGACTATGAACGCGGCCAAGTACCTGTAACAGGCAGGGCCGCCGACTATCTTGAACCAGAATTGGACAAAGCAAAAGAAGCCACAGACGGCCTTGCCAAGGACATAGGTGATGTGCTCACATATGCTCTCTACCCAGTGACAGGGTTGCGCTTCCTCAAATGGAAGTACGGTGTAGAACCAGTCCCTGACGACATCAAACCCAAAACTCTTGAGCAAATTAAAGAACAGATAAAAGCTGAGGAAGAATTGATGTCCAAGGCCAAGGCTGGCCTCTTGGTTGAGAAAGGCTCACAGGAAGCAGCGACAGTAGCAGAACCATTTAACCACGTATCTGGAAAAGCATTCAACGTATACGTTGGCAATGAAATGTACCAGGTGCAAGTGGAACCCATGAGCGACGGAGTTGTAGCAGCACCGCTAGGATACATCGTAACTCCCACTCCTCCTCTGACTACACCAGTACAACCTGCGATATCTCCACAACCAGCACCAGTTGCTCAGGCTCCTGTTGCAACTCCACCCACACAAGAAGCGGTGAACGGCACCCAAATCACATCACCAATGCCGGGAGTGATTCTTCGTTATACCGTCGAGGTAGGCCAAGAGATAAAGAAAGGCTCTACCGTACTCTTCTTAGAGGCAATGAAAATGGAGAATTCCATCCCATCCCCAGTGGACGGGATCGTAAAAGAACTTAGCGTAGCACCAGGTACATTGGTTAAAAAGAACGACTTACTTGTCATAATAGACTAGGATAGCAATCATACGTCGTCCAAGGATATTCATGACCTGGGCCAACCTGTAAAGTAACTCACTGTATCAGTAAAGGAGTATATAATGGTTGACAAGCAGATACTAGAAGCAGCTAAAGAACATTTCGCCACGATGCTGGAGGGTCAGTTGGAGAGGGTGGAACTGCTCAAATCTGAGGGAGATTGGATTGATTTTGCAAGCAGCAAGCCAATCATCATAGGCATCCTTGGAGGAGATGGTATTGGTCCCACTATCACAGCTGAAGCTCAGCACGTCCTTGAGTACCTACTCAAGGAGCAGGTAGCCGATGGCATAGTGGAGTTCCGAACCATAGATGGACTAACCATAGAAAACCGTGCAGCACAATTGACCGCTATTCCAAACGACGTCCTGGAAGAGATAAAGAAGTGCCATGTCACTCTAAAGGGTCCCACCCATACCCCAGAACAGGGAGATGGGTGGCCAAACATAGAGAGCGCAAACGTAGCCATGCGCAAAGCACTTGACCTATTCGCCAACGTACGCCCTGTCAGGATACCCAAAGATGGAATAGACTGGATTATTTTCCGCGAGAACACGGAGGATATGTACGCCGTCGGAAACCAAGGCGTCAACGTGACAGAGGACCTGGCCGTAGACTTCCGTATTATCACCAGCCAGGGATCCAAGCGCATTTTGGAACTAGCCTTTGAACACGCTAAGCGCATGGGCAAAACGAAAGTTACGGTGGTCACAAAGGCCAATGTAATCAAAACTACTGACGGCAAATTCCTGGAAATGGCAAAGGAAGTCTCTGCCAACTACCCAGAAATCCCATGGGATAGCTGGTATATAGACATCATGACAGCCAAACTTCTTGATGTGGAACGCCGTCACGAGTTCCAGGTTCTGGTACTACCAAACCTGTACGGCGATATCCTTTCCGACGAAGCAGGACAGATTCAAGGCGGAGTTGGCACCGCTGGCAGCGCTAACATCGGCAAGACATACTCCATGTTCGAAGCTATCCATGGATCAGCACCACGTATGGTGAAAGAGAACCGTGCCCAGTACGCCGACCCAAGTTCGGTAATGCGGGCCGGCGCCATGCTTCTTGAGCACATAGGTTTTGGAGAACTTGGCAGCAAGTTACACAAGGCATTGGACGTTTGCGGCCAATACGAACGTAAAATAGTCATGACAGGCCGCAACACCGGTGCCACAGGACGAGAGTTCGGTGAATACGTCATGTCAACCGTTAAAGAATCTGACTTAGAGGAGCGTTGGGCACAATACTCCGTCTCTTAAACAGCATCTCGACAATGCGAGATGCTCACTAACAAAAACATCAAATAGTTTGTATATAGGAGGTGATGTCTGATGCGTAAGAAGATAACAGTAGTTGGAGCAGGTAACGTGGGTGCCACGGTGGCTCAACGCCTATTCGAGCGTGGATACGCAGATGTGGTGTTGGTAGATATCGTCGAGGGTCTTCCGCAGGGCAAGGCACTGGACATGCTGGAATCAGGCCCAGTGATTGGCACTGACGCCCAGATTACCGGCACCAATTCCTATGAGGATACAGCTGACTCTGACGTCGTTGTCATTACGGCCGGAATAGCCCGCAAGCCCGGTATGAGCCGCGACGACCTGCTCTTCACCAACATGGACATAGTCGGTGGAGTAGCCAAACAGATCGCCAAGTACTCGCCACAGTGCATCCTAATAGTGGTCTCCAATCCTTTGGACGCCATGGCACAGCAATCCCTCAATATGACCGATTTCCCAAGGGAACGAGTAATAGGTATGGCAGGCATTCTGGACACAGCCCGCTTCCGTACATTCCTGGCACAGGAAGTCGGAGCATCTGTGGAAGATGTTCAGGCGTACGTCCTTGGTGGACACGGTGACACAATGGTTCCTCTTGTAGAATCAACCAACGTTGGAGGCATCCCAATTACCAAGTTGCTGAAAAAAGAGGTTGTAGACAGCATTGTGCAACGCGCCCGGGATGGCGGAGCAGAGATAGTAGGTCTTCTGAAAACAGGCAGCGCCTTCTATGCACCATCGGCTGCTGTGGCACAAATGGTTGACTCCATTATCTTGGATAAAAAACGCATCTTGCCATGCGCTGCATTCCTCAAGGGTGAATACGGCATCGACGGCCTATTCATAGGCGTACCTGTAAAGTTGGGCGCTGCTGGAATAGAAGAAATAATCCAGGTACAGCTATCCTCGGAAGAGAAGGCAGCCTTGGACAAATCTGCCGAAGCTGTCAAAGAGCTGGTTCAGGTAATGGCCAATAGGACTGCCACCGCCAGCGGCTCATAGAGAACATCCACAACAAAGAGCATTGCTAAAGAAGTCCCCCTGTGCATCTCCGAAATGAGCGCCATGATCAGGCGGCATATGGACTCCTGCAGCCATGTAGATAACCATCGGAGGTAACATGAGAGAGCTCAATGTATCGGATATAACGAAAACGGTTGCCCGAATGTCACAGGAGGCCAATTACTACCTCCCCGAGGACGTGTTGGCTGCACTGAAGAAGGCGCGGCTCCAAGAGGAAGCACCCAAGGCACAAAAGGTGCTGGACATGATCCTTCGCAACTCTGAGATAGCAGAAGAGAAACAGATTGCCCTATGCCAGGATACAGGCACGACGGTGCTATTCCTAGAGATAGGTCAAGACCTCCATATAATAGGAGGAGACTTGATGGATGCCCTGACAGAGGGAGTGCGCGTGGGGTACAAGGAAGGGTTCCTGCGCAACTCCATGGTAACTCAGCCATTCTCCGCTCGCCTCAACACTGGTGACAACACCCCTCCAATACTACACACGGATATAGTACCTGGAGAAAGCCTGAAGATAACCATCCTGCCAAAGGGAGGTGGCTGTGAGAACATGAGCAGACTTGCCATACTCCGCCCTGGTGAGGGTAAAAAAGGTATTATCGATTTTGCTATGCGCACAATAGAGGAGTCAGGCGGCAACCCATGTCCTCCTCTCATCGTCGGAATAGGTGTGGGAGGCACGGCTGAGCACGTCATGCACCTAGCCAAGAAATCTTTATTACGCAAGGTAGGAGCACACAACCCTGACCAGGAAGTCTCGGATCTGGAAGAGGAACTACTGGAGCGTGTAAATGCCAGCGGCATAGGCCCACAGGCTTGGGGAGGACGATCAACCGCACTAGCCGTTAATATAGAAGTTCATCCTACACACATCACTTCTCTACCTGTAGGAGTAAACCTACAGTGCCACAGCGCTAGGCTGAAGACGGCGATCCTGTAGATTAATCCCTATGACAATCGAGAGAAGGTAATCAGATGACCAAAAATCTTAATACGCCACTCACAGACGAGGCTCTTGCTGATCTGAGGACAGGTGATGAAGTACTGATCAGCGGAGTTATATACACGGCCAGAGACGCTGCGCACAGACGCATAATCGAGGCCGTAGAACGAGGAGAGGAACCCCCAATAGATCTAAACGGACAAATCATATATTATACTGGGCCAACGCCTCCACGCCCTGGTCAGATAATAGGCTCTGCCGGCCCCACCACAGCTTACCGGATGGATCCATTCACTCCCACAATGCTCGAACTCGGAACAAAAGCCATCATTGGCAAGGGAGGAAGAAGCAAAGAGGTAAGAGACTCTTTTGTGAGTCACAAGGCCGTCTATTTTGGAGCTATTGGTGGTTCAGGAGCGCTCCTATCTGGTTCCATAAAGAAGGTGGACATAGTCGCCTACGAAGACCTTGGCACGGAGGCAATCCGTCGACTTGAGGTAGAGGATTTTCCAGTCATAGTAGTCAATGACATCTACGGCAATGATCTACTAGAACAAGGCAAACAGGAATGGCAAAGACCAGTCGCTTCCAAAGAAGGCTAACCCTCTCTCTAATTACAAAAATCCCCAAGGGCTTGTAATCGTTACAAGCCCTTGGTCGTAAAACATGTAGTAAGCAAACAGTATGTGAGCAGGACTACAATTTCGTCGATGTAATCACAGCCCTCGCCACTGGTGATCTAATAGATAATCAAGGTGTAAGAACCCCGAAGACTATGCTTCTACTGCAATCCTGGATAGAAACTTCTTTGTGGATATTATATGCCTGTTCAACCCCATAGACTTGGGATCCATACCCATTGCCAGTCCCACAACCTGCGGAAGATGAAGGATTGGCAGGTCTATTGTTGTACGGCGTTGAGCGGCTGCCTTTGGCTGAAATCCGTCCAAGTTCAAGTGGCACAGCGGACACGGTGTAACCATGGCATCCGCTCCAAGTTCCTTAGCATCTAGGGTATGGTTAGCAACCATAGCAACAGAATTTTTTTCATTAATTGTAAGAATAGGGAAGCCACAGCACTTGGTCTTACCAGCGAATTCCACAACTTCCGCACCAAGAATTTCAATGACTCTCTCTAGAGAGTCCTCGCGCTCAGGGTGCTCATCAAAGCCAAGTGCGCCAGTTGGTCTAATTAGGTAGCATCCATAAAAAGGAGCTATTTTCAACCCACCAAGTGGAGTTGTAATATAGTTCTTCAGTTTTTCCAGCCCCACATCTTCAACTAGTATCCACAGGAGGTGCTTCACAATCACCTCTCCTTTATACTCCAGTCCCTCTTCGGCCAGCGTTTCATTTACCTCGGCCATGTAGGCAGGATCATCGGCCAATCTCTTGTGCGCCTGGCTCATGGTGCCCTGGCACGTGCTGCAGATGGTCATAATAGGCATATCCATAGCTTCAGCCATAGCGAAGGTGCGGGCATTCAGGGTATCTCCCAAGCGCTGATTCTTCTCCTGAAGAACACCAGCTCCAGTACATGAGGCCCCTTCCATTACTTCCAACTCTATACCAAGCCGTTCACAGACGCTCACTGCCGCTGGGTACAGCTCAGGACAACCTCCGCGTGAAACACAACCAGGAAAGAAAGCGTACTTCATTTCTTACCCTCAACTTTCTCAAATATACGGCGGACCTTGTCCGCTCCAGGAATTGCCTTATGAATAATTGGTGGCATCTTGCCACGGCGGATTGCTCTCAAGCCAACAGGGAGCAGACCTATCAGCGCGGGGAAGTTAAACATCCCAAAGGTTTTTATTGGCAACCGTAGTTCATCCAGACGGCCGCTGTGTTTCACTAACTCGATAAACGCTTCTGTATGGCGAGCACCATTGTTGTTGCTAAATCCCGCCTCAATTGCCTTATCCCTCAGATTCATTATACGCTCCATGGGAGCCACGCCCTTTGGGCAGACCTGGATGCATTCCATGCAACGAGTGCAGTCCCATATGCCACCAGACTCGCCGTACATCTTCAGACGGCTTGTAGAAGCATCATCTCTCGGATCTGCAACAAATCGATAGGCCTTGGCCAGAGCCGCAGGCCCAATAAAATTCTCGTCAACTTCCAAGGCTGTGCAGTCAGAGACACATGCCCCACACATTATGCAGCTCATCACTCCAGTAAGATGTTGCATAGTCTCGTTGGGAGCGATGTATTCCCTCTCTGGCACTTCGCCTTCTGGCTGAAGCCAAGGCTGAATGGCACGTATTTTGTCCCAGAAGGGTTTCATGTCTGTGACAAGGTCCTTGACCACCGGCATGTTGTTCATAGGCTCAACCGTTACCTGATTGTCATTGTTGGCAACGTCTCTGATCTTGGTCTTGCAGACCAGTTTCGCGTGACCGTTTACACGCATGGAACATGATCCGCAGATGGAAGCACGGCAGGAACAACGAAGGGCAAGGCTGCCGTCCACTTCCTCCCTCACTTTCACAAGTGCATCTAGAACCGTGCAATGATCCTCCACTTCCAGGTTATACTCCTGGAAATGAACGTTTTTATCATTTGATTCAGGATCAAACCGTTTAACATTCAAAGTTACTTCCATACATATCCTCCTGTATGAGCGATTGCTTGCTCAGACTCTAGAGTAGCAACAGAATGGCTACGACTGGTATCTACCTTGGATATAAAGGCCAAGTTGGCATCGAAACTAGCTGCCTCCAAGACCACTACATCGTGTTTGAAAACATACCCTTCAACCGCGAATGTCATAGCTATATCCTCCTCAGCCGATGTCGTAGAACCGTGTCAAATATATCAGATAGTGATGGATTTTACAATGAACTGCCATAGATATAAATAGCCATGAGAAGGGCTGAAATCGACTTGGCATCCTCAATCTCACCGGATCGGATCATGTCTGGTATTTGTGCTAATGGTACAGTCACAACCACTATGTTCTCATCGCCATCCGGTGCAAGAACGCTCGATCTCAGGTCTGTGGCAATGTACGCGTGCGTATACTCGGTACAAAAACCTGGGGTCAACCAGAAGCTCGACATATGTTGAAGTTTTCCGGCAGTGAAACCTATTTCCTCTTGAAGTTCTCGCAGGACCCCTTCTTCAGGGGACTCGCCATCTTCCAGACCTCCTGCAGGGAGTTCCAAAAGTAATTTTTCCGGTGCTTTTCTATACTGCCTCACCAAAAGTACACATTGTTCGTCATCCACAGGCACCATAACCACCGAATCACCGTGTTCTATTATCTCCCGCTGTGATGTCCCACCATTCGGCAGATTTACCGTATCTACCCTCACTCCGAAGATCTTCCCTTCGTATATGCGCCGACTATCTACAGTAGGTTCTATTAACATCAAAATTCCTCAAACAGTAGGTGCTACAGTGAAAGTATTTGAACGAATGTCAGGGTTGAGGTGCTCGGTCAATACACTATAGAAATGGTTTGGGGGATGCGCTCGCAGGAACCGAGCTGTATATGGACTTCTCTTTACTTCCACGGTCTCGCCCGGGTCAAGGTCAAGATCAACGCGTCCATCCACGCTTAAAACAGCCTTGTAGTTAGATCTAAGGGCTACTTCCACCACCGAGTCTGGAGCGAGCACCAGAGCCGAGCTCAAGCCAAGGTGAGTAGCCACAGGGTTGAGCAGCATATCACGTGACTGTGGATGCAGTATTGGACCCCCCGCCGATATGGAGTATCCAGTGCTGCCTGTGGCAGTAGCCACGATTACCGCATCGGCACGATAGGTTGTAAGAACCGCATCGTCTATCTTGACTTCCAAGTGTACAAGCCGAGAGATGGCACTGCGGCCCACCACAACATCATTCAAAGCCTGAAATGGGTCTTCATATTTGTAGACCGCCGCTTTAGATATCACTCTAGCTTGAATCATTGATCGTTCTTCCACCCATACACGGCCATCAATGTAGTCAGTTATCCTGCTCACGGCTTCATCAGCCCTGAGCTCAGTCATAAAACCAACCCTCCCCAAATTCACACCCAAAAGAGGTATCTCTCTGGGAGCAGCTATCTGAGTGGCCCACAGTATTGTCCCATCGCCTCCAACAGTAATGATAAGGGACGTAGAACTAGGCGGAGTCAGATTCTCATTAGTGGACATCGGAACTATCCAGGAGGATTCCCCAAGGCCAAGTTTCTGTGTTAATTCCTGTACAAGCCGTTCAGAATCTGGAGCCAGCGGATTGTATACTATACCAACACTATCAGAGTTACTCATAACACATGCACCCTTGCAAGGCAAATTACAATTGTCATCGGCAATTTAGCATCACACCTATAGCGCATCAATGAATGCTATAGGAAGAGAATTGCAACTGCTTTCTCTGCTACATTCATCAGCCAATTGGGAAAGAGACCCAAAACCAATATGCCGAGTCCGGCAATGTACATGGCAATTCGCGGAGAATATGCCACTTGGATCTTCTCTTCATTTTCAGGCTCCACCATATACATGACCCTGATAACCTTCAAGTAGTAGTAGGCAGAAATGGTACTGTTGAGTACTCCCACAAGCACCAGCCATGCCAGGTCGCTTTTCATAGCGGCACTGAACATGTAGAGTTTGCCCATAAACCCTGCCGTAGGAGGGAGTCCAAGAAGAGATATCAGAGCGAAGGCCAAGATTACGGCCAGGAATGGTGCACGCCGTCCCATTCCGGCAAAGCTGCTTATCATATCGCTTCCAGTACGGTTTGATATGGCAATAATCGCAAAAAATGCCGCTAAATTCGTGACCGCATAGGCCACTAAATAGAAGAGGACAGCACTTGGGCCACTTCCTTCTGCAGGGACTTTGGCAGCAATTGCCGCCACTCCAATCATTATAAATCCTGCATGTGCAACAGTGCTGTAGGCAAGCATCCGTTTGATGTTGCTCTGCGCAATTGCAACCAAGTTACCTACAGTCATAGAGAGCACACTGAGAATTGCAAAAAGAGCAGCCCAATCTAAGCTGAGCTCACCGAAAGCTATGTAGAACACTCTAAGTATGATTGCAAAACCCGCCGCCTTACTAGCAACGGACAGATAAGCAGTGATAGGCGTTGGTGAACCTTCGTAGACATCTGGGGCCCACATCTGGAACGGCACAGCGGCGATCTTGAACCCGAACCCAGCCACTATCATGATCACTCCCAAGAACAGGGCATTGCTACCAAATGGCACAGTAGCTTCACTGTAGGCTCCAAGTCGCTCAAATATCTCCACAAGCTGCGTTGTACCAGTGAAGCCGTAAGTAAGAGTCATGCCGTATAGCAAAACAGCGGAACTCATTGCGCTGAGCAACAAGAATTTAATTCCAGCTTCTGTGGAACGTGAGGTGCCTAAGAAGGCTGCCAGAGCAACCAGAGGCAGAGTTGTCAATTCCAATGCAATATATATTGAAATCAGGTCAGTTGTGGCCGCTAAAAGCATCATACCGCTGGCCGAAAAAAGCATCAGCCCGTAATACTCACCCTTAAATTGCTTTATACGTGAGACATATTCCACGGAAGACATGACAATCAGTGCCAGGATTCCCATGATTAGGAACTTGAAAAACAGACTGAAGTGATCTACCGCTAGGGTGTTAAATATACCAACCATCTGTCCGTCAGGGTCTCCGCTTAGTTCAGTCCAAAGAGATATGCTAAACACTAGCGGAACCGCTAGGCCAACTACGGAAACGACAGCCAGTATTCTCTTTCGCCCGATAAACATATCAAGGAGGATGATCAGCATACCCAGAGCTGCCACGGAGAGCTCCGGAGAAAGCAGGTACAGATCGTGGAGTGTCATATCAATCTCACCATTATGGAGTTACCACATATTGCAGGGACTGGATTATAGGTTCCAGACCCAACTTGAAAACATCGGAGATAATGCTGGGGTATATACCAACCATCATGATGGCTACAATCAGCACCACCATAGGAACGGCTTCCAACACCGTAGCGTCACCAAGACTTGCGAATCGCGATAGTGAAGGGCCAAAGAACACCCGTTGGAGCATCCACAATATGTATCCTGCGGTTATGACGATGGCAAACACCGCTAGCGCAGTTATCCAACCCCACACTGGGAACGTCCCCAGGAATATCAGAAGCTCGGAAACGAACCCGCTTGTGCCAGGAAGACCCAAAGATGCCAGCCCTGCTACCAAAAAGGCCACGGCGATAATAGGCATCTGAGCCGCAAGGCCACCCATATCTGGGATATGTCTGGTGTGAGCTTTTTCATAAACCAGTCCAACTAGAAGGAAAAGGAGCCCCGTAATGGTCCCGTGGGTAAACATCTGCATGGCAGCACCAGTCAAACCCACAGACGACACGGCTCCTCCCATACCAACCACAGACGCTATGCCAAGCAAGACATATCCCATGTGACTGATACTGCTGAATGCGATCAAACGTTTAAGGTCGGTTTGCTTTACCGTCACAACGGCCCCATAGAGCACACTTATCAGGGCAATCACGGCCAATACCCAAGCATATTCTTGAGCCTTTGATGGGAACATACCCACCCCCACACGTATCATGCCATATCCACCCATTTTCAGAAGGACTCCAGCCAACATCACGCTCACCGCCGTCGGAGCGTCGGTATGGGCGTCAGGAAGCCATGTGTGCAATGGCCATACTGGCAGCTTCACAGCAAAAGCGATGAACAATAAGGCGAATATTGTACCTGCCGGAATAATAAGTTGTGCCCCGTCACTCATGGACTGCAGTTCAACCATATTGAATGTGCCGACCGAGAAATAGAGCGCCAGAATACCCACCAGCATGAAAGCGCTACCCAAAAGCGTGAAGATTAAGAATTTCATGGCCGAATACTCTTTTCGACCACTGCCCCATATGGAAATCAGGAAGTACATTGGCAACAGTTCCAATTCCCAGAAGATGAAGAAGAGAGCGAAGTCCAGAGACACGAACACTCCCGTTACCGCGGTCTGAAGCACAAGCAACCACATGAAGTACTCTTTTACTCGCATCTTCACGTGCCATGAGGCAAAGACTGCACACATCCCTAACAGTCCAGTAAGCAACACCAGGGGCACGCTAAGACCATCCACTCCCAAGTGGTACTGAATATTCAACGCAGGAATCCAGTTCCTGAGTTCAACCATCTCCATGTCACCAACCCTGAGATAATCCTCTGTCCTGAATATTACAAAGGCAGCTATCGTCAACGCGAGCTCCACCACGGTGATAGCCGCTGCCCATAGCCGAATTTGCCTGGCATCCTTCAGGAATAAAAGAATGACCATTGCTCCCACCAAAGGAAGGAACACTATCGCGGAAAGCACTAAGCTACCTCCGGTCTACTAATCAGTTCCATATCGAGAACACCACCAAAATTATTAGAATTCCTATCGACATACCAGCACCGTAAGCCTGAACCTGTCCAGTTTCCAGTGTTCCAATAACCTGCCCCAGGTTCCGTCCAACAAAGCCTACGCATACCCCAGCGCGGTCTACTATATTCCTGTCAATCCAGTCA
>CAUZMC010000032.1:0-12668 GCA_963580875.1 Dehalococcoidia bacterium
TGATCCACAGAGTGTAAGTTACGGTGCGTACCTCCCGGTGCAACACCCTCCTGAAGCAGTTTCCACGCCCCTTCAATAAGCGGTACCTGGGAGAAATTGACTCTGGCAGTAACTCCTGAAGCCTCAACCATCGATTTCAGATGCCCCAAAAGGCCGAACCCAGTTATATCCGTGCAAGCATTCACCCCAATCTCCATCATAGTTTCAGATGATGCCTTGTTCAGTGCGCTCATAACCTCTATGGCCCTTGAAAGAGTCGCTAAGTCCGCTAGGCCTTCCTTGCCAGCGGTGGTGATAATACCGGTGCCAATAGGCTTTGTCAGAACCAGATTGTCTCCCACCTTCGCGGAAGCATTACTAACCTGTTCTCCTGGTTTCACAAAGCCTGTAACCGCCATGCCGTACTTGGGTTCTTCATCGTATACGGTATGACCGCCTACTATCAGCACTCCAGCCTCCTTGGCCTTCGCTGCGGCACCCTTCATAATCTCACCGAGTATGTCCAGTGATAGGTCGTTTGGGAAACAAATCATATTGAGTGCAAGAATGGGTTTACCTCCCATGGCATACACGTCACTGAACGAATTTGCCGCGGCAATAGCTCCGAAGTGCCAAGGGTCGTCAACAATTGGTGGGAAGAAATCTATCGTCTGAACAAGCGCCAAATCCTCGTTCAACCGATAGACGGCAGCGTCGTCTCCGGTACCTATCCCAATCAGAAGGTTGGGGTCTTCAAAAGCCGGTAGCTGACGCAGAACCTGCGCCAGGTCCTCTGGACTAAACTTGGAAGCTCAACCGGCACATCTGGCCAAGCTGGTCAGATGTGTATGCTCGTTCTGCATTCAATAAACCCTCTCTTGAAAATGCTGTTCGTGCGTGTTCGTCATAATAACACAGCCAGAACCGACTTCGCAGTCACAACTCTCAGGAATAATTTTCACAAGCCGTATCCACATAGCAGATCCTACTCGTACAGTCCCCAGCGGTGTATTCCCAATCTTATTCAGAATATTTTGAAGCATTAAGGAATACCGCGCTTATATCAATGACATGCATCATTGCTCCAGCGCGATACCTAAGCCAAGCTGGATATTGAATCGTGTTGCCTCCAAAATGAAGGCATGGTATATTCACCTCCATATCTGTAGGATACAATACGGAGACAATCACAGAACAGATCATGGACAGGCTAAAGCAGAGTTTCGATGACCTTACCGCAAGAGGAGCAATGGGGATAATACCCTACCTCACAGTGGGATTTCCGTCTGTAAAGGATACGCTCTCACTGGTACATGCCCTAGTCGCAGGTGGAGCGGACGTCATTGAGCTTGGAGTGCCGTTCAGCGACCCACTTGCCGACGGCCCCACGATCCAACGTGCCAGCTTTCATGCTCTATCCCAGGGAGTGAACCTTGGCACATGCTTAGAGGTGTGCCGTCAACTAAGAAGCGACGGAATCACCATACCGCTTGTGCTCATGGGATACTACAATCCAATCCTCAGCTACGGATTAGAGCGGTTCGCAGTCGATGCTCATGACGCTGGAGTCGACGGACTCATAGTTCCTGATCTGCCATTTGAGGAGGCAGACCCACTGCAAAGCACATGCAGCGAACACGGAATCAACCTCATTCCACTGCTAGCTCCAACCAGCACAGACGCACGAATCGCGCAATCGTGTGAGAAAGCCGGAGGATTCGTATACTGCGTCAGCCTCACGGGAGTCACGGGTGCTCGTACTGAGCTACCTGCCGGCATACCAACATTCATACAGCGTGTGAAGAAACACACAGACCTTCCAATAGCCATCGGGTTCGGAATATCGCAGAGACACCATGTAGAAGCACTGACTCCCTTAGCGCAAGCGGCTATAGTCGGCAGCGCTCTCATAGAAGTAATAGAGAAAACAAACGATGGGCAGCGCGAGGAAGCTGTAAAGGACTTCGTTGTAGGCCTAAAAGCATGATGCACACACAAGAGAGGCTGTAATTATGACAATGGTACGTGGACTTCGTGGAGCAACCACAGCTAATGACAACACCAGAGAGGCAGTACTGGAAGCCACAAAAGAGCTACTTGAAAAGCTCGTGGAGGCCAATGACCTCAAGCTAGATGACCTAGCAGCCACTTTCTTCACGACTTCACCCGGCCTGAACGCCGAGTTCCCTGCGGTTGCCGCACGTCAGTTGGGGTGGGAATACGTACCCCTCATCTGCGGCCACGAGATGACCGTCCCAACCGGACTACCCCTCTGCATCCGCGTCATGATTCTGGTTAACACGGAGAAGAGCCCAAAAGAGATGTCTCACCTCTTCCTGCGCGACGCCAAAAACCTCCGTTCCACGGATATATCCTAATGAGGCCCGATAGCTACATTCCATGAAAACAACCAAGTGGAAACTCATGGAATTTGCGACAGGCGTGACCGGTGGGACTCTCTTGATTGCCGGCCTCTTGAGCATTGACTCAGGTAGCAACCTATCCAAAGTGTGGATAGCTGCTGGCATAATACTGGTGGTACTTGGCCAGGTCATCCACCGAAGAGCAACGCGCTGACCAGAATCCAACAATACTCGACTCACAACTAACACAGTGATATAATTAACATCGTAATTACTAGGCACTGATAGAGGTGACTCATGCCACAGCTACACGACGTAAACATACAAAGCATCCAACCCTTAGCTTCGCCAAGAGAGTTCCTAGAGGAGTTCCCTGTCACACCAGCAACCGCACAGCTTGTCGCTGACGGACGTGAACAGGTTGCACGCATACTCCGTGGTGAAGACAAGCGTATGCTCATGATCACAGGCCCCTGCTCTCTTCACGATGTGAAGGCCGGGATTGAATACGCCAAGCGTCTAAAAAAGCTTACCGATGAATTCCAAGACCGTCTCCTCGTCGTCATGCGCGTCTACTTCGAGAAACCACGTACCACCGTAGGGTGGAAAGGCCTCATCTACGATCCGCATCTCAACGGCAGCTTCGACATCACAACCGGCCTTCGTATGGCAAGGGAGTTCCTGCTCCAAGTCGGAGAGTTGGGATTGCTGTCAGCAATAGAGTTCGTAGACCCAATCACACCCCAATACATTTCAGACCTGTACGCTTGGGCCGCCATCGGTGCACGCACATCAGAAAGCCAGACTCATCGACAAATGAGCAGCGGCCTAAGCATGCCAGTTGGCTTCAAAAACGGCACCGGCGGAAGCATACAACTCGCAGCTGACGCGGTGGTCTCAGCACAAGCCGTCCAGGCTTTTCTGGGAGTTGATATCGATGGCAAGGCCTCAGTAGTAGTAACCAAAGGCAATCCTGACGCCCACATTGTCCTACGTGGTGGTAGCAGCAGCCCCAACTTCGATGCTGCATCCATCGCCGACGCCACAGAACGATTGCAGCGCGCCAATTTACGCACTCAGCTTGTGGTGGACTGCTCGCACGCCAACTGCGGCAAAGACCATACAAAACAGCGCATCGCCTTCAAAAATTTACTTGAACAGCGCGTCGCAGGAAATACAAACATAGTCGGCATGATGTTGGAAAGCCACTTGTTCGAGGGCAATCAACCACTCAACGAAAGCGATCCTGGTAGCCTCAAACACGGTGTCTCAATAACCGACAAATGCGTAGGGTGGGAAGAAACCGTAGAACTGCTCACAACTGCCTACCAAGCACTAGGGTAATACGAGCGGAAGGAACACAGCCTAACTCTGGCACCCATAGGCTCACTCCAGAGTGCCGCTCATTGTCTAACTATTGGTTATTTTCTTCCTAATGGCTGTTTGCGCTTGGCCTGATAAAACATTCTTAACTGCGGCTTTAGCAACGCGGACACGACCACAGCGATCGCAGCCCCAATCGTATCCAACAAGATATCCTTGACCTCAAATACACGATTGGGAATAAAGCTTTGAAAAGCCTCGTCGCACAACCCAAAAAACGCGCAGAACATCAGCCCAAATAACGCAGCCTTGCATTTTGTCATGGAAAAGCTGAGGAAGATGTGAGTCAAAAAGCCAAGGACTAAGTACTCACCCAGATGCCCAACTTCATCTTGATACTGGCTCATCCAACTAACAATCACAGCATCTCCTAGTAGAGTGGAGCGAGAAGACAAAAAAAGAATGCCTACCATACAGGTAAGCAAGATAAGAAACGTAAGAAAACGCGCTCTAGAGCGGAGCAAATCCGAAAGCAACCTATACCTAACTCACTCTATTTCTATACACCACTCGACTCATCAGCAGCGACTTCGATCACACCCAGTCTCCTCCACGTCCAGCCCAACATCACAAGCAGGTCACCCACAGCCGAATCGGAAAGCTCATCCTTCAGTGGTACGTCAGGATGTATTCTATAGTGATTTTTGCGGCCAACCTTGTTCTTGGTCACGTAGCCAGCGTCCTCTAGGTCATTGATGATATTGTGAGCTGATCTCTCTGTAATTCCCACAGCATCGCCGATCTCCCTGGCCGTAGTACGCGGACTCTTTGCAATTGCTGCAAGAATCTGCCCGTGGTTTGTGATAAACATCCATCCAGCCATTTAAAAAATTCCCCACGAAGCTATTGACGAGACAGAAAACACATGTATACTTACACCAGAAATTTTATTCATGCATTCATTACGAGGTATCACGTCTCTAGCATTACGTAGCAAGCAATATATTGTGAATAAGGCAATCATGCAAGCCATATCATGTATAAATTAGCTACAATAAGCATAAGCTTGTCACAAAGAATATGAGGTGTCAAGGTTGGAAACCAGTAGTAAATACTCCAGAATAGTGCCTACAAATCAAAGAGTCCATACAACCGAATACCAGTTTCTCAGTCTAATATACTGCGCATACACCAAGTAACATTATTTATTTTTACATCTAAAGAAAGAGCGAAATGAAATACCAAGCCAAGCTTAATAATCTAGTTCATCACAAACCATTTAATACTTTACTAGCAAACTCTTGGCACGTCACGAAGAAGTATAACCCAGAGCGAAAGTCGAATACGAATTCCTCGATATCCAATATGCACAAAGATTGGTATCAGGCAAATGAAGCCGCTATAGCCCCAAGTGACTTTTGGTTCAATATGGTCGAGAAACCACATAAATTTATATCCTGATACTGAAACGGCTTCAGTTCATCAACAGGTATGCCTGGCCTATGCCACACTAATCAGCATGTTCCCATCCAAAGTGCTATCGCTGTACATGTGTTATCCAGAAGGAATTTGTCGTGGCGCCGGTGACAATCGATGTATTGATGATGGTCAGACTCTAATAAATGCACCCTTTCGGGCCATGCAAAATACTATTCGCAGCATCCACCTTGACGCTCAAATATGGCTGTGCTAGTATCACATCGCTCTTTTCACTCATGGTTAGCCATAATGTACATCCCTAAATATGAGCCTCTGCCTAATGCCAGTCCATCAAGAATTGCCTTCACATCCGCCACATGGAAATACAGTACTTACTGTAGGAATGTTTGATGGAGTACATATAGGCCACCAGCATATTCTGGACAACCTTAAGAATATCGCCTCACAGGGAGTGATGCTCAGTGGTGTCCTGACCTTCGTCAACCATCCCCGCACAGTCATAGCGCCCGGTGCCTGCGTCGAATACATCACCTCTGTCGAAGACAAACTTGCTCTGCTGAAGAACACGGGCGTTGATATCGTACTTCCATTAACCTTTGATCTAGAACTGTCACGGTTGAGCGTGCATGAATTCGTTGATCTGTTGCAGAATAGATTGAACATGACTGGACTTGTTATGGGACCAAACTTCGTCATGGGACACAATAGAGAGGGCACGCCGGAGACACTCGCTGCCATCGGCCTCGAAAAGGGTTTCTCAACCACTGTGATTGCACCAGTATCAAAAAACGACAAACGTGTCAGTAGTACAGCAATTCGGGAAGCCATATCAGCGGGTGAGATGCACAAGGCATCCGCGTTCCTTGGCAGGCCATTCACCATTCATGGCAAAGTTATAAAGGGCAACGCTAGAGGAAGAACATTTGGCTTCCCCACAGCCAACCTTGGTATTTACAAAGACCGTATAACACCAAAAGATGGAATATATGCCACCTGGACCTACGTGGACAGTAAACGATACATGGCAGCCACCAACGTCGGAGTCAAACCAACTTTCGGCGAGAATGAGCGCATGGTCGAAGCATTCATCCTAGACTATAATGGAGACCTGTACGACTCTGAAATTACCGTTGAGTTTGTGCACCGCCTACGCGACGAACTGCGTTTTGAAACAACCGAAGCACTTGTAGTCCAAATACAAAAGGACGTGGAGCAAACTAGACGACTCTTGGAAAATGCTAGCTGACTTCCATCTCATAATATAAGGCTGAAACAATTGACAAACAAAGCAATAGACCCAAAAACCCTCAAGGACATCACCACACGCGGCGTGACAGAAATCATAGTCAAAGAGGAGTTCGTGCGCATGCTTAATGCAGGCAAACCCATGCGCCTAAAGATGGGTTTCGACCCCAGCCGCTCTGACATACACTTGGGCCATGCCGTAGGTCTACGCAAGCTACGTCAGCTTCAAAACCTTGGCCACCAGGTAATCCTCATCGTTGGCGACTGGACCGCCCAGATAGGCGACCCAAGCGGGCAGTCTGCCACACGTCAAATGCTCACAGCCGAAGAGGTCAAGGGCAACGCAGAGAGCTACATGACACAGTTCTTCAAAGTAATAGACAAGGATCGCACAGAGGTCATGTGGCAGAGTGAGTGGTTTGGAAAATTCAATCTCACCAACGTTTTCGACCTCACTCGTCGGTTCACAGTAGCCCAGTTCCTGGCGCGTGACGATTTTGCCAAACGCTTCCGTGCACAGCAGCCCATAGCCATCACAGAATTGCTATACCCACTGCTACAGGCCTACGACTCAATAGCCATTGAGTCGGACGTTGAGTTCGGCGGCACAGACCAGATGTTCAACATAATGGTTGGACGTGACCTACAAGGAATGATGGGACAGAGACAGCAACAGTGTTTCTTCATGCCCCTGCTCGTTGGCACCGACGGAATCCAGAAAATGAGCAAGAGCCTTGGCAACTACATAGGAGTGGACGAGCCAGCCAAAGAGATGTACGGCAAAGTCATGTCAATCCCAGACTCCTTACTCATGAATTACTTTGAACTACTTACCGACGTGCCGGCCGACGAACTCATGGCAATTGGCCGTGAGATGGAGACCGGAGCCGTCAACCCTATGCAACTCAAAAAGCGTCTTGGCCGTGACATCGTCTCTCAGTTCCACGATGCAGCAACCGCCCAGCAAGCAGAAGAATCCTTTGAAAGCACATATCAGCGCGGCGATGTGTCAGAAGATGAGATAACGACAATATCAGCCCCAAAAGGAACTGGTACTGGCCTAGAGCTTGATATTTTCTCAATCCTCATTAATGAGAAACTAATTGAAAGTACCAGTGAGGCCAAGAGGCTTTTAACTCAGGGCGCAATAAAAGTGGACGGCACAGCGCTTGAGAGCCGCAACACTCCGCTGGACTTTGGCAACTTGATACAAGTTGGCAAGCGACGCTTCGCCAAAATTGTCAAAACCGACACGCCATTACCTTAGTCACTTTCAAACAAATAAAATCCTTCCAACCCACACTTTCTGATCATTTGCATTCCCAACTACGCTGAGGCCCATTGAACCACTTAGTGGGCCAGTGAACGGGCTTTCATTAAATGACCATCCTGTGAACAGGGATGCTTTTTAGAACTTTACAGTTCAGATGTTCATCATTGATCCATGCAGACCTACATCATCGGAGATTGCATTCCTACTGAGTACTATCTGACATTTCAACATAGCCTCCCAACTGATTCCCATATATACTCACGGCATAGGGATTCTCACAGCGTCCGTCATCAATTGGCATTAGAAATGTCGAACATACTGGATTCGAGTTCAACAATTCCAATTTTGCCGTCTTTGCCGTATTATCGGCAGCCCTGTAATATTTCATTGTTAAAGGTAATACATGAGCACATTGAAGTTTAAAGTAGGACAGACGGTGAGAATAAAAGAGGGTACTTTCCCTCTCAACAATCCGGACGGATACCAGCTTATCGGTCAGCTTGCAACCATTATACGTTCCTGGAACCCCCGCAAAGGCACAAACGGCATGAATATCGCCAGATCAGAAGACATACAATTCTTTGAACTCAACCAGTACGACGTCCATATTGGCAACAATTTTTACAGCCTAAACGAAGACTGGCTCGAAACAAAATAGAGACAGTCCACTTTTATTTGCAAAACAAAAGTGGTAAAATTTACGATGCCGTGGGTTGGCTCCCAACAGCCATCACACCAACCCCAATTTGCCGAACCTGAAAAAGCAGTGCTTGGATTGTGTAATAGTGCCCAATAAGGTGCTTCACTGTTACGTAATTCAACAATAACCTTGAGGAGGCTGAAGTGAATCTACGAATACCTGGCCCAACACCCTGTCCGGACTACGTCCTGCAGGCCATGACACGCGACATGATCAACCATCGCGGCCCAGAGTTCCGTGATATGCTCCTGCGTATCACAGACAGGCTCAAGCAGATATTCCAGACCCAGAATGAAGTCCTTATCCTAACCGCATCCGGCACCGGAGCCCTGGAAGCCTCCATCGTAAACTTCTTCTCTCCAGGTGACGTTGTACTGGCGGTATCCATAGGTGAATTTGGCGAGCGGATCTCCGAGATCGCCGAGATCTACGGCTGCTCCGTCATACGCCTCGCCTTCCCAATGGGCACGGCAGCCGACCCAGAAGCTATCAAAAAAGCCCTCGATGACAACCCGGCCATCAAGGCCGTAATCATCACTCACAACGAGACTTCCACAGGCATAACCAATGACATGGCAGCCATCAGCAAGGTCGTCAAGGAGTTCGACAAGCTCCTGATAGTGGATGGAGTCAGTAGCATATCCTCAATTCCATTCCAGACCGATGAATGGGGCGTGGATGTGGCCATGAGCGGATCCCAAAAGGGATACATGGTCCCGCCTGGCCTCGCATTTATCAGCGTCAGCCCGAGGGCCTGGGATGCATATAAAGAGGCAAAGATACCACGCTTCTACTTTGATCTTGGCAGGGCAAGGAACTACCTGGAACGTGGGCAGACTCCTTGGACTCCGGCAGTCTCAGTCTTCTACGCCCTTGACGTAGCCCTTGAAAAGATGATGGAAGAAGGAATGGAGACCGTCTACCTACGCCATGCCAACATTGCCGAAAAGACCAGGACAGGCGTTAAGAGTTTGGGACTCACCCTACTGGCCGACGAGCGATGGGCGTCAAACACAGTCACCGCCTTCAAAATACCTGATGGAGTTGACCCAGCCGCCCTACAACGTCAACTGCAAAGCGACCATGAGGTGGTTCTGGCCGCCGGACAGGGCAGCCTCGCAGGTAAAATACTCCGCATCGGCCACTTGGGCTACATAAGAGACGAGGACATTGATGGTGTTCTTGATGCCCTGAGTTCCGTGCTGCCTAAAGTCGGATTCCAGACTGCAAAGGGAGCCTAATGCCGAAAATTCTAGTAGCAGACCCCGTAGCTTCTGAAGGCGTAGAGTTGCTCCGCACCCAGGGAGAGGTAGATGTGAAACTTCGCCTCGACCCAAAAGACCTCATCTCCATAATAGGTGAGTACGACGCCCTTGTGGTGCGCAGCGAAACAAAGGTAACCGCAGATGTAATCGAAGCTGGTGTACGCTTACAAGTTATCGGACGCGCGGGAGTCGGCGTCGATAACATAGACCTTGAAGCAGCCACTCGAAAAGGAATAGCTGTGGTCAACGCCCCCACTGGCAACACCATAGCCGCCGCAGAGCACACCATCGCCATGATGATGTCACTGGCCAGAAACATACCCCAGGCCAACGAATCCCTACGCCGCGGAGAATGGACACGCAGCGCTTTCACCGGTATTGAAGTACGAAACAGAGTGCTTGGTGTTATTGGCCTTGGAAAGGTCGGCACAGAGGTAGCACGCAGGGCTATGGGCCTTCAGATGCACATCCTCGGCTACGACCCGTTTGTTTCCCAGGAACAAGCCAACTTGCTCGGCATAGAGCTGTCTTCCCTTGAACGCATCTTCAAGGAATCGGACTTCATATGCCTCCACACACCCCTCACCGAGTCCACACGTGGCCTCATAGGTGAGAAGGAAATTGCCACCATGAAACCCACGGTGCGCATACTCAACGTCGCCCGCGGCGAATTGATAGATGAGGTAGCCCTGTCAAAGGCAGTCGACGAAGGTCGTATCGCCGGAGCCGCAATAGACGTATTCATTAAAGAACCTCCATTTGACAGCCCACTGCTCACAAACGACAAGATAATAGTCACGCCACATCTTGGAGCATCTACTGAAGAGGCTCAAATGGAGGTTGCCAGGGAGGTCGCTGAGCAAGTCATCGCAGTGCTACAGGGCCAGTCGGCCCGTTACACCGTTAACGCTCCATTCGTCCTACCGGAAACTCAGGCAATACTGGCCCCATACATAAACGCCGCATCCTACGCTGGCAAGCTCGCTACACAGCTTGCGCAAGGACAACTACAGAACATAACCTTGCGCTATGAGGGCGAAATAGCCAACTACGACACCAATATTCTGAAGGCAGGCTGTTTGGTTGGCATTCTGAGCCCAATCAGCGAAGAGCGAGTAAACTTGGTGAATGCCAACCTACTCGCTACACAACGTGGGCTCAAAATAACAGAACAGAAAGGGCCTGCCGTCGAGCAGTACGGCAGCCTGGTTACCGTTGAAATCGAGACGTCACAGGGAAAGACGGTCATATCCGCCGCACACATGCGGGGAGAAACACACATCGTACATGTCAACGAGTACTGGATCGACATCGTGGCCGCGAGTGGTTATATGCTCTTCACAGACCACGAAGACCGACCGGGAATGATAGGCGCTGTCGGCACAATAACAGGCAAGCACGATATCAACATCGGATTCATGGAGGTTGGACGGCTCTCTGCTCGCGGACGCGCCACTATGATTCTAGGGATTGACGAACCGCTACCTGAACAGGTGATTACAGAGATAAACGCCCTGCCAAACGTTTACCAGACCTCCGTAGTCCAACTCTAGCAGGCAGAGATCTCTTCCGCCCACAATTGGACTAGTACTGCACTGAGCTGACCGTATTCTACGATTAACAGACCTGTATATTTACAGAAGATCGGTTGCCAAGTCTATTATCGTTGCCTCTCGCTTCTGCGGAGTCAGTTCCAGGACCACCACAGTGCCAATCTTCATTAGTTGATTTCGCAAAGTGGGGCTACCAGGATTTATCAGCATCTTGCCACCGTGCTCCTCAACCATCACCGTGCACGTGTGCCCAAAGACCACAATATCCACCGATTGCCCGAACATATCATCAGGGATTATGGGATAAGAACCGTCGTAATGGAAATTGTTAGTCAGTGTGCCAGGGTACACCCATCCTCCAAAACCTGGCACCATCAGGTCATGGATCACACCAATTGTATGCCCCTCAACCTCTAAGAGCTGTTTCTCTTCAACCCTCGGGTCACCATGACACTGCTTATCACGATCCAAACTGCCGGCCACTTTCACAGGCGCAATACGCTCAAGCCAGTCTAGAATTTTGGGAGTATAGACATTCCCAGCGTGAAGAATCATATCCACTCCCTCAAAAGCCTTATTCACCTTTGAAGGGACTTCCATTACCACTCCGGGTATGTGTGTGTCCGAGATGAGACCTATTTTCATCAATGCCTCCTGACTCTCGATTATACGCGGGGATGTTTCGCATTCATATTAACATTCCTGAGCACTTCTGTCTGGTAGATTCCTCATCAGCGTTTCAGAATGCCTCAAGAAGTGAATAATGCGAAAATTATTGCGCTTCAATCACAACTACCCCGGTTGTACCGTCGACTGTGACCGTTGCACCGTCACAGATGAAGTGCGTACCGTTGACAGTCCCAACCACTGCTGGAATACCAAACTCCCTGGCAACTACTGCTCCGTGAGACATGGACCCTCCGGAGTTAGTTACAACGGCCCCAATAATCCCGTAGTAGGGAGTCCAGGCTGGAGTTAAGCTACGTACAATAAGAACTTCGCCCTCCTGAAGTGAGCTCGCTTCATCCAAGGACTGAAGGACTCTGGCTCTGCCGCTGTAACTCCCAGGAGAGGCAGCAATACCCTTGACCATCCGCTGAGAAGCACCCTCCACTGGTATTTCATATACCGACACCGGTGTCTCTGGTGGAAGACCTAGGGAAAGCGGGGGAAGCATCGCACGAAATCTCTCCTGCATGGTACGTCGATATTCCAATTCCTCGGTTGATAGACTAGGCCCTCCTTCTAATATCTGGATCAGTTCAAGTCTACGATGATAAAAAACGTCCTCAGCAACATTCACAATACCTTTGTCACGAAGGTGAGCGCCAATTGCCAGCCAGCGTACACGGGATGCCGCAAAGAACCGCTGATCGCACCACAGGTTATGGTCCTCAAGGTTTGGAATGAGCTGCTGCGCCATCTCCATAAAGAGAACAAGATCTATGGAATCCTTACCACTACTTGAGCTGCCACGCACCTCAACCTCAAGTTCCAAACGTCTACGCGTATGCTTCAGAGTCGCTT
>CAUZMC010000033.1:0-12065 GCA_963580875.1 Dehalococcoidia bacterium
TTTTCCTGTAATTCCAGCTCAATGACGGCCATTTGTGCTCACCTCTGATCTATTGGGTATCCTAAGCTTGTTCTGGTATAGACAAGTATTCAGAATAGATTGTGTAGTAACGGTATATAACTACTATATTATATCCTTATTGACAGTGTTTCGTCTGAGACGGGACGGAAATGCGGAGGATAGTCCTTCTGTAAGTGTCTTGGCCTCAATGGTTTTCATTCCAGGTGCTGCCTCAAGGGATTGAAAAGCTAATGTAGGGCCAATACAGCTATTGAATCCCATTTGCTTGAGTTCAGCGAGTCGACGAGGTAACTGTGAAATGTTCCGCAGCTCTCCTCCTAGTCCTATTTCACCTAGGGCAGCCATGCTATCTGGTAACGGAATATTTCGTAAACTTGATGCTAATGCCAGGGCTATGCCAAGGTCTACTGCCGGTTCCATGGCTCTGAACCCACCTGCTACGTTTACGATAATATCCTGACTGGATAGTTGTATTCCTGCTCGCTTAATCAGCACTGCAACCACCATGAGCATACGGCTCATGTCCACTCCGTTTGCCACCCTTCTGGGAGTTGGCAGTGACGAAGGTGTCGTGAGGGCCTGGATTTCCACCAGCAGAGGCCGAGTTCCTTCCATCACAGGCACCACAACTGATCCAATGGCATTTCTGTCTCTGGATGCCAACGCTATTTCAGATGGGTTTAGGACTTCTACGAGCCCCTTGTCCCGCATCTCAAAAACTCCTATTTCATGGGTTGCACCGAAGCGGTTCTTCTCACCTCTGAGAAGTCTAAATGAGCCAAGGTTGTCCCCCTCAAGGTAGAGAACTACGTCTACCATGTGTTCAAGGGTGCGTGGGCCGGCTATGTTGCCTTCTTTGGTAACGTGGCCGGTAACAAATATCGGAGTCCCATTGGTTTTTGCCCAACGTAGGAGTGCTAGCCCGCATTCCCTGACCTGACCTATGCTTCCAGGACCGGTTGGATGATCAGAGAATGCAATGGACTGAATGGAGTCGATAATCGCTACGGTAGGGGAGAGGATATCAAGGTGATGAAGGATGGTGGCCATATCTGTTTCCGCCAGTACGTGTAGCCCTTTGCCTTCTATATCCAATCGTTCTGCCCTTAACTTGATCTGCTGGGAGGACTCCTCTCCTGAGACGTAGAGCACTGGTCCGGAGCTTATGGCCAGGGCAGCTCCAAGCTGTAACAGGAGAGTGGATTTGCCGATACCTGGGTCTCCGCCTACGAGCACCAGTGAACCTCGTACCAGGCCTCCGCCCAGAACACGGTTTGCCTCTCCCATATCTAGCGGTAACCGAGGGAAGTCGTTTAGAGTTATCTCAGACAGTTCTTCAGAGGTCTCTGGTTGGGAAGATAGCCAGGAGTTCTTCCCATTTGTTGGGTTTCTGTGGGCCTCTTCCAGGGTGTTCCACTCACCACATGATGGACAGCGGCCTTCCCAGCGCAGGGCTTCTGCTCCACACTCTTGGCATGAATAAAATGTGCGGGATTGTTCTTTGTTCATCTTTATCCTGTGTGTCGTCAGACAATTCTATCAGATGTAACAGGTGCATAGAAACACCTTGATGTATCTGTTTCATTACAAAACGAAGGGGCCTGATTCAGGGAAACATCCCAATCAGACCCCTTCGTTATTACCGAGTTCTATACAGCTTTGTCGTGTGTGTCCTAGGGGGCTATGAGGACTGGTACCTCTTTGCTACTGATAACAAACTTGCCGTCCTCCACATCCACCAGCATGATGCTCCCGGATTGCATTCTGCCAGCCAGCAACTCTTCTGATAGCATGTCTTCTATTTCGTCTTGAATGACACGGCGAAGAGGCCTTGCCCCGAAGTTGGGGTCGTATCCCTTATCGGCTATCATTTCTTTGGCTGCATGGGTTACTTCAAGCTCAATGTTCTTCTCTTTAAGCTGCTCTTGAACCTTGTTCAACAACAGATCTACAATTTGAATGATGTGCTCCTTATTAAGAGGGTGGAACACTAAGCTGGCGTCGATTCGATTGAGGAATTCAGGCCGGAAGAACCGCTTGACCTCTCCCATGACTTTGTCCTTCATTCGCTGGTATTGCTTGTCTGATGATGCTCCTTCTTCAGTCTTCATTGTGAAGCCCAAAGCGGATTCCTTCTTTATCAGGTCAGAGCCGATGTTGCTCGTCATGACTATGATAGAGTTGCGGAAATCTACCTTGCGCCCTTTGGCATCCGTTAAGTGGCCGTCGTCGAAGATTTGAAGGAGTATGTTGAACACATCAGGATGGGCCTTTTCTATTTCGTCGAAGAGTATTACGCAGTAGCCTTTGCGCCGCACTGCTTCGGTGAGCTGTCCACCTTCATCGTAACCAACGTATCCGGGAGGTGCCCCTACCAACCGAGCTACTGTATGCCTCTCCATGAATTCCGACATATCCAGACGAATCATGGAGTCTTCATTGTCGAACATGAACTCTGAAAGAGCCCTTACAAGCTCGGTCTTGCCGACGCCGGTTGGACCAAGGAATATGAAGCTGCCAATTGGCCTACGTGGGTCCTTTATACCTGCTCTGGCGCGGCGGACAGCTTTTGAGACAACGTTTACGGCTTCGTCCTGGCCTATAATCCGGTCGTGTAGCGCATTTTCCATGTGTAGCAGGCGCTCCATGTCATCCAGTCCAAGTCGAGTTACCGGGATTCCGGTCCACATGCTAACAACCTCTGCGATGTCCTCTTCGGTGACCATAAGTTCGTTATCATTGCCCTCGGACTCAGTGTCCTTCTCCATATTTTCCATCTTGTCGGCCAGTTTGAGCTCGCGGTCTCGAAGTTCCGCTGCGTACTCGTACTGCTGGCCAGCTATGGCCTCATCCTTCTCGCGCCGTATATTCTCTAAGACTTTCATGGATGCTTTAACCGAGAGTGGAGTTGAACTGGCGCTAATACGTACTTTTGAGGCTGCTTCGTCAACAAGGTCTATAGCCTTGTCAGGCATGAAGCGGTCTGCTATGAAGCGGGATGCTAGTGTGGCTGCGCTATGCAGTGCCTCATCGGTGATTGTCAGACGGTGGTGTTCTTCATAACGACTCTTGATGCCCTTTAAGATGGAAATTGTATCCTCAGTGGAAGGCTCTTCTACATGCACTGGTTGGAACCTGCGCTCTAGAGCTGGATCTCTCTCCACGTACTTTCGATAGTCGTCCAGTGTGGTAGCACCTATACACTGTATCTCGCCGCGGGAAAGGGCTGGTTTCAGTATATTGGCTGCATCTACAGCGCCCTCCGCTGCTCCTGCCCCTACCATGGTGTGCATTTCATCTATGAAGAGGACACAGGTACCTGCCCCGCGTATCTCTTCGATAATCTTCTTTAGTCGCTCTTCAAATTCGCCGCGATACTTTGTTCCTGCGACTAGGGCTCCCATATCCAAGGTAACCAGACGCTTACCTTGAAGTGTATCGGGTACATCTCCACTTATAATGCGTTGGGCCAAGGCTTCCACAATGGCAGTCTTACCAACTCCAGGCTCACCTATCAATACAGGGTTGTTCTTGGTGCGGCGGCTTAGTATCTGTATCACACGTTGTAATTCTTTGTCTCTGCCAACCACCGGATCTAGCTTGCTGGAGCGGGCAGCGCTTGTCAGATCAATGCCCAACTGATCGAGGGTTGGGGTGCGTGTTGTAGATTTGGTACTTGTGGTACCTGTGCTTGCACTCTGTTTCAGTATATTGCTGGTTTCAGCACGTACCTTATCCAGGGATATGCCAAGGCTTTCCAAAACGCCGGAGGCAACTCCCTCTCCCTCTCGCATGAGGCCGATAAGGATGTGCTCCGTGCCGATATAATGATGGTTTAGCCGTCGTGCTTCGTCAACAGCCAGCTCGATTACTTTTTTCGCTCGAGGAGTGAGTCCAATTTCTCCAGATGTACGCTGTTCTCCCTTGCCAATTATGAACTCTACAGCAGACCTAACCTTGCTAAGTTCCACCCCTTGATTGGACAGAACGCGCGCTGCCACCCCTTCAGTCTCTCGTACAAGCCCCAATAAGATATGTTCGGTTCCTATGTAGTTGTGGTTGAAGCGCTGGGCTTCTTCTTGGGCAAGAGACAATACCCTTCGGGCTCTTTCTGAGAATTTTTCAAATCTGCTGGTCATAGTTTTCTCCTAACTATCATATCTCTCAGGAAGAGGGTTGCTTATTTAGCTAGATGTCCTCTGCCTGTTTAAGGCTGAGAGCCAAGCGTTTTCGCTCGGGCTCTATTTTCAGGATCTTCAGTGTTAGAATGTCTCCTTCTGTAACTATTTCTTTCGGGTGACTAATTATATTATAGCTCAATTCCGAAATGTGTATTAGTCCTTCAACTGACCCCTCTATACGGGCGAAAGCACCGAAGTTGGTCAGTTTGGTTATGGTGGCAGAGATTAACTGATCTACCTGGTATCTGTCTGGTATGGTAGCCCAAGGCTCTGGCCCTATCCTTCTAAGACTTAGTGCAATTCTTTTGCTCTCATGGTCTACCTTTAGTACATAGACATTTACTTCTTCGCCTACTTTAACGATATCCCCAATGGCTTCCACAGGTTCCCATGACAGCTCTGATATATGAATCAGACCGTCCGCTCCACCCAAGTCTACAAAGGCGCCAAAATCAGAAACTCCTGAAATTTTGCCTTTTCTGATATCTCCCTCTTGAATCTCCTGAAGTATCCGTTCCTTCTGGGATTCTCGCTCTTCTTGAATAACCGACTTCTCCGAGAAGATGGCTCTCTTTTTTGAGCGATCAACCTCAATTATCTTTAGGCGAACGCTCTCTCCAACGCGTTGCAGAATCGCTTCATCGTCTACGCCGTTTGGGCCTCGCTGGCTCCATCCAAGATGGGATACGGGAATAAATCCATTCAAGCCGTTCACATCTACCAGCGCTCCGCCACGATTGAATCCAGTTATGGTGCCGTCAACAGTAATAGACTCACCGCTGGCGAACTGTTTTTCTAGTGCAACCCAACCAACTTCCTCTTTGGCTCTATCGACGGAGAGAATAATGGATCCGTCCTCCCCCTCTGCTTCCAACACCCTAGTGAGTATTTCCATACCCACCTTCAGTGAGGACATCTCCTCTTCACTTAGAGACCGCATCTCTCTTCCGGAGACTATGCCCTCTGACTTGTTGCCAATGCTGACCAAGATACCCTCGTGGTCGACACGCATTATCAAGCCTTGAACAAGTTCTCCAGGGCGCAAAGCTCTAATTTGCTCTGACTCCCTGAGGAGCGCTTCCATACTTTCGATTGGTAGACTGGTGTTAGTGGACAATTGAGATATCTCTACTTAATAAGGATCTTTACGTACTTAAGATTATAAGGGCGGCCATGTTAGTAAGTAAAGGTGTATATGTACTTACCAACATGAATTTCTTGTGCCATGGGTGGTAAAGGCAGCGACACTTTGTGGGCATACGGGGAGTGTGCTTAGATTGCTAAATGATTTTGACGGGTCCTTTAGGTTTGATCCGTGACCCGCCTAAAATATCAATTAAAGTCTCTGGCAGTGACCTATTTTCCCACTCCGTTACCAGAGCAGTATCGTCGGCGCTGAAGTGTTTCACTTCCGTGTTCGAGATGGGTACGGGTGGTTCCGCTACGCTAGAACCACCAGAGACTTGACTATACTAATTGAACAGATTGGTATAGTCAAGTGAGTGTGCTAAGAATTCTTCATGCTTTTATGTGTGGTTTGTGGCCTGAACTGGGTTGACACTATTTCTTGGACAATATAGCCTGCCGTTACTTGAGAATGATTGTATCTGTAGCATAAGATTCTGGAGGATATATCATGCCTACTGTGAATACTATTCTTGGCCAGGTGGATGTTAACGATCTTGGCTTCACTTTAACACACGAACACGTTCGAGAGAGTTCCGCAGGTGTCCCGTATACCTATCCTGAACTGTTTGATCACGAAGATGACGTTGCCCGAGGAGTGGCCAGACTTAACGAAGCCGCTGCTGAAGGGGTCGGTACGATTCTGAACGTGACTACCCTTGACCTTGGACGGGACATGCGGCTCTTGCAAGATGTGGCTGAACGTGTGGAGCTGAATATAGTGCCTGCCACTGGTCTCTGGAGAGACATACCCAGGCATGTTGGCATCGGCTCTACTGTGGATCAATTGGCCAAGGCATTTATAAGGGAAATAGAGGTTGGTATTGAAGGAACTGGTATTAAGGCGGGGGTAATCAAGGTTGCCACTGATGAGGAACACATAACCCAGGAAGGGCTTACACGGCCCAACGACCTGGTTTTGCGGGCTGCTGCACGTGCCTGCAAGCACACTGGTGTGCCGATTGCCACTCATACAGCCGCCCTTGCTAAAGCCGGTAACTATCAGGTGGCGGTTTTCGAGGAGGAGGGCGTTGATCTGAGAAGAGTTTGTATCGGCCACAGCAACGATACCGATGATATGGCCTACCTGACAGGGATTCTGGGTAAGGGATGTTCTATTGGTATGGATCGCTACCCAGGAGGTCGTGGTGGTGGCTTGAACTGGGAACAACGCACTCAAGTGTTGAAACAGCTGATAGATCTTGGTTTTGCCGGGCAGTTGACGGTATCTCATGACTTCGGAGGCTCGCGTCCGGCCCTGCCTGAGATTGTCGAAATGCGTAAGACTTACAACCCAGACGGCTATTGCTTCGTAGTTCGGAAGGTGCTGCCTCGGTTACGTGAGTTGGGTGTAAGTGAGAAGGACATTCACGCGATAACTGTGGATGCTCCACGTCGCCTTTTTGGTGGAGAGTGAGAACCTCAATATCTCTGTGGTAGAGATAATTGCTTAGTGTGGCCATGGAGCAATAGTGATAGATCTCTTTGAAGACCAACGGAAGAAAGCCCTGGGCCGTGAGGCTCCATTGGCGGCCCGTATGCGACCCAGGACGTTCGACGATTTTGTTGGGCAGGATCACATAATAGGTACTGGAAGGGTACTCCGCCTGAGCATAGAAGCAGACCAGATCCCATCCATGATACTCTGGGGGCCACCTGGAGTTGGTAAGACCACATTGGCGAATCTCATAGCCAACGTCACCAAATCTCACTTTGATTCTGTTAGTGCTGTCACTGCAGGGGTGGCTGACTTACGCAAAATAGTCGAAAGCGCTCGTGAACGACTTGGAATGTACGGCCATCGTACTCTCCTGTTTGTGGATGAGATACACCGTTTTAACAAAGCACAACAGGACGTTATTCTTCCGCATGTGGAGGAAGGTACGGTGACCTTGATAGGTGCGACTACTGAAAACCCGTCATTTGAGGTCATAGCGCCGCTGCTCTCAAGATGTCGTGTTTTCACACTCAAGGCTCTTACCAATGAAGAAGTGGCCGTCATAGTGAAGCTGGCGTTGGCAGATGAAAATCGCGGGATCGGCTCATTGCATGCCGATGTTGCAGATGATGCCATCCATCATTTAGTTACAATTACCAACGGTGATGCAAGAGTAGCTCTCAACGCCTTGGAACTGGCGGTTTCGGCCACGGCCTCTGACTCTTCCGGTGCTCGGCATGTGACACTGGATACTATAGAGGACGCCCTTCAGCAACGTTCAATACTGTATGACAAGGCAGGAGACCAGCATTACGATACCATCTCAGCCTTCATAAAATCTGTACGCGGGTCAGATCCTGACGCGGCTATCTATTGGCTTGGACGCATGATAGAAGCAGGTGAGTCCACCATGTTTATTGCACGCCGTTTGGTCATTCTGGCTGCTGAGGATATAGGAATGGCTGACCCACAGGGACTGTCTGTGGCCATGGCTGCTCAGCAGGCTGTGCATTTCATTGGCATGCCTGAGGGGGCCATTCCTCTGGCGGAGGCTACGGTATACTTGGCAACCGCTCCGAAGAGCAACTCAGCGTATGCAGCTTTGAACAAGGCCAGGGAGGATGCTCGAAACACTCGTAACGAACCCGTACCAATGCATCTTCGAAACTCTGTAACTCCATTGATGGAAGAGCAGGGTTATGGCAAGGGCTACAAATACTCGCACGATTATCCTGGTCACTTTGCAGCTATGGAGAACCTTCCTGAGTCACTGAAGGGTAGTCGTTACTATCAGCCAAGCGACCAGGGATATGAGAAAGACGTGTCTCAGCGTCTAAAGGATTGGTGGGCTGGAAGCAAAGAAGAGTGATGTAATCTGATGCATGCCAGCGTAGCTCACTGGGAGAGCAGCGGTTGCATAAGCCGAATACCTTTGTTCCCCCACGTTCCATCATATACGCAGGTTGTATGATTTCTCTAGGCCTCCTATCTGATTTTTTGACTTGCCCCTGTCAAAATTTGTGCCAACAACACCCATTTTCTGGAGGAAACAATATTGGAACGTGATACGGCAATTCAAACAAGTGGTTTTACCAAGGACTATGGATTGGACAGGACTTTGGCTGATGATGGCTATGATATTGGTCGAATTTACCGTCTCATGGCGAAACTTTATCGTACGAGACGTTGGGAGATAGGCGTGTATTCGGTTATGTGCTGACATGCCGTCCGCCACTCACTCTACCATTGCACCCATACCAAAATAGTCGTTTGGCGTATATGAAAAGGGAAACCACTGACGGGTTATAATGGTATGAGAGTCCAGTGATGGAATTAACTGTAGCGCGAGGAGAAAAATATGGCACTTAGACTTATCGTAGCGATGGAGGCGACACCAGGGAAACGTGATGAGCTGATAGAGGCGTTTAGTGCTCGTTCACGTGAGGTTCGCCAGGAGAGTGGATGTGAAGAGTTCGAGTTGTATCAGAGTACCGAACGGCCTGATAAATTAGTGCTTCTTGAGCGATGGACGGACGAAGCCTCTCTGGAGGCTCACTCAGAGTTGAATCGACAGAGGGGCAATAGCTTGGCTTCCCTACGAACGGGGACAACACAGGCAGAACGATACACCATCTAAGCCTATTCCCGTGATAGCCAAATTGTCAGTGCCGCCAATTGCTTGCAAAGCTCAGGTGCACTTATTATCTGAAAGGCGTGCTGAATGAGGAGCGTTAATGAAAGTTGGACTAATTGGATTTTTGCTGATTCTAATACTGGGTTTGATGGCCTGTACTCCAGCGGCGACTCAGATCATAGATTCAACGTCCACCCCATACCAGACAGCAACACCTATTCTACCTACGGCCATGCCCACAGTAGCGACAGATTTGCCTACATCGACACCTACTCAATATATCGGTATATCTTCTGGTATACCTAAATATATGGATGGAGTGTGGCTTTGTGCTAATTCAAGTGCTCAGCTTGTAGACGACTTGAGCACAGAACAATCAGAAGATTATCGCTGTTCGGTAACAGTGGAATATACAGATGGATTTGCTATTGTTAAAAGCAACGGAATTCCAAATCATGATTATGAATCTGGGCTTGGTTGTTGTGCTGCAGAGGTTGAATATGAGTGGAAGATCCCATTAGAGCCAGAACTCGCTTCGTCTGTAACTTATGCTCCTGAAAGAGGAGCTATAGCTATTTCAGTTAATGGAGTTCCATTTTTCGGGCCTGAAGAAGGGCCTGGAGGGGATGCAGTAGCTTTACACTTCGAATATTTTGTGGAGGATAGGCAGCCTATAGTTCTTGGTCTTTGTGGGGCTCACTCTGCTGGCACTCAATTTCATTACCATTTCGACGGTAATTGTGTGCACTGGCACCCAGAGGGAGAAGAGAAAGAATGGAAAGATTGGAATGTGGATTTGCTTAAAAAAGACGAAGCATCTCCTGTTATAGGATTCGCATTTGACGGATATCCAATATATGGGCCTTATGGCAATGGTGCAGATAAGATCTTGAAAGAAATGAGATCCAGCTATCGTCTTAGAGAAGGCGAAAACGGATATGGTGGAATAGATGATTGGGAATATGTGGAAGGATTGGGTGACCTGGATGAGTGTAATGGTATAACTTCTGAAGTGTCTGGTATGGATGGGGATTTATATCATTATCACGCTTCTAAAATCAGTGGTTCGGGGGAAATCGGGTTTCCTTATTTCATACTTTGCTATTCTGGTGTTCCAGAGACCAGTAATATGAATCAGGGTGATCAGGGCCAAGGTCCTGGTGCGGGCATGCAGAATAGAGCACCAGGTGGAGACAATGCTCCTCCAATGGGGAAGCCGGACTGTCTGCCACCTAATCCACCGCCTGGTAGAGACAATTATCCACCTGACTGGTCAGATTTAACTCCTTGTCCTTAAGAATGTTCTATATTCAGTAGTAGGGACGGTCTGCACTCCTTTACATGTGAGACGTCGCTTCAAGAACCTACTTCACTTGGCAGGACTCCCGCCTATGCGGTATCATGATTTACGACACTTGGCCACTTTTCTTATGGCTAGAATGCCAACATGTGTTGGCATAAAACCACTTAGACTAGCGGCAAATGGACTAGATTTAGCTTTGATGCCAGCGTAGCTCAGTGGTAGAGCAGCGGTTTCGTAAACCGCAGGTCAACGGTTCAAATCCGTTCGCTGGCTCCAGCTGATAGGCACAAAATCGGCATGGCAGGGGCTTAGTGAGTTGGCTTTGGGACATCCACTTGGACATCTATTTCCCATATCTCTGTTCCACACGTCCGACAGAAACGATCGAGGGATTCCATATAGGAGTTCTCCTTTCTCCATTTCCTTACTCACCACAGTATAACCCGTCATGGGGATGCTGCAGACCATAGAGTTGGAAGTGCAACTTGACCCGACTGTTCTGCGGGGAGCTCATGATATGCTAATAGCAGGAGTCGCCAAGCCAGCACGTAGTCCAGTGGCGCTATATGGCGAATGACAGCTTTCGAGAGTGGGACTAGTATAGCGACGTCAGGTAACGTCGGTTCTGGGGATCCCCGAAGAAAGCTAATTCACCTCACCTCAAAGCTCCAACTAGAGTCGAAGCGGGACTGATTATGCTGAACCGCCAAGTCTACAGTGTAGCTACCGGGGGATGGCAACTGGGCGCTAGCCCTATAGAAGCCCTGCCCGACGGCGCCGAATTTTCCAACGGGTTCTCCTTCCAGTCCTTCTACCAACGTTTGGCCATCCTTGGTGACGGTGAAGTGTACGTGGCCCACTTGCATTGGGAAACCAGCTATGTCCTTCACCTTTGCCGAGAGTGTCTGAGTTCCTGCATCAAGAGTGCTAGGCTCTGACTTGAATTGCACACGCATTGCCATCCGACCATCGTCGAAACGTATATCTTTCGACCAGCCCTTGGGGGTGAGCACTTGTAAAGAGGCAATGGCCAGACCGACCACCAGCGTCATAACCACGCCACCGATGATGAATCCCCGCCACTTGGAAGACTTCCTAATGCCATCTGTGTCCGTTTTTTCTTCCATGTTTCTCCTAGCCGTTAGGTTCTAGCTTCTGTTGGAGCGCAACTCAGACAATATCTTTTTTCATCTCAACATGTTGCTAACCCTACCGTCTGATGATGCTATTAAGGCTATTGTGAGATATCCTGCCGTCGGTCTGAACCTTCTTGATAGGCATGCAGAACGGCTAATCGCCACGCCAAAATTATGTTGTGCCTGACTTAACAGTCGTGATAGCGCCACGCACCTGATTCTATTAGATACAAATTAAGTTCGGGGCCTAAGACTATCTTGTCGCCAAGCTTCCATGTTTGTTCGACGTAAGCCCACGGAGAACCCCAACTTTCCACGTTGTAATATCGGCTGGCTTCTTGGGCATCCTGTAACTCCATATCTAACATTCCCAGAACCAAAGGCCTTACAAACTCATACACCGCCTCCTTGTAGTCAGCCAAGGAAGTCTCATTTCGGCATATTACAGACCAGGTACCATACAACCCTTCCACCTCCTCGGTGGTGATATCGCTGGCCAAGAACCATGCGTCCCGATTATTTGCCAGTGCAAGCAGTTCCTCTTTCATCGCAGAGTTCAATTCTATGTCCGTTGGATATGGGGTATATGTAGGCAGTGGCGTTGCCACAGGATATGGGGTATACGTGGGATACGGTGTGTATGTAGGCAGTGGGGCAGCTTCCCCAT
>CAUZMC010000034.1:0-11356 GCA_963580875.1 Dehalococcoidia bacterium
AATTATAATTCAGCTTTAGCAGCCGCAATTGCCTCCACATCCACAACCTCCTCCTCCTACTCCCATTTGGGCCATATCGCCGTCGGGGCTTTTGGCGAATGCTGCGAACGCTGATAGCACCCTAGCAAAGTGACTTCCGCAGTCGTGGCAGGGCGCCCCTTCTTGATAGGTGTCCATGGGGCGCATCTTCTCAAAACGGTTCCGGCAGGGGGTGCAAACGTACTCGTATACGGGCATTTTCTACCGCTACGTCGCTTTTATATCGCTATGTGGGCCTGGTTAAGTTCTGGGTCATACGTTCACACTTCGTTGTGCTGTATAGTATGTGTGTCAACGTGTTGTACAGTCAGGGTAAAGATGTAAGGATTGCACGGTAGAGTCACTCTTTGACTCTATTGCAGGCATCGCCATCGCTCATACACCTGCCTGCCATTTGCTCTATTCGTGTATTCAGCTGACCATGGAGCGTGGTTACATCTCTATGGTTTTTTCACCGGAGAGGTAGGCTCCAGGTTCTTTTGAGAAAGATACACGGCAGCCAGGCCCACAGAAATAGTAGATCTGACCTTCGTGCTCGTGTGTGCCTCCGTTGGGGTTTTTAACGTCCACATCCATGTGGCATACCGGATCTACGGCTGTTTCAGACTTGCCTCTGCTAAGAAGTGGAATTCTCATCGTACATACCTCCTATTTGTTGATTCTTGCTCCCCTGTAACGTTGCAGTCTGAGGGAATTGCTAACCACGGTGAAAGAGCTGATGGCCATAGCCGCTGCTGCCAGCATCGGGTTGAGGAATCCGAATTCTCCCAGGAAGGGCTGAAGGACTTCCGGCACACTGCCTCCGCTGAATATGGGGTAGAGCACTCCGGCGGCAATTGGTACGAGTGCGGTGTTGTAGAAAAAGGCCCAGAAGAGGTTCTGTTTGATTGTCCTCATGGTTACTTTGCTTAGGGCAAGGGCTTCCACTATGCCACCAAGGTTTCCCCTCACCAGGGTTATGTCTGCAGCCTCCATGGCTACGTCTGTACCGGTGCCTATGGCGATGCCAACTTGGGCCTGTGCCAGGGCGGGTGCATCGTTGATGCCGTCGCCAACCATCGCTACCACTTTCCCTTCGGCTTGAAGTTTCTTGATCTCTTGCGATTTGCCCTCCGGCAGTACTTCGGCCAGTATACGGTCTATGCTGAGGTCTCTGGCGATGGCCTCCGCTGTGCGGCGGTTATCGCCTGTCATCATGATCACTTCCAGGCCCATCTCATGAAGAGACTTGAGCACCTCTTTGGCCTCTGGCTTCAGGGTGTCTGCAACGGCGATGACACCTCCCACGCGATCTCCAAGTGCGATGTACATTGGTGTCTTTCCATGTGAGGAAAGCTCAGCAGCCATAGATTCCAATCCGTTCAGTGTGTAGCTGCGTTCCTGCATGAGGGCCAGGTTACCAAGCGTGACATGGGTGCCATTCACGTTTGCCTCGATGCCGCGTCCGGGTATGGAGTTGAACTCCTTGACCTCCTGCAGGGCAAGGCCTCGGTCCATGGCGGAGGCGACTATCGCCTCACCAAGAGGGTGCTCCGACCCCTTTTCTGCCGATGCTGCCAGTATGAGCAGGTCTTCTTCAGGCACTCCATATACGATCACGTTTGTTACCTTTGGGCTACCCATTGTGAGAGTCCCGGTTTTGTCGAGGACGATGACATTTACCTTGTGTGCGGTTTCAAGGGCCTCGGCGTTGCGGATGAGGACACCCCATGCGGCCCCCTTGCCTGTGCCGACCATGATGGCTGTTGGTGTTGCCAATCCAAGGGCGCAGGGGCAGGCGATGATCAAGACCGCCACCATGTTCAGCAGGGAGTATGTGAATGCTGGAGATGGCCCTGCGAAGAGCCAGATTCCGAATGTGACAATGGCAATGCCAATTACAATGGGAACAAAGTAGCTGGAAACCAGGTCAGCTAGCCGTTGTATGGGGGCCTTGGAGCCCTGGGCTTCCTGCACCATCTTGATGATTCTGGCAAGCGCCGTATCCTTACCAATCTTGGTGGTTCGGAACTTGAAGCTGCCGGTCTTGTTGATGGTGGCTCCAAATACGGAGGAGTCTTCCTTCTTCTCAACAGGGATGCTCTCCCCAGTCAGCATGCTCTCGTCCACCGAGGATGAACCATCAATGACCACGCCGTCAACAGGGATGCTCTCCCCAGGACGCACCACTATGACGTCGCCGAGAATCACATCTTCGATTGGAACATCAATTTGCTGTCCATCACGAATGACGCTGGCCGTCTTGGGTTGCAGACCCATAAGTTTCCGTATGGCCTCTGACGTTTGTACCTTGGCCCGGGCCTCCAAGAAGCGTCCAATGAGGATGAGGGCGATGATAATGGCTGCCGTGTCGAAGTAGACCTTGGCTTCGGCCTCACCCACTCTGAAGAAGTCAGGGAAGATGGTTGCAACGGCGCTGTAGAAGTAGGCGGTGCTTGTTCCAATGGCAATGAGTGTGTTCATGTTGGTGGTTTTGTGTTTCAGCGCACCCCAGGCACCGTGGTAGAATTGTGCGCCGGCCCAGAACTGCACGGGAGTGGCTAGTACCCACAGCACGTACCAGTTCTGGAGTAAGGAGGGCATCCAGGGGAACCATTCCTTGAAGCTGCCAAGAAATATAATGGCTCCAAATCCAGAGGCGAAGAGCAGCTTTCCCCGTAGTGCCTTGATCTCCTTGGTGCGGGACAGGCGCTCCTCGTCATTATTGGGCTCATCTCCCGCCACTCCTTCAACGATGTAACCGGCGTTGTTCACGGTGGATTTCATGTCTACCAGAGTGGCAATGCCGTGGATATACTCTACCATGGCCTGCTCTGTGGCCAGGTTTACGTTGGCTGAGATCACTCCCTCGACCTCTTTCAAGGCGTGCTCTACGTGGATAATGCAGGCGGCACAGGTCATTTTACCTATGTTAAGGGTTATTTGCGCCAGACTGGTCTTGTACCCGGAGTCGTCCACTGAGTGGACTAGATCGGCGATGGCGGCAATGTCATCGTTGAATTCAATTGTGGCCTGCTCAGTAGCCAGGTTTACGGACACGCTGGTGACTCCAACTACTTTCTTCAGTGCGTTTCCAACATGTGAAACACAAGAAGCACATGTCATTCCTTCTATCAGTAGAATTATTTTCTTTGGCGTTTTGATTAACATCTTTGTGTAGTTTAAGAGCTAGCTCATGACTAGTAACGAACTTTGGGGAGAAGAAATATCTTCCTGTGTGATATGCTTGATTTCTATTTGAGCCATAGCCTTCTCAACTAGGGCAGTAATATCCAGAATTGATTCCAAACGATCCACTTCTTCCGACGTGCTACGTGTGACGGGATGTTTTGGAACAAATAGAGTACAGCAGTCCTCGTCTGGTAGTATTGATACTGGATATGTGTCTATGTTACGGGCTTCACTGATAATCTCCTGTTTGTCCATGCCGATTAGGGGGCTGAAAAATGGAAGAGTCACAGCGCTGCGGACTGTGACAAGGTTCTCCAGCGTCTGTGATCCAACTTGACCAAGGCTTTCCCCTGTCACCAATGCCTTGGCTCCATGTTCGTTGGCTAATTTCTCCGCGATACGTGCCATGAACCTTCGATATATGATGACTCTGTAGGCAGGTGGGACGGAGAGGATAATCTCTGTTTGTACGTCCGCGAATGGCACCAAAATAAGTGTGGTTCTGAACTGGTAAAGATTCAAGATTTCGGCCAACTCAATGGCCTTCTCTCTAGACGATCCATCCACTAGCGGGAAGCTGTGGAAGTGAACTAGGACGACTTGGCAGCCGCGTTTCATCATGCGCCAGGCTGCTACCGGAGAGTCTATGCCACCTGAGAGGAGTGCGGCCACTTTGCCGCTGACGCCTACTGGAAGGCCTCCTGGCCCCTGTGTCTCCTGGAAATACACCAGTGCCTCTTTCTGTAACATCTCAACAAAGATGTTTAGCTCTGGCTGTTTCAGGCTTACATTTGCACCCGTGAGCTGCTGGACGAAGGCTCCCATCTCACGGTTGATCTCTGGTGATGTCATCGGGAAATTCTTATTGCCACGTTTGGCTGTTATTCGGAATGTACTGAAGGAGAGGTCTGTTAATTTGTCCTCTAGGAATTTTTTTACGGCTTCAATGGATGGAGCGACTTTATGATAGCGGTAGAATTTGACTACGCCAAATACTTGTTTGATTCTTTTTTCTATGTCGTCCCATTCCGCTTCCGGTGCAAGAGTGATTTCTACGCCCATGTGTTTCTTCTTCACCTGGGCTACTGACATACCACTCAGAGCCTGGCTGAGGTTCTGCTCTAGCTGTTTGTAGAATAAGGGACGGTTCTTGCCCTTTAGGGCTATCTCGTGCCCGCGGATCATTACGGAATTACCAGTAGTTTTCACTTTTTGTTTTTCTTATTGTTCTGTAAATGTTATTAATTTTCGGCAAGCATAGCGCTCAGTGCCTGAACCTTAAGCTAGTTTACATCATATTAGACTCAAGCGAACTAGATTCTGCCCCACCCTATGCTTTAGTGCTGATTGGTAGGTCTATCTTGTAACTGCTGAGCATCATCTGAATTTGCTGGGCCGTCTTTTCATCCGGCTCGGTAAGTGGGAGCCGTGGCTTGCCAACGTCGAAACCAGCCTGGTTCAGGCTGTATTTTATCGGGATTGGGTTGGATACTACGAAAAGGCCCTTGAATATAGGTGTCAGCCTCAGGTGCTCAAACGCTGCCTCCGCGGTTCTTCCGGCTACTGTCAGATCCATCATGCTTTTGATCTGAAGCCCAACAATGTGAGATGCCACGCTGATTACACCATAGCCTCCCATTGTCATTATGCTGAAAGTGTCGCTGTCGTTGCCGCTCCAGACATGGAAACCAAGGGGCGCACCAGCGATTATACGGGCGATTTGTTCGAAATCGCCGCTGGCTTCCTTCACTCCTATGATGTTGTCAATTTGTGACAGTCGCAGGGTGGTCTCCCAGGCGAGGCTGGTTATGGTACGGCTGGGTACGTTGTACAGTATGCAAGGGAGATTGGTGCTCTCAGCGATTGCCTTGAAGTGTTGGTATAGACCTTCCTGGGTTGGTTTGTTGTAGTAGGGTACGACCAGCAGGACGGCGTCCGCTCCTTCTTTTTCTGCTTCCTGTGTTAGCTCAATGCTTTCCGCTGTGCTGTAGTTCCCAGTGCCAGCAACAACAGCGCCGCGGTCTCCAAGTTCCGTTTTTATCTCCCGGAAAAGGTGTATTTTTTCGTCCTTGGTGAGGGTAGGGGACTCACCTGTGGTTCCGGAGATTACAAGCCCATCGCTTCCAGAATCTATGAGTGAGGAAGCTAGGCGTTTGGCTTGGGTGTAGTCTACATGTCCATGTACATCGAAGGGAGTGACCATTGCCGTAATGAGTCTGCCTACTGTAACCATGATGCCTACCTCCTGTATTGGATTAATGCTTCCTCTTTGACCACAATTTCTGCTACCTGTACCGCATTCAGGGCAGCACCCTTGCGTAGGTTGTCGGCCACCACCCATATGGCAAGGCTGTTGGAGTGAGACACGTCCTGTCTTATACGCCCAACGAAGACATCGTCTGTGCCCTCCGATTGCACTGGCAGTGGATATATGTCCTTTTCTGGGTTGTCCATCACCTTGATCCCAGGTGCCATGGATAGGATTTCCCTGGCCTCTTTTGAGCTCATTGGACTGTCAAACTCCACGTTCACAGACTCGCCGTGGCCGATGTACACAGGTACTCTGACGCATGTGGCACATATTGGCATATCCTGTTCGTGCATTATCTTGCGGGTCTCTTGGACCATCTTCCACTCCTCTGTGGTGTAATCGTTGTCCATGAAGGCTTCTATGAATGGCAGGGCGTTGAAGGCTATTTGATGTGGGTATGCCTTCGGGGTTATTTCCACTTGTTTCCCCTCCATAATCTGTGCCGTTTGCTGGTGCAACTCTTCCATAGCGTTGGCGCCAGTTCCTGAGACCGCTTGATATGTAGATACAATGATGCGTTTGATGGGATTCACCTGGTGCAGAGGGTTTAGGGCCACCACCATTTGTATTGTGGAACAGTTGGGATTGGCTATGATTCCAGTATGTGAGTGAATATCCCCGGGATTGACCTCAGGCACTACCAGCGGCACTTGAGGGTCCATGCGGAATGCCGAACTGTTGTCTATGACCGTAGCTCCTGCTTTGGCGGCTATTGGCGAGAAGTGTCTGCTGATATCAGCGCCCGCTGAGAATAAGGCGATGTCTATCCCTTTGAATGAGTCCTCAGTTGTCTCTTCTACTTCCAATTCTTGCCCCATAAACATCAGTTTTTTGCCTGCGGAGCGGTCAGAAGCATAGAGACGCAAGGTATTTATTGGGAAATTCCTCTGTTCAAGGATCTTGAGGAATTCGCTTCCCACAAGTCCTGTAGCGCCTACTATTGCGAGGTTGAATCCCATTTTCTTACTCCATGGGCTTAGAGATCCAGTAGTTTCTCTAAGCCAACGACAAATTCCTTGGATTTTACCACTTCTCTTATCGCCAGTGTAACTCCAGGCATATAGCACTCTCTGTTGATTGTGTCATGGCTCAGGCTCAGGGTCTGTCCCTGAGTACCGAGAATCACTTCATGGTGGGCCATTCTCCCAGGCATTCGTATGCTATGTATGGAAACACCGCCAAGTTCTCCTCCGCGTGTGCCTTGCACAGGCTCTTTTTCAGGTGACGGTCTAGTGAATGAATTGTCTCTGCCCTCACGGAGGTTTCTGGCTAGGGCCAGCGCAGTCCCTGAGGGTGAGTCTATTTTAGCTTCGTGATGCATTTCAACGATGTCGGCGTAGTCGAAGAATTTTCCAATGCTGCGTGCCAAATGCATTATCAGTATCGCTCCAATGGCGAAGTTGGGGGCTAAAAATATTCCTATTCCATGTTCCTTGGCCATACGATCAAACTCATTTATGGTGGCTTCTGTAAATCCGGTGGAACCGATAACAAGATTGACTCCGTTTGCTGCCGCCATACGACATGCTGCAAGGGATGCTTCGGCGTTGGTAAAGTCAACCATGACGTCTGGCTTGTACGTGTCCAAAGCGCTCTCTATATCAGAGGAGAATGGGATGCGTCCAGAGCCGTCTGGAAGCTGTATGTAGTAGTTGTCGGCGTTTTTCGTTACGCCTGCGACAGGTTCCATGCCCGGCTCGCGATTGACCGCTGCCAGTACTTCTCTCCCCATTTTCCCCGTGACCCCATGAATAAGGACTTTTATAGATGCCATCTTCTCACCTTAAGTTGCAATGATCACGAGTATCTAGAGGCACGGCCTTTAATGAGGCCTCAGGGCTACCATGAAATTCCCGAATGTTGACTGAGTCTCCATCATGTCCTGAATGCTATAGGAGAGCGCGACGTGAGAGGTTTATGCGCCCCATAGAGTCGACTTCTCTGACAACTACCGTGATCTCGTCTCCAACTTTCACCACGTCTTCCACCGATTCAATATGTTCATTTGAGAGCTCGCTGATATGGACAAGCCCGTCCTTGCCTGGCAGAATCTCCACAAAGGCACCGAAGTTCATCAGGCGGACGACTTTCCCGGTGTAGACTGCACCTACCTCTATCTCTTTGGTCAGCCCATCTATGAGTGCAATTGCTTGCTGGGCCGCCTCCTGGCTTACTGAGCCTATGGTTACTGTGCCGTCGTTATCTACATTTATGGTGGCTTGGGTAGTTTCTATGATTGAGCGTATGGTTTTCCCACCAGGTCCGATGAGCGCTCCAATTTTGTCAACTGGGATACTTATTCTCAGCATACGGGGGGCATATTGGCTCAACTCAGGCCTTGGCTCTGGCAGCGTCTCTACTATGCGGTCCAGTACGAACAAGCGGGCCTCTTTAGCCTGTTTCAGGGCTTCCTCCATTATGGAGTAGGTTATACCTTTGATTTTGATATCCATCTGAAGGGCAGTTATTCCGTGGGCTGTGCCAGCCACTTTGAAGTCCATGTCGCCGAGTGCATCTTCAACCCCTTGGATGTCAGTCAGGATGACGTATTTGCTATCCTCTGTCATGACTAGCCCCATTGCTATACCGGCAACAGGTGCTTTGAGTGGTATGCCTGCATCCATTAGTGCCAATGTACTGCCGCATACGCTGGCCATGGATGTACTGCCATTGGAGCTGAGAGACTCCGATACCAAGCGTATGGTGTATGGAAATTCCTCTTCGGTTGGTAGAACAGGGAGTAGAGCACGCTCTGCGAGAGCACCGTGTCCTATTTCACGTCGTCCTGGTCCGCCCATTCTTCTCACTTCACCAACTGAGTATGGAGGGAAGTTATAGTGGTGTAGGTATCTTTTACTCTGATCAGGGTTTATTGTATCGAGTTTTTGAGTCTCTGCCATAGAGCCAAGGGTCGCAATGGTAAGTATTTGCGTCTGTCCGCGATTGAAGAGACCTGAGCCGTGTGTGCGTGGCAAGATTGAAGTCTCGCAGCTTATTGGCCGTATTTCTTTGGGTTGGCGTCCGTCAGGGCGCTGGTTGCCGTGGACTATTCCTGATCTTACCTGCCTCTTGACTAGGGCTTCAAATGCAGCGCGTACTTTTTGTGGTGAGTATTCTTCCCCAAGTTGAGTTGCGACATCCGTTCCCAATTCGTCTAGAGCTCCATCTTTCTCACCCTTTTCTCTGTTGGTGAATATGGTGGGTTGTAGTCTGTCTCCGAGGAGGGATGATATCTTGTCTACTAACTCAGTCTCTACCTGAGCGTCAAGTGGTAGAATCATTTTTGGCTTTGCCGCTAGATCAATTAACTCCTGTTGGAGTGTGATTATCTGCTGGTTGATCTCTTGGCCGCACTTGACTGCTTCAATGATTACATCCTCGCTCACTTCTGATGCCCCTGCCTCAATCATTGCTATAGCGTCTTTGGTGCCGGCGACTACAAGATCAAGTTTACTTTCTTCCAATTGAGCGAAAGTGGGATTGATGACAATCTCTCCGTTTATGTAGCCAAGTTTAGTGGCGCTAACGGGTCCGTCGAACGGCACATCTGATATGCTTAAGGCAGCGGATGCCCCTATTATACCAAGGATGCCGGGGTCGTTCTCTTGGTCTGCGGATAGAACGGTTACGACCACCTGTATCTCGTTGTGGAGCCCTTTCGGGAAAAGTGGTCTCAGGGGGCGGTCTGTCATGCGGGCGGCCAATGTCCCGATTTCGGTGGCTCGTCCCTCTCTCTTGAAAAAGCTACCTGGGATTTTCCCTGCAGCGTATAGTCGTTCCTCGTAATCTATTGTAAGTGGCAGGAAGTCAATTCCTTCCCTTGCAATAGGTGCAGCACAGGCGGTGACGAGTATGATTGAGTCGCCATATCTGATGGTTACGGAACCGCCAGCTTGGTTTGCTAGTTTTCCGGTTTCAATTGTGAGTTTACGACCAGCTATCTCACTACTTTTAGTGTGAATCAAAATAAAAATATCCTCCTCTAGCTAATGAACACTGGGGGAGAATAAAGAAGGAGCACCGGATTGCGGGTACTATCTCCGTATGAGAAGACTAGTTGTCAGTTCCATGTATCGGCTGCTATCTTCTCGCCTTAGATAGCGAAGTAGCCGCCGTCGCTGCCCCACCAGTTTCATAAGCCCACGGAGACAATGGAAATCTTTGCGGTGCACCCTGAGGTGGCCAGTAAGGTGATTTATTCGGTCTGTAAGGATAGCTATTTGCACACCCGTAGATCCGGTATCACCCTCTTTTGTCTGGTACTCCTTTATAAGGGCCTGCTTCCTCTCTGTCCCCTGCATCTATTTTATTACCTTTCTCTATTCTCTTCGCCGAAACTCTAGCACAAATCGCTCCAGGAGTAAACTGACAATCTGAAAAGATAACCAAGCCTAGATGTGGAGGGTATTGCCGAAGCCAAGTCGACTACATACACATGAGCATCTAGAATACAAGTATCCCTTTTTCTTTGAATGCCTTGTCCCAATTGGAAAGGTCAAGCCTGTGTGATGCTTGAGCATGGCTCAAGTGACAGTCGGAGTTGCAGATTTCGGGATGATATCATAGATAGGTCATGATTGCCCCATTGTTTGTTTGCTAAAATCTTTTCGTTGTGGGAAAATGTAGGACATGAGAATAGGTGTTTTTGACATTCTAGAACCCATTCCAGAGTTTAAGAACCTCCATGCAATTACCATCCTGCATCCGTGGGTAGACGCTGGAAATGTAGGCGCAATGGCATTGGGGCAATTGGAAAGCCACTTTGGAGCCAAGGAATTTGGGAAGCTGCACCGTCCTGGTAACTTTTTCGACTTCACCCGTTATCGTCCCACCTCACGCTTTGTTGAGGATCGGCGTGAGATAGTAATACCCAACACAAACATATACTACTCGCTTGGAACAGACGGCCCAGATTTTCTTTTCATCCATCTAATGGAGCCTCACGCTTTTGCCGAGAGATACATTGAGTCAGTGGTGGATCTTCTCAAAACGTTTAACGTAAAGCGCTACTGTCGCATAAGCGGAATGTACAACGCTGTGCCGCATACACGACCACTTCGAGTTACAAGCTCTTCTGAGTTGTCAAAAATGCCGGGCATGTCTGGACTAATAACGCCGCGTCAGGCAAACGGTGGGTACCAAGGCCCAACCAGCATTATGCACTCGTTGACAGATGAACTTGAGAAATTTGGTACGGAAATGATTAATTTCATGGTGCATTTGCCCCACTATTTGAGCCTTGAAAATGATTTTGCAGGGACGGCACGGCTTATGCAGGTTATATGTGCTCTTTATGATTTGCCTGCTGACTTGGCAGATATGAACAGAGGTGCTGAGCAGTACCAGGAAATTGGATCTCAGGTGGGGAGTAATCCACAGGTCAAGGCTCTTATTGCTCAGTTGGAAGAGTACTACGATGAGGAGCATAGCTCTGAACCAGTTCAGGATGATTTGCTGCTTGCTCCGGATGTGGAGAGCTTCTTACGCGAGGTTGGTCAGAGACTGGACGACAACAAATAGAATCTGTTGTCAGGTTTGACTTTGTGGTGGTTGTCTGGTTGTAATCTTGACCCTTACTTGTGCTGTGTGATACTATTTTCCTCACAAAAGCAAAGATGGAGACGAGTACGTTGGATCCCATCGCTCAGCGAATCTGGTATGGTGAGAGCAGACGCGAAAGGCCCATCGGAAAATCACTCCTGAGCTGCTTGCCAAAAGCCCCAGGGATATGGGGTGAGTAGACCGAGCCGGGGTAGTACGCCGTTATCAGTTACGAGGGCATGATTGTGTCCTTAGAGAGTGCCCCAATGATTTTGGGGAAAAAGGGTGGTATCG
>CAUZMC010000035.1:0-10125 GCA_963580875.1 Dehalococcoidia bacterium
TTTTCCGCATCCAGCACTACAGAACCAAGTTCTTCCAGTATGCGCGACACCGAACTTTTGCCAGTACCAATGCCACCTGCTAGTCCAATTATTACCATGATTCTCCCCCTGGGGCACATAGTAAGAATTCTATACATAAATCTATCCAATAACAACCCTCAGGCACAAAACACATCATGCATGTAGAAGGCTGTTCAAGAGCCATATTGGCGTTTCCAGCATTAGTTTACGAAGCTCACATTTCTTAAAAGAACCATTCCAACCCACAGTGAAATCTGAGACAATAGGAAATAGATAAAAAGTCTATACTGGATGCAAAACCTCCGAATGGAGATGAAATGACAAACCGCCTTGCCAAAGAGACCAGTCCCTACCTGCTTCAGCACGCTAATAACCCTGTGGACTGGTATCCCTGGGGCGAGGAAGCCCTTCAGAGAGCCCATGACGAAGACAAACCCATTTTCCTCAGCATCGGCTACTCCGCCTGCCACTGGTGTCACGTCATGGAACGGGAATCATTTAAAGATATCAAAATATCCCGCCTGATGAATGAGAAATTCATCAACATAAAAGTGGATAGAGAAGAGCGCCCGGACGTTGACTCAATCTATATGACAGCCATCCAAGCTATGACAGGTAGTGGCGGCTGGCCTCTCTCTGTATTCCTAACCCCAAAGGGTGAACCATTCTACGGAGGGACATATTTTCCTCCGGAGGAACGTCATGGAATGCCTAGTTTCCAGAATGTCCTTGGGTCCATAGCCGAGGCATATTCGACCCGTCGCGGAGACATTTCGCAATCTGTGGAGCAAATAATCTCGGTGCTGAGGACCGCTGGCAAGTTCGCTCAAAGCCTAGAACCGCTGAACGCTAATTTACTCTCACAAGCCTACAATAGGCTCAAAGAAAACTTCGACCCTGAATACGGTGGACTTGGGACAGCTCCCAAGTTTCCTCAGCCAATGGCCCTGGAATTTCTCCTGCGGCATCATCACCGCACCAAAGACCCACAGGCTCTTGGCATGGTTGAGACCACCTTGGAGCACATGGCCAGAGGCGGTATTTACGACCATCTAGGCGGCGGATTCCATCGCTACTCCACAGACCAATTCTGGCTTGTCCCACACTTCGAGAAAATGCTCTATGACAATGCTCTCCTGAGCCGTTTATACCTCAATGCATATCAATCTACTGGAAATACCTTCTATCGCAACATCGCCCAAGAGACACTGGACTACGTCCTGAGGGAAATGACAGACTCTAAGGGCGGTTTCTACTCCACACAGGATGCCGATAGCGAAGGAGAGGAAGGCAAATATTTTGTGTGGACTCCCGGTGAAATCGAAATGGTCGTGGGCACCCAGGACGCCACTGTAATACAGAGATACTTCGGCGTTACTCATGATGGTAACTTCGACGGGCGAAGCATTTTGTACCAGCCACAGGATGCTTCAAAGGTTGCAGCAGATTTGGGATTGGACTCGGTAGAACTGGCGACCATAGTAGAACGCGGCATGGCTCTTCTTCTAAAGGCTAGGGGGCAACGCGTTCCTCCTGCAAAAGACATAAAAATACTCACATCCTGGAACGGTCTCATGCTATCCAGCATGGCAAGGGGTGCTGCAATCCTCCACAGAAACGACTATCTCCAAGTAGCAATTAAAAATGCCTCATTCATCCTGCAGAATATGAGAGATGGACAGAGGTTGTTGCGAACTTATAAGGACGGTCAGGCCAAACTCAAGGGGTACCTGGAGGACTACGCTTGCCTTACGGATGGACTCATTACACTGTATGAAGCCACATTCGACTACGCCTGGCTCAAAGAGGCTCAAAATCTGGCACAACAAATGCTGGAGCTGTTCTGGGATGAGGAAGAGGGAATTTTCTACGACACTGGCCTAGACCATGAGAAACTGATAATAAGACCACGTGACATCAGCGATGGAGCTATGCCCAGTGGCAGTTCAATGGCGGCTGATGTCCTCCTGCGACTCAGTGTCTTTACAGGAGATGCAGTTTACGAGCGGAAAGCCTCCTCAGCGCTCATGTCTGTCCAAGAGTTCATGGGTCGCATTCCACAGGGCGCCGGGCACTGGTTGGCAGCCATGGACTTCTACCTGTCATCCCCTAATGAGATCGTCGTCATTGGGCCACCTAATGAAGCAGCAACCCAATCCCTTGTGGACTGTATCTACGAGACATACCTGCCAAACAAGGTCATAGCTGGCTACAACCCGATGGAAGCGGACTCATATCCAGCTATTCCACTGCTGGAAGACAAAAACATGTGGAACGGCATACCAACCGCTTTCGTGTGTCAGAACTACGTCTGCCAACAGCCAGTAACTGAACCAGATTCCCTTGCGCAGCAGCTAAAAGGCCCGGGGTTCTCAGGAATGCAGCAGATCTGGGCACAGTAATTAGCCTAGCCTACAGGCCCTGTTCACTCGAAGGTAATTACTATGGCTAACATGGCGCCATCCACCTCTGCCACGTAGTCTGCCAGCAATACTCACCCCAAGTTCAGAAATGTTAAAAAACATGCCAAGCCCAGCAAAACGTGGGATTCTTGCTTTATGTTGGCAAGACAGATATCAGCAGCCCGTCATGTATTACATATGCAGCGCTAGATCTGCTGGTCTGCCACTACCAGTTCTATCTCTTCCATCAAAGCGGAAAGCATTGCAGACTCTTCCACCACGCGTGCCTTCTGGCCCTTGCGGAAAATGATGGCACGGCCAACTCCCGCGGCAATTCCAACATCGGCATCCTTGGCTTCTCCAGGGCCGTTCACTTCGCACCCCATTACCGCCACTTTCACGTTGTAGTTCTTTTCTTGCAACAAAGCGTCCACAGTGTTGGCCAGTTTGATGACATCAACGTCAGCACGGCCACAAGACGGGCATGCTACCAATGTGGATCCCTTCTCTCTCAGATTCAGTGACTTCAGTATTTCGTATCCAGCCTGGACTTCTTCCTTTGAGTCCGCACTTAGTGATACTCGAATTGTGTCTCCGATTCCTTCGTACAGGAGGTATCCTAGCCCAATCGCACTACGAATAGAGCCCGCCTTGGCCGTTCCGGCCTCGGTAATACCCAGGTGCATGGGATATGGAACCATGTAGGCCAGTCTCCGATAGGCCTCCACAGTGGTTGGCACGTCAAAGGCCTTAAGTGATATCTTGATGAGATCGAAATCTAGGTCTTCCAGAATGCTTATCTCCCACAGGGCAGTGGCTACCATGTGGTCTACCACGGAAAACTGGCCCTCGGTGGCCTCATCGGCCTTGGCCAGCTTGTTCACACCGTCTGTATGACGATGCAGGCCTCCAAACTTACCTATCTGTCCAACCGGCGGCAGGCTACCGAAGTTCACTCCGATGCGTATAGGTATCTGCCTCTCCTTGGCCGCCTTCACAATCAGCGCCACCTTCTCGCGATCCCTGATATTGCCTGGATTGAGGCGCAATCCATCAACTCCTGCGGCAATGGACTCCAAAGCAAGTTGATAGTGAAAGTGGATATCCGCAATAACAGGTATCTTCACCTGCTTCTTGATTTCCCGCAACGCCAAGGCCGCCTCCATGTCTGGAACGGCTGGCCGTATGATATCGCACCCCACATCCTCCAATTCCTTTATCTGACGCACCGTCGCTTTAACATCACGTGTATCAGTCTTAGTCATGGACTGAACCGCTATTGGTGCGTTGCCACCAACTGTCACATCGCCTACTTGTATAGCTTTGGAAACACGTCGAGCTCTCATTTAAGCACGCTTTCTTTCTATATATAGAATAGTCTATGGCAAGGAATCAACATGGTCAATTGCTTATGGGATTGTTGCTATTGGAAGTCATCATATACTGTCAGAATTGTCCAGATATATCACCCTAGGTCCATTGGTCTAACAATGTCAAAATAGATGCCGAGAACACCAACTAACGCTATTAGGAAGAAGACCACGGCCCCAACTGGAACCATCTTACTCATATCTGGCTTCCGTCCCGTCAGCTTCTCGTATAGCGCCGCTGCAAAGTGGCCGCCATCGAAAGGGTAGAGGGGGATTGCGTTAACTATTCCAACGAAGATGCTGATAGAGGCTATCAGTGACAGGGTGACGTTGAAGCCGAACCGTTGAGTTGCAGCCCCGAACCGTGTGATGCCTATAACGCTCACCGGACGCACTTCATCCAGCACCTCGTCGTTGCCGAATATCGCTTTAATTAAGTTATTGAAATTGGTAATAAATTGCCAGAGACCAACGGCACTTTGTCTAGTATAAAACACCACGTCACCGGCAGCAGTCGCGATTCCTAAAATTGGGTTATCGCGGGTCTTCTTCAACTTGGGGGCAACGCCCAAATACCCCTGATATTCCCCAGTGTCAGCATTTGTTCTTGAAGCTAGAGTGGCATTAAGATGTAGTATGTCCTCATTTCTTTTAACCTGCAGCGTAACCATCTGATCGGGACGTTTTTTCAATAGAAATGTCAACTCATCCCAGGTGGCAACGGATATGCCGTCAACGCCGATTATTCGGTCGTCAATTTCAATACCGGCCATCACGGCTGGAGTGACTGAGCCATCGTCGGTTTCCTGAAGCACTTGAGCCACCACAAGCTGAGGTTGGTTCAGGTCGGGTGACCCAATCACCACGTTGGCAACCCAAAGCAGTATAAAGGCTATGACAAAGTGAGTGGCAACTCCTGCCATAACAACCACAGATTTTTTCCAAAATACCTGTGCTCTATATGAACGGTCCTCGTCCTCTGGCGCAACTTCCTCCAGTGAGTTCATACCGATAATACGGACGTAACCCCCGGCTGGTATAGCTTTGATACCATATTCCGTCTCGCCGCGGTGGAACGACCACAGAGTAGGACCAAAGCCAAGGAAATACTTGGTTGCCTTCATTCCAAGGGATTTTGCAGCAATCAGATGCCCACCTTCGTGGATCATCAAGATGGCAATGAATCCCACCACAACCATCAATCCACCTAACATACTATCAATCCTGACATATACATAACGAGTTACCTAATCCATTCATAGGCCATTTTTCTGGCCCAATCGTCTATTTCAAGGATGGTTTCTATGTCAGGATTGGACGCGGGATTATGCTTGGATAGCACATATTCCACTAGATTGGGAATGGCTGTAAAACCGATGGCACCATCGAGGAATAGCTCCACCGCCACGTCATCCGCTGCACTGAGCACCGCTGGATATGTTGATCCCTTCTTGCCGGCTTCCAGTGCCAATTTAAAACAGGGATATCTAGACACATCCAATTCCTCAAATGTCAGAGAGCCCGTCTCCACTGGGTTGAAGCGTGTGAGGGAGGCATTCTCCATTCGTTGCGGATAGAATAATGCGTGCTGAATAGGCATACGCATATCGGGAGGACTCAACTGAGCTTTCACTGAACCATCAACGAACTCCACCATTGCATGAATAATGCTCTGAGGGTGTATCACCACGTCTATCTTCTCCCAGGGCAGATCAAAAAGCCAACGTGATTCGATTACCTCGAAACCCTTATTCATCAGAGTGGCGGAATCAATTGTAATTTTCCTTCCCATGCTCCAGGTTGGATGCTTCAGTGCTTCTTCAGGTGTAACCGTAAACAACTGGTCTGGAGTTCGATTTCTAAAAGGCCCTCCTGAAGCCGTAATTATTATTCTGGATAGCTCCTTATCCTCACCCCTCAAACACTGCCATATAGCGCTCGGCTCGCTGTCAACAGGCAAAATTGCCACTCCATTACGCTTGGCTTCCTCCATGACAATCTCGCCCGCCATGACAATCGGTTCCTTGTTAGCCAGAACGACTGTTTTACCTGCCTGGATTGCCGCTATAATCGGCTTCAAGCCAGCCTTACCTACGCTGGCCGCCACAACCATATCCACATCTGGATGGGAAACCAATTCCTCCTCCGACACTATTTGACAACCACTAGGAAGGCTGGATGCCAGGGCATCGCCAGGTTCTTGGCAAGACACCACTTTAGGATGAAACTCTTCAGCCTCCCTAGTCAGAAGATCCACGTTGTAACCAGCGGCCAATCCGATCACTGAGAATGCCTCTGAAAAGGAACGAACCACATCCAAAGTCTGTCTTCCAACAGACCCAGTGGAACCCAGAATTGCCAGACCTTTTATTTTATTATCCATATGGAAAAATGGTACACGACTACGATAACGAACACAACGCTATCCAGCCGATCAAGTATGCCTCCATGACCAGGAATCATACGCCCTGCGTCCTTCACCCCAGACGCTCGCTTCATCATGGACTCCATCAGGTCTCCAACTTGAGCTGAGACCCCCACCAACGTTCCAAGAACGATGCCCTCGAACATTGATACAGGAAGTGCAAATAAGGAAACCAGTGCCAGGACTGCTCCAGTTCCAAATATGAATCCGCCTATTGCCCCCTCCCACGTCTTGTTAGGGCTAATCCGTGGTGCCAACGCTCTTCTACCAAACGCCTTGCCTATAATGAATGCTCCTGTATCCGTAGCGAAGGTTCCAAGTAGCACTACCATGACCCATTCAAATCCGTTCGCATGCACGCGGAGTAGCAAAAATAGCGAAAGTGCCCACCCTATGTAGAATGCCCCCGCTGCAGTATAGATCCAGTCCATAATTGCATCGCCAAAGCTACGCGGCCTGACTCCGAATCTTGAAAATACAGGCAGAGCAGCAAGTCGCAACAATTGGTGCCATAAGAAGGTTATGACCGCCCCTATTAGTGCTACTCCTGTAGCGGGCCAATAGTCACCGTGTCCATTTACGACGAACGCAAGTGTCCATACTAGGCCCGGTAAGACCGCTGGCCACGCTTCTCTTTTCTGCACCATGCGGTAGAACTCCAGCACAGCAAAGGATGCGAGGATGGTTCCCAACAGAGAAAGCCAGGGAAGCCCAGCCCAAGCGGCCGTCATTACAATGGGTATGCCAACAAGGGCGCTTATTATCCTTGAAGCCATTAGTCAACAATTGTGCAGTAGTTGGTGAGTGTAGAGATAAATGTGAAAGCTATCATCGTCAGTCATATGTATGCAGCCCAGAATCTTTCATTAAAAGCTTCTGGGCCTACCCTGTAACCTTCCCAAATCTACGGTGACGCTGGCTATAAGCTATCAGAGCCGTACGCAGTTCCTCATGGCTAAAGTCAGGCCAGTATGCAGGTGTACAGTAGTATTCACTGTATGCCGATTGCCACAAGAGAAAATTACTCAATCTCATCTCTCCCGCTGTACGAATTATCAGGTCTGGATCCGGCATGCCTGCAGTATTAAGGTAGCCGCTGAAGGTAGCCTCATCTATATCTTGTATGCGTATCCCCTCTTCAATTATTCTCCGCACTGCTCCCAGAATTTCATCTCTTCCTCCGTAGTTGAATGCCACGTTCAGAGTTATACGCTGGTTGTCCTTCGTCAACTCTACGGCCTGACACACAGCTTCCTGAAGTTTCGGAGAAAGCCTGTCAAGCGTGCCTAGATGCAGCAATTTAACGCCCTGCTCATGGAGTTCCTGACTCTCTTTTGGGATAACATCTTCCAGGATATTCATGATGCCACTCACCTCTTCATCAGGACGCTTCCAATTCTCTGTGGAGAAGGCGTATAGAGTCAAATACTTGACACCAAAGCTGACAAACTCCTCTATAATCCTTCGGATATTCTCAGTTCCAGCCTTGTGTCCTGCCAGGCGGGGAAGCTTCCTCTGTTCCGCCCACCGACCATTGCCATCCATGATAATAGCCACGTGGACTGGAATTGGCCAAATCCCCTGGCTGTTTTCCACGGATACTTTTCCGTTTACCTTCATGGTACCTTTACGTCTCGGTGTAGTCGAACAATATATTATGCCGGAAAGTCAAATCAAAGCCTAAACTTCCATGATCTCTTTGTCTTTTACGACCCCCAAAGCGTCCATTTCGGCAACGTATTGATCTGTCATCTTCTGGAGTTGCTCTTGAGCACGCTTGCCTTCATCTTGGGAGATATCCTTGTCTTTTTCCAATGCCCTAATCTGTTCTAGGATATCACGCCTGATATTTCTCACCTCAACCTTAGCATCTTCCACCTTGGCTTTTACCAAACGCCCCAACTCTTTGCGGCGTTCCTCTGTCAACTGAGGAATAGCCAGGCGCAACAAGTTTCCATCATTCGAGGGATTCAGCCCTGCTCCGAGCTTAAGTATGGCTTTTTCTATTGCCGGCAAGCTTTGTCTATCCCAGGGCTGTACAACCAGCAAACGTGCTTCCGCCACATTTATAGAGGCCAGCTGGTTCAATGGAGTGGATGCTCCATAATAATCTACAATGACGCTCTCTATAAGAGATGGGTTTGCTCTTCCGGTTTTGAAGGTCCCCAACGTTTTTTTCAAGGCCTCAACCGATAGCTTTTTTCTCGCGTCGCCGTCCTGAAGGAACTCATTTATGGTAGTCATCTGCTACTCCATGCGTGAGAATATCGAGTTAATTGTCTCATCCTATACCATGTTAACAGGGATTTCCAAAATAAACATAGAGCGTAGATGCCTAAAATAGTATGAATATGACGTAAATATTGGGTTACGTAGATTCATAGAAATGGATTTGAGGTCTTGTCTTGAATTGCTCTATGCATGGCAACTCTATCCGACAATGAAAACCTGTTAGCCCAGTTTGAGCAAGGCTATCGTATATTCAGAAATCAGAGGGTGGAGCACGATTACTCCCCGAGAACAAATCTCTCGAATCGCCTCACGCGGATATTCTCACCCATCCTCGCCACAGCGTCGTTCACCAGATCCCTTATGGTTTGCGATGGGTCTTTTATGAAAGGCTGTTCCATAAGACAAGCTTCCTCAGAGTTTACTGCGTCACCCTCTGGAACTGCCTCATTATCCAAATATCGTGGTGCCATTGCCGCAACCTGCATTGCCAAGTTATGCACAAGCTCCTTGAACTCAGGGGTTCTGGCCACGAAGTCTGTCTCACAGTTCACTTCCACTATAGCTCCGATACGATTACCAGCATGAATGTAACAGTCTACAACTCCGTCCAAGGTATCGCGATCGGATTTCTTAGCAGCTATTGTAAGGCCTCTCTGGCGAAGCAACTCCACCGCTTTCGCAACATCACCGCCAGCCGCTTGCAAAGCATTCTTGCAGTCCATTATGCCTGCGCTGGTCTGCTCTCTCAAGCCTTTTATGGCCTCTAGCGATACTTCAACCATTGGTTATATAACCTCTGGCACAGATCCATCGGTAGCGGGGCTCACGGCCTCATCCGTTTGAGTCTCCATCTCTGTCTCCGCTTGAACTTGCATTGCAGACTCTTGTTGCTCCTGGGCTGCAATGGTTATCTCCATGCGTCTCCGCTCTCCTTCAATTACGCCTTCAGCCATCCGTGACGTAATGAGGTTAATAGATCGAATAGCATCGTCATTGGCAGCAATTGGGTAGTCTATTAAATCCGGGTCACCATCCGTGTCAACAAGTGCAACGATGGGTATCCCCATTCGACGACCTTCCTCAACCGCAATTTTCTCTCTGGTTATATCCACAATGAACAATGCTCCGGGCAGCTTTACCATATCTTTTACGCCGCCGAAGTTCCTGTTCAATTTCTCGATTTCTTCCTCAAGCTTCAGCGCCTCCTTCTTCACAAGAAGGCTGAGACTACCGTTATCCCTGCGTTCTTCCAAGTGAATCATGTAGGCTATGCGCTTCTGGATGGTTGAAAAGTTAGTCAGCATACCGCCAAGCCAGCGGTTCTTGACGAAGGACATGCCACATCTTCTAGCTGACTGCTCAATTGAGTCTTGTGCCTGCCTCTTGGTTCCCACAAACAAAACGGTTTCTCCGCGAGCTACCACATCAGAGATAAACTGACGGGCCCGTTCCACAAGACCAAGGGACTGATGAAGATCAATTATGTGTATGCCGTTCCGTTGAGTGAATATGTACTGCTTCATGCGAGGATGCCATTTCTGGGTCTGATGCCCGAAATGCACGCCTGCTTCCAGAAGCGCTTTCATTGTAAGCGTATCTTGCGAAACTTCTCTCTCACCCGTTGAGACCATATGCCTTATTTTCCTATCTCTCTAAGAACTTATCGAACCATAAT
>CAUZMC010000036.1:0-10071 GCA_963580875.1 Dehalococcoidia bacterium
CATGGTCCTCGCTGGAGGGTGTGTCTCCGGTTCACTGTATCGTATGGCCGAAGGTTACGTAGCTTCCTGGGTAACAATGGGAGGTATTCTCATAGGTTTAGCCCTCCTCTCTCAGACTTGGAATTGGTGGTGGGAAGCCACTATCTCTCAAGAAGCCCGATTATGGATTCCTTCAACATTTAACTTGGGGTATGGCGGAGCCGTACTCCTCACCTTAGCCGCCCTCCTAACGGTCTTTCTGATTGTCCTTTGGTGGGAAGCCCGCTCTGGGTTGTTCAATCCTGATATTCAGGTTGAGAAGGAACCCGACGATACCTTTCAACAGAAGCTCTTGATACTGTGGCGCTCCATCTTCGTTAGGGGTTGGCCCGCGGTCGTGGGCGGGGGCGTGTTGGGAGTAATCGGTATTTTGATGTACATGGTGCATATGCCGTTAGGAGTAACTGGGGAATTAGCCAGATTCTCCAACACAATCATGAGCAGTCTTCACCTTCCTCCCCCCGAGGCCTTGGGATTGAGTGCCTTAGGGGGTTGCTCTGCACTCTTAGGCGCTACAGGGCTCTTTACTCACTCCTTTGCGGTGACCGTGGGGGTGATAGCTGGCTCCTTAGTTGGGGCATTGTTTGCCAATGAATTCAAATTGCGTTTCCCTCGGAGTGCAAAACGATACGTTCAGGCATTGGTCGGTGGCGTAATCATGGGGTATGGATCCGGGTTAGCCATAGGCTGCACGATTGGTGCAATGTTCTCTTCTATTCCCTCACTAAGCGTTAGCGGATGGGTTTTTGGCCTGTCGCTTTCGGGTGGGGCATTCTTGGGAGTCAAGGTAATTAAACGCCTCGCGTAGGTAGAAAGCACAGGTGCTAAATGGAATTGGATGTTCGCGGTGAGATTTGTCCTTATCCAATGTTGAAGGCAGTAGAGGCCATGAAGAAATTGAAGGGTACTGATACCGTGATCCTCTTCACTGATCATGCTCCCTGTTTGTCTACCATCCCCCCCCAAGCAGGGAGGTACGGCTACACATTTCAGGTGGAAGAAATTGGACAGGCTGACTGGGCAATAACTTTAAAACCAAAGGAAGCTACGATATGAAACTAATAACTCGCTTAGGATTACTACTTGCATTAGGGATGCTTGTTCTTCTCGGTGCCTGTGGCGGAGGGGAACCGACCACAGACACCAGTTCCTCTGGGGCATCCACAGCGAAGATCCTCACGTTCAGTAACGCATCACCACATATAACCGTGATAGATGCGGAGACTAATCTGGTGGTTAAGACCGCTGACATCCCCGAAATCCTGAAATGGACCTGGAATGATGACAACAACTACTTCGATGGCAAGAATGTTTGGTTGGGGTTGAAGTACCCAGAGAAAGATGATGCAGTGGTGATTGCTTTGGATGTGAATACTCTGGAGGTCACCCATAGACTTTCAGTTGGTAAAGAGGCAAAGAACATCTATATGGGCAAAGCAACCAAGAGCGGCATGCTACATATAGGAAAACAAGGTTCAGGTGAAGTTGTAGTTATAGATACCAACAACGCTACTGTACTCGAGACATGGGATACCGTACCGGTGAATGGTGGTGTCGTGTGCGATGCAGACATCGGCATTGGCCCAGACGGAGTGGAACGTTTTTACTATCCCACACAAAAAGGTGATACGGTCGTTTCCATTAACCCTGAGACAGGGGCGACTCTAGGAGAGACGAGCACTCCTGAGGGCGCAACGCCATTAATGCATACCAACGCACCCGATGGCAGGATGTGGGTGCAGGAGTCTGGAAGTAGCACCAACGCTGTGTATGACCCGGTGACATTGGAACTAGTCAAACGTTTCGCTGCGGCGAAGACCCCTGTGGTTGGCACGTTTAGCCCTAATGGAGAGTACGCTTACATTGGGCATGGAGGAGATCCAATAGTCCAAGTCGTCGACACGAAGACCCTGGACGAAGTAATACGAATTACAGTGGGCAATACACCAAGCAAGATAGCCGTCCATCCTAACGGGAAATACATCTATGCAATTGCTTCTAAAGAGGCTGCAGTAGTTGTGATTGAAACCAGCACCTGGAAAGTGACCGAGCGAATTGCGTTGGCTGGAAACCCCAATGGGATGTTCCTGTGGGCGGATTAAGATAAGTGGAAGAAAAATTCTCAGTCACTCAAGCTTGGCATCTTGTCCAAGTGGACAAGGCCAAGATAGTTGATTTGCGTGGGCCATCAGACTTTGCTCGTGGTCATGCTCGAGGCGCCCTGAATCTCCCCTATAGCGCAAAAGGCCTTGAGGAACGCCTTGGCCTACTACTCAAGCCAGCGGTTGACGTCATATTATTCGCTGAGACTACAGAGCAGGCTGAAGGAGCTCTCGTACAACTACGGGGAGGCTCCTTTCCTGTGGCTGGGGTCATAGAAGCGAGCATGCAGGATTGGCACGATAATGCCTTGCCGGTAGACGTGCTCGTTGAGGTATCTTTGGCTCAGTTATCTGCAGCAATTGTAGAAGGAAAGATAGTGGTTCTTGATGTTCGGGAGCCTATTGAATGGGAGACGGGCCATGTGCCAGATGCGATTCTCATTTCACTGGGAACGTTAAAGGATCGGCTCCACGAGCTACCCCTTGAAGCAGGCATTACCGTCATCTGCGAAGCGGGAGTCCGCAGCAGTGCTGCGGCGAGTCTTCTCCAAGCGGAGGGGTTCATCGGAGTTGCCAACGTACCTGAGGGAACCGGGGGATATCGAAATGCAGGTTTGCCCCTCCAAATTTCTGAACATCTCAGCTAACAAATAAAGACTAAGTTGGACGCAATTATGAAATTTATGTTTTTAGTTATCACCCTCGTTGCTTTATCCAGTTTCGCTACATGGGCCATTATTTCCGCAGATCAGTCAGAAGTGACGTTACTGGCAAGTAAAAACGTTGAGCTTCAGGATAAGGTTAGTAATCTTGGGAACAATCTGGAGTCCTATCAGACTATTGCTGCTAAACAGTTAGATCTTGCCCAGGGTCTTCGGCATGAACTCGCCGATTCAATATCAAAGTCCGATTCACTCGGTGACAAACTGTTGGTAAGTGAAGGTGTTTACACGGAATTACCTAAAACCATACCTGAGGCGGTAGCCGAGGGGTGGGCATTGCTAGATAGTGTTGATAGCAAAGGGGAACTACTAGAAGCCGCGTGTTTTGCGCATGAAGGTGTCAATCATTACTACAAGGGAGTCTCCCGAATTACCGATGGTGTCAAGTGGCACGGGGCGCCTCTCCTACTCATGTACAGCACTGAAAGCGAAAAACTCATGGGCATGGTGCTGGAGTCAACCACTCCTCAGCCAGCTGATCTCTGGGAAACTCATGCCACAGGTCACCCTGGTATGGAGTTTGCTCACTCGAGCCTGCATTTCTGGTTCACTGACCCACCAGTGAACCTCTCCCTACATCCTCATAGTCACAGCTAAAGCATTAGTATGATGACTATGAATCCTAATGTATCGGTGGCTGACTCCTCGTCGCCTTCGGGTGTAGACATTGTGACTAGGGTGACGTAACAGGGAAGCGCCCAACATCATAAGCATGATTCCCAGAATGATGCGAAACACCGAAGGACTTATCAGGTGGACGATGCGAACCTCCAGGATGGTACCAAGAGCCCTGGTACCGCGAATGCCAGCGTGCTGCTATAGTCGATGAGCCCCAGAACCCGATAACCTCGTCATAAGAATACCCGTTAGGAACATCGCTACCTCCCAATACCCTCTGTTAATCCAGGTAGTAGCAGTATTATATTCATATGGACATCAATATGCGGTCGATGGCGTTGGTATTACTACTAATTATGTTGGTGTCAAGCTGTAGCTCAAATACATCTAGCACTCCGTATCCAACTCCTACACCATACCCAACTTACACCCCAGTTCCTTCGCCTACTAATACGCCAAACCCTGAACCGACAGCTAAGACTATTCCTACACCAACAGTGACTGTTGATATTGAAATTCCAGAACCAACTCCAACTATAGATGGAAGATGGCGCGGAATAGTAGTTTGTGATTGGGATAAAGAGCAGTGGGGAGGAGGCGAATACAAACTTGGTAACGGTAAACTCTCTGGCAAGATTGATTTCACTGTTAGTAAAGGAACTATAAAAGCAGGAAATTATGACTATCCTGGCCGTGGAAGATTTTGGATGGATCGGTCAGGAGGTGGACATAAAATTCAATCATTTAAGGTCTCTAAACACAAAATTAATATAGAAAGTAAAGCTCTCGAAAATATCTCTAATTGGGAAGCAAACTTAGTTACCAATAATACTATGGATTTGATTGGTGAGTTGGATTCTTGCAAAGGGAAGTTATATAGAACTGAAGAAATATCCTTTGACTCGTATTCACCCAAAAATCTCTTAGATTACGTTGATGGAGTTGAAAATGACAAAAAATATACCATTCCAGGGTTACTTACATTCCCCGAAGGTGATCAAGAAAAATACCCAGTAATGATTATGATTGTTAATTCAGGCTGTGGCTATGGTAATAGAGAGGCTACCTATGGTTTTGATATTAGAAACCAAGGTGTGGCCACGCTTGAGATCGACAACTGTTCACCCAGAGGACTAAGTGAAGACAATCCGATTGCTAGAAATAATTATTTAAAACTAACTACTTGGATGGGGGCAGCCGATGCCCTGTACGCGTTAAAATTTTTACAAAGCCATCCAAAAGTTGACGGAGATAAAATTGGTATTACTGGTTTTAGTTGGGGTGGTCAGGTTGCCTTCTTTAGTGGCTTAGATTTAATTAGAAAATCAATAGTAGGTGATAGTGTTGACTTTGCTTTAAGGGCACCTTTTTATATGTTTTGTAGACAGTTTGACGACCCGCAATATTCAAAAAACAAACTTCACATTTTTCAAGGGGAACTCGATTCTGTTCCGCCAAACCATTGTCGTGAAATGACAAGCAGTTTTAATAATCTAGGTTATGATGTGTCGATTGACGTCTATCCTGGTGCATATCATAACTTCGATGACCCTTGGTGGGATTCGCCACCACCTAAAAAAAACTATTATCAATGGTATGTTACTGACAAGTGTTATTACTGGATTGACAAAGACTACAAAAGATCATGGAGACTGGATGATATGAGAATTGAATTTGATGATTATAAGGACTGGGATTTCAGCTCAGATCCGTTTTATAAAGAATACAAAAAAGAGTGTGAACACTCGGGTCCTATGTATGGACGAAATGATAGTGCAGCACAACAATCAGCTGCCAAATTGCTAGAGCTGATAAACCAATACCTCAGGTATTAATTAATTCCCTCAACATTTTTATGAACGACGGAGAACTCTAAGAGTGTTCGGCGGTTTTACGAAACTAAGGAGAAACGGGTAATCGAAGTAATATGTGCTTCTCCAATAAATCGATGGGAGGGAAGCAGATGTGACGAAGTACTCGGGGGTGTTAGCTTTAAATGAAACTCCTACCAATACTCTTACTAACGTTCGTACTCTCCTTGGGAGTGGCGTGTTCCTCTGAGCCTGCAGTCCCACCAGGACCGACACCAACGCCTTCAGCACAGACTATAGAATTGCGCCAGCACAGTAGGGAGATTGGTTTACTCCCTGAGGTGTATAACCGAATCGATGCAATGACGGACTGTAGAGAATTGCAGGAGGCGTTTGACACCTCAATGACACTCGCTGTATTACGGGAACCCCCAGACCCATTATGGAAGATTTCAACGGACTATGCGCAATACATACGTGACCGTATGAGCGAAATCGGTTGTCCCTAAAATTTGTGGTTTCTGAGCTTTCTTCTCCTGCGGGGGTGGCCCTGGGCCATCCCCTAGGGGCCAGCGGAGCGAGGATACTTGGTAAACCCTGCTCCACGCCCTAATGCAAAAGGGCGGCCAGCGCCGGTCTGGCGACGATTTACTACGGTAGTGGCGGCGGAGTGGTTCTAGCAATATGAGTTGTTCCGGAGCAAATATCTGTGCTGTAAGATCGGTCACCCCAGAATTTGCCTGATAGCCATTTCAAATTCAGGGTACTGAAATCGATACCCATATCTCAATGCTTCAACCGGCTCTGCATGTCTTCCAAGAAGCAGTAAATCTGCCTGCTCTCCCATTGCCAGTTTTAGGAAGCTCGCAGGCACTGGCAGCCATGAAGGCCTGTGGATCGCACGGCCGATGGCAGTGGCAGCTTCAGATTCCCGTAGTACGCCGGGCGCGACGACATTCATCGAACCACGCACCTCATGGTGTTCAATAGCAAACCGATATAAATCAAGGGCGTCATCTAAGTGCACCCAACAAAACCATTGTTTCCCCGGTCGAAAGGGTCCTCCCATGAAGAATCGAAAAGGTAGCAATCGCAGTTGCAACGCCCTGGCCCCACGTCCCATCACAGTGCCCATGCGCATGGTAACAACCCTCACTCCCATACTCTCCGCCTGTCGGGCAGTGCCCTCCCATTCCACACACAGACGAGCCATGAAGGAATCGCCGGATGGGCTGTCTTCCGTCACCGTACCATCGACAGAATTTCCGTAGTAATCGATACCGGAGGTACTCACAAACACTGATGGACGCTCATCTGTACCAAGATAACTCATCGCTGAAACGATGGCGGTTGTAGTCTCTACTCGGCTGCTTAGCAATAGTGCTTTGCGCCGGCGTGTCCACCTTCCCTTTCCGATGTTCGCTCCGGCAAGGTTCACCACGGCATCCGTACCCTGCAATACGTGCTGCAACGCAGCAGGTTCATAGTCCTTAACACCTACGACTCTAACGCCCTCGGGCAATCGATTTGCACGAAGCGTAGCATCCCGTGTGACTACCGTAACCTCATGCCTCACGCTTTGGAGCACGCCTGCCAACCTTGGTCCAAGGTACCCTGTAGCACCCACTAATATTATTTTCATGCTAAGTTCTGCTTGGTCTCTCATTCATACTTTAGACCCCAAAAATGACAAAGGCGATGGACATGAGTATTGCGTAGGGGATGAAGCCTATCAGGACTACGCCAATCGCCCGCAACGTTGATGTGTAGTCCAGTGCCTGGCGCACGGCTATGACCATTGACACTAGAATCCAAACAGCCACGACCAAGAAGATGATACCGCCTACACCAGGTACGACCCCAAACACTCTCAATACACCTGGGGATTGAGAGAAGCCCAGACTACGTGCCAGCTGCCCCCAGTCTGCATGAGTCTCGTGTTCTGGAATTATCTTCGTGCCAATGAAATACACTATCCAAGCCCAAATAGCCCACCCAGCAACGGAAACTACAACGCCTACGAGTAGTCCACGAACGCCAATGGTACCCATGGATGCTATTCCAGTAGCCAAGGCTACAAGGAGCACCACCGACAGAGCCTGCTTTGTGGCAGCTGTGTCTGCCTCCACCTCTTCGAATATGTGTATGTCAAGTCGGGAGGCTCCTACCATCCTGTCTACCATGCTATGCGCACCTTGAGTAGCCATGTCCTAGACCCTCCTTACATATAGGCTTGTTGTCGTAGCAAATATATCGCGGAGCTGAAGGGATTAGAACCCCTGCCCTCCTGCTGGCTAAGCCCCGTGGTACCTGATTTCCATAGGACTCTTGGCTATGAGGCCCCCACACCCTCACCCGAAGGCAAGGGCCGATAAGACCGTTGACAAACAGGCAGGAACGGGGTTGGGAGATACTTTAATTATCCTTAGTCTACAGGTCTAGAAGCAAGATCTTCTCTAATTGAGGGACGCTTCCACTGTGTCTCCAAACCTCGTTCCCACCCTTATCGAAGACAATGAACGTAGGCACCATACCTCCATGATACTTTTTCCGGATATCTTTACCTACATTTGAGCTGACGTTGAGCCTGATGACGAGGAAGTAATCTTTCAGTTCAAGTTCTAGCCTGTCTACGTCAGGCTTAGCCCGCAGGCAAGTGATTCAGAAATTGGAGTACAATTCAAGAAGTACAGGTTTTCCAGATGCCAGAGCCCTATTGAAATCTTCTTCGTTAGAAACAGTATTGAATTTAGTGCTTGTCGTTAACTGGAAGGAAACTAGAGCTACGAGTGTCACAGCAACAGTAGCCACAGCCAAAACTGGATTCCCTAAGCGCCAACTTATCAATGTCCCAATTAGAACGATTAACAATCCAAGCCCGACAAAAGAGTAGCTGTTAATCAACACTAGCATTTTAGGAGTTAACCTTCATTCAAAATCTAGCCGTTCCCCCGCCCAACCCTGCACTATCACAAGCTGTTCATTGTTAATCAATTGGTCTTCCCGCCATCCTATGACACTCGCGCATTACCCCTCTGCAAAGCCCGTTCGAAGAATTTAGGTACGCTCTGGTGCATGATAGTGTAAATCACGGGTACGACGATTAGAGTCAGGAACGTGGAACTGGCCAGTCCTCCGATAACTACGGTAGCCAACTCCGCACCGATGATGCCCCCTCCGTCGGTGGTGAATACCGCTAGCGGGAGTAAAGCAAAGCTAGTGGTGAACGCTGTCATCAAAATGGGGCGAAGGCGGACTTGGCCTCCTTGGATTAAGGCATCATGGATACTGAGGCCTCGTTCTCTCAACTGCTCAACAAACGCAATAAGAACGATAGCGTTGGTAACTACAAGGCCAACTAGGATCAAGATGCCCATCATAGCGGGTAGACCTAGCGTTCTTCCAGTGATAGTGAGCGCAACCAATGCACCAATTAGGGCCAACGGCAGGCTCATTACGATGACGAAGGGATTCCTTAGTGACCCTAAGCTCGCAACCATTACAAGGTAAACTAAAAAGATACCAACAGCCATGGCCAGGAAGATGTCTTGGAAACCCTCTGCGATCTGTTCGAATACCCCGCCTGTAGTAATTTCTAATCCTGGCGGGAGGACCAGGGCATCGATACGATCTTGCACCTTTTGCCCAATGGCCTGGGTGTTTTCATCAGTTATTGAGCCATTTATACTAGCTGACCGCCTTCCGTCTGTGCGGCTGATGGAGACAGGTCCCTTCTGAAAACTGACGCTGGCGACGTCTCCTAATTTCGCTACTCCTGCTGGGCCTGAGATTGTAAGCAATCTAATGGCCTCAATAGTGTTTATCCCATTAGATTGACCTCGGAGAACAACGTTCACCTGTGCTCCATCCAAGTTCATTCGAGTCACTATTTGCCCAACCATAAACTGGTTAACTTGAAGGGCAACGTCCCTTGCAGTAAGGCCCAAGGGGATGACTGCACCTGGATCGACGTTGATTACAATTTCATCCCTCGCCTCAGCAACATTCGTGTAGAGGTTGACGATACCGTCGATATCACCAATATCCTGAGAGAGTTGTTGAGTCACTGATGAGACGGCCAAGTAATCGTTGCCAGTAATATTGATCTCTAAACCGCCCTGTGGGGGACCATTGCTCAATTCTGTGACGGTTATCCTTCGCTTGTCGTCGGAAGGAAACTGGTCTCTCAGATCGGTTTCAATGTTGTCTGGCGAACCCTCTGCCATTCGGACAAAGATATTGGCCTCGTTAAAGCCACCGGCGAACTGGGTTCCCGGACCAAATGCGTTAGGAGGAGTGCCAACGGTAGTGAGATACACTTCAACAATTCCCCTGTCTGCAAGGTCAGCTAAAGCAGCTTCCACCAGATCTACCTCTGCGAAGGTGCTATCAATGGACGAACCTCCAGGAAGAGAAACTTGGATAGTCAGGTACCGCTCTCCTCCGCTCGGAAAGAGAGTTATGGGTATAAACAATATCAGGCTTAAACTGGCAAGTGTGAGGACGATGGCGGTGACCAAGGTGACCACGCGGTGGCGTAATGCCCATAGCAACGAAGGGGTGTACAAACTCAGCATCCAATTGCCTGGAATTTGAGTATCATTGTCCCTTGTGGGATCAACTGAGAGGTCTCCTGGCCTTAGGAAGATTGTGGCTAACACTGGCACCGCAGTCAAAGCGACTAAGAGTGAAGCTATAAGGGCGAAGCTCACAGTGAGGGCGAAGGGAAGAAAAAATGATCCAACTAGCCCCTGAATGAAACCCAGCGGGACGAATACA
>CAUZMC010000037.1:0-9369 GCA_963580875.1 Dehalococcoidia bacterium
TCTAAGAGTCAGGGCTTTCTCCAGGTTCACAGGGTTTCCCAGCTTCAGCAAGCCCAGATTGGTACGCCTTAGGGTCTCTGGCATTGTGTCAACTGAGAAGTAATCCTCGCCGATGGCCTTCACTGTAAGACATGTCCCGTTGACTGAAACACTGTCTCCTTCTTTAAGTCCCTCCAGCGAGGTCGTAGCTTCAACGTTCATGGAGGAACCATCGCTCTCTCTTAGACTTCCAAGCTCCTGTATTATTCCGGTGAACATGCGTTTTACCTCACGTATCCCGTCATCATAACGTCATCGTTGATTATCTCCACCCGCGTTCGCTTCAGACGAATGGAATCAGCCATCACCGCAACTCCCTGTCCTGCCACAGGCGATGGAGAGTCTATACCTCCCAAAATTACTGGCGATACAAAAGCCACCACTTTATCCACCAACCGAAGGTCAAAAAATGAGCCGAGAAGTGTTCCTCCACCCTCTACCAACAGGCTGGTTATCCCACGTTCTCCCAGTATTTTGAGAAGTGCTCTCAGCTCAACCAAGCCGTTCTCGGACGGCAGTGACAAAACCTGGACCCCAGCAGTACTCAAGGCCTCTGTTCTGTCTTTCGTTGCATTAGCAGTAGCCACCAGTACAAAGCCTGATTCCTGAAATAGCTGTGCATCCAATGGTACGCGCGCAGAACTGTCCACAACTATTCTCAGAGGTTGTTTTATTCTGGAGTTACCAGCCTCATCCCTAGCAGTCAATCTGGGATCGTCGCTAAGAATGGTACCTATACCGACGATGATTGCATCGTTCCTATACCGCAATTCCCCAGCGTAACAACGTGATTCCTCAGAACTGATCCACTTGGAGTCACCAGATGAAGCAGCTATTTTCCCATCAAGGCTCATAGCAAATTTTGCAACCACAAATGGGGTGCCAGTGGTCACGAATTTGATATACGCCTCTGCGATTTCACTAGCCTCTTCGCTGCACTCGTCAAGATAAATGTCGAGGCCTGCACTCTTCAACTCAGCCATACCCTTGCCGTTCACCAATGGATTTGGGTCTGTGATAGCCATGTGTACCTGAGCAATACCAGCCTGAATGATGTCTCTGGTGCACGGAGGTGTCTTTCCAAAATGGCAGCAGGGTTCCAGTGTTGTGTAAAGAACAGCTCCTCTAGCCAATTCTCCAGCCTGACTCAGAGCGATAATCTCCGCATGAGCCTGACCTTGTGGCAACGTATGTCCTTCGCCCACTATGCGCCCATCCTTCACGACCACCGCTCCAACGGGTGGGTTAGGACTGGAAATACCCAAAGCCTCCCGTGACAACTCCAGCGCACGCTGCATGTATCCCATGTGTGTTATTCGCTCTTCGTGAAATCCTGGTGTATCTTGCTGGCAGTTGGCTCTGTCTGGCCCTGATATTTGCTACCAAGCGCCGGGGAACCGTACGGGTTCTCAACAGGAGTGGTCAGACGTAAAAAAGAAATCTGCCCGATCTTCATTCCGAAGTAGAGCGTAATTGGCAGATTGGCGACGTTGCTCAACTCAAGTGTAAGGTGACCGCTCCAACCTGGGTCAACATAGCCGGCAGTGGAGTGTATGAGAAGACCCAGCCTGCCAAGGGAGCTTTTCCCTTCCAGTCTAGCCACAATGTCGTCCGGGAGAGTAACTGATTCCTGCGTGCTGCCTAATACAAACTCTCCAGGATGAAGGATGAAGGGTATATCATCTAATATGTCTTCAATCTCTGTCAGGTCGGGCATGTCCCTGCGTACATCTATAAAGGGCTGACGAGTATTACGAAATACCAGCAACCTACGATCCAGATGGAGATCCACACTGGCGGGCTGTATGCACGAGAGATCCAAGGGTTCTATAACGATTTTCCCCTTGCCAAGTTCTTCTTTAATTGTGCGGTCGCTAAGGACCATATAATCCTCCAGAAACGGCCGAAACGAATTTATACACTGTTATCTGAGAATTCTATCAGTCTCTCCCTGCTAGTGCAATTGAAATTGCATGGTATGCAACTACACGCTAAGCAGTCAGGGATCACAATTACAAATTCTGGCCACATGATTTATACTTTCCAATAATAAAGAGCCGGGGATATCTGTATAGTTCGAGGTTGAGTATATTTGCGTGGATTAATAAAATTGGTATATCAGGCAGCTGTTTTTGTCACGGCACTCCGAATTACGGTTGATGGTTGGAGCATGCATCCAACACTGAGCCCTGGAGAACACGTGCTTTTCAACCGATTAGCCTACATACGAAACGCGCCTAAAAGCGGTGATGTGGTATTAGCACATGGTGGAGACAAAATCATTATCAAACAGGTTGTTGGAGTCTCCGGTGACATAGTAAAGCTCATCTATGGAGTCATGACTGTTAATGCAACTCGATTGAAGGCAGCAGCCCTAGATGGAGAAGGTGAATGGTTGCTCAAGCAAGACGAGTATTTTCTGCTGGGGAAGGCCGTAGATATGAATGATGTAGATATGGATAGCATAGACAGTCGTTCCTTTGGCCCTGTCACGCGGAAAGCAATTAAGGCCAGAGCCTGGTTGGTCTACTGGCCCATCGGGCTCTGGAGGAATCTGGATACTGAATAAGCGATATATTACTGATGATAAAATGACCAGCTTGCTCATAGGAGCTATAATATATAAAGCATGAGTTTTGTTACAATCAACAGCCCGGACTGGAGATTGTAACAATTTCACTTAGACTCCACTAAGGCCATCAAGTAGAATAATATGCCTGAATTAAACAAGAAAATATCTATCGTTGTACCCACATATAACGAACGAGATAATGTACGCACACTTTGTGATGGCATCCGTGAATATCTAGAGCCGGAATGGGACTACGAGATCATCATAGTCGATGACAATAGCCCCGATGGAACTCACGAAATCGTACGTCAGTTGGGTTCAGAAGATCCACGAATAAAGCTGGTTAATAGGTCTGGAAAGCTGGGGTTGGGCAGTGCAGTGACAGCTGGCTTTGCACAGGCCAATGGCGATTACTGGGTAATGATGGATGCTGATCTGTCACACAGCCCCAAGGATCTCCCAAATCTACTGCATGCACTCTCAGTAGCCGACATTGTAGTAGGCTCCAGATATGTGCAAGGTGGGGGAGTAGTAAACTGGCCCATGTGGAGAAAGATTGTTAGCCGTGGAGCGTCGGCATTGGGCCGAGTTATTGTGGGTTTGCCGATTCGTGATCTTACATCCGGTTTCGCCGCATTTCAACGAAGCCACATGGAAGCCCTGCTTCCCTCATTAAGCCCCAAGGGATTCAAGCTACTTTTAGAGATCATTGCTAAGAGTGGCGATGCCAGGGTGGAGGAGACTCCAATTACATTTGTGAACCGCCAACACGGCAGTTCTAAGGCCTCAGCTGGGGAAGCGCTATTATTTCTCCGTCTCTGCTTTGAAATGCGCAACCAGCGGCGCACGGAATTATAGATAGCTGACTCAAAGCGTTCCTGGTATACAGGAAAGAAAAGAAAGAGGGGGGCACTTTTTATGTGCCCCCCTCTTGTCATCAGTCCATGATTGGAGTAGTCAGGCTACAGTGCGATTGCGCCACGCTCACCACTGCTAACTCGCACTACGTCTAACACCTGTGATACGAAAATTTTGCCGTCGCCAAGATTGCCTCCGCCAGGGCTTCTGGCGGCTTCAAGGATCGCATCGATAACCTTTTCCAGCAGTTCATCTGGAATGACTGTGGTTATCAGCGTCTTTGGCACAGCGGCCCGCACGGTTGTTTGTCCGCCTCTGCCTACAGACACCTCAACTCCTCCCTGGCGACCCTGGCCAGTGATATTCGCATAGTGGTATCCAGTACACCCAACCGCGTCCAAAGCTGGTGTTAACTGAGATATTCGCTCCGGTCTGATTATAGCTTCAACTTTTAGCATGATACCCTCCTTAAATCAATCTGCCAGTTGCCTATGATTTCCTTTTGCCGACAAGTCATTTCATTAAATATGTCTACGGAATATACTGGCTTCCTAATCTGCTCCATCTCTAATATATGCTCTTTCTCCATGAGCTGATATATCCAGTCCTTCATCCTCTTCACGCTCTGAGACGCGTAGACCAAGACCAGGAATAATGTCCAAGATCTTCAGAAGCCCAAGAGTTACAACCAAACTATAGACAAGTGTTGCTCCTACAGCCACTCCTTGGATACCAAGTTGCCCTATATTGCCTTCTATAACTCCGGGAACCCCACCTATAGCTGTGGCTGCAAAGATGCCGGTGGCCATGGCGCCCCATATCCCACCGATTCCATGGACTGCGAAAACATCAAGAGCGTCGTCAAGTTTGGTTTTATTGCGCAGTAACACTGCAAAGTAGCACAACATACCAGCTCCAAACCCAATTGCAATTGAACCCATAACACCTACAAATCCAGAAGCGGGTGTAATTGCCACCAATCCGGCCACAGCGCCCGTGGCTACTCCAACTGCACTCATTTTGCCAGTCTGAAACTGTGACAGAAGACCCCAAGTCAGAGCTGCAGCGGCGGCGGACGTGTTGGTGACAAGGAAGGCATTCACTGCCTGACCATTTGCGGCCAGTCCAGATCCAGCGTTGAATCCAAACCAACCAAACCAGAGTATCCCTGCACCAAGGACAACGTATGGTACGTTGTGAGGTTCCAAGCCAGGATTGCGCCTTCGGCCCACCAGCAAAGCAGCCGCAACAGCAGCAACAGCAGCATTAATGTGCACAACTGTCCCACCTGCGAAGTCCAAGGTTCCTGCGTCAAACAACCAACCCTTTTCTGCCCAGACCCAATGGCAAATGGGAGCGTACACAAAGGTTATCCACAACACAAGGAACACCAGGTATGTGGTGAACTTAAAGCGCTCCACAAAAGCTCCTGTAATAAGAGCCGGTGTTATAATGGCGAACATCATCTGGAACACAACGAAGAGTAGGTCCATCCCATCTCCGTCGTTTATGTCTATTCCAGAAAGGCCCACAAATGATAAATCCCCAATGAATCGTCCACCTTCTCCAAATGCTAGGCTATAGCCCCAAAGCACCCAGACAATGCTGACCACTGCCATAGCAATGAAACTGTACATTATGGTGCTTATCACGTTCTTGGCACGTACAAGGCCTCCATAGAAAAAGGCCAGTCCAGGAGTCATAAACAGTACTAGGGCCGAAGCGGTGAGCATCCACGCGAGATTAGCTGTATCCATTACCCCCCCCTTTATTACAATAATTATTATTATTATGAAGCCTAAGTGTTCCGACGGAGTTACACACCTGTTACGATTATGTTACAAGCGTGTCTTTTGTCTAGAAAAGAATTGGGCAGATAATTTCTCGCATTTCTACCTGATCAAAGGCTTGTATTTGGCACGAGTGAACATTTCGAATTTAACTTTAACCAAGTGCTATGAAAACCTTCCGGAAACATTGTGAAGTATTGAACAGGCTAACCTAGTGTGATAGACTTCACGCTCGGTTAGCATATGGTTGTACATGGACAAAATACACAAAATTTCGAGTCTGGGTTATAAAGAGGAGTAGACGTGAAGAAGTTTTTAGTTCTATCAATCGCTTTAATAATTACGACTGTGGTTGGCTTTGGATGTAGTGGGGATGCCAATACACCAAGTAGTTCACCCACTTCCACACCACCCGCAATTGTGGAAGCTACAGCCACCACTGCCGCTCCAGTTGATAATCAGAATCACGGAGGAGCTGAACTCGGATTGCAACTGATTAAAGCAAATGGTTGCTTGGGATGCCACAGCATTGACGGTACAACTCTTGTTGGTCCCAGCTGGAAAGGTCTATACGGATCAACAAAAACCCTTACAGACGGAACTACTGTGACGGCAGATGAAGCATATATTGAAGAATCTATTTTGAATTCAACTGCTAAAGTACCTGAAGGGTTCTTGCCAATTATGCCACCATTTACTTTTACGGCCGATGAAGTTCACTCGATCATCGAATATATAGAAACATTGAAGTAGTTCGCTAACCTAGAATTCAAGGGCGGGAGCAGGTAATAAGCCCTGCCACCGCCCTTATTTATTTCCTCAAAGTACCGGCAATGGCCAAGTTGATAGTCCCAGCCATGTATCCTGCACCAAACCCGTTGTCTATATTCACCACCGCGATTCCAGGACTGCATGAGTTGATCATGGCCAGCAGAGCCGCCAGTCCATGGAAATTTGCCCCGTATCCCACACTGGTTGGAACGGCGATAACCGGTGAAGACACTAGCCCGCCAACTAGACTTGGCAACGCACCTTCCATACCTGCCACAGCCACCACAACTTTTGCCTCTTGCAGTATGGACAAGTGTTCCAGTAACCTGTGTACTCCAGCCACTCCAACGTCCCAAAGTTTCTTCACGTCGTTTCCCATCAACTCAGCCGTTACAGCTGCTTCCTCGGCCACCGGCAAATCAGCGGTGCCAGCGGCCACTATGAGCACACCTGGAACTAGCGGTGTTTCATTATCTCGCTCTAACACTATCGTTCTGGCAAGCTTGTTATAGCGCGCCTCTGGTAAAACCTTGTGAACGATATCATACGCCTCCGGATCTGCACGAGTTATGAGCACCTTAGAAGATGATTTCGTCATGCTCTGAGCGATTTGGGTCAATTGTTCTGGCGTTTTACCGGGAGCGTATATAACCTCTGGGAAGCCAGTGCGAAGGTCTCGATGGTGGTCCAATTTAGCAAAATCCAAATCCTCATAGGGAAGAGTGCGCAGTTTGCCAAGTGCATCGTCCACATTCATCTGGCCATTCTTAACCTGCAAAAGAAGCTCTTTTAGATGGTTGCTATCTATGTCTTGCCTCCCGAAATCTCTTCATACTACGATTCCTGTTTGTAATGGAATCAGCTTAATTTGCTTAGCTTGTTGAACTGAGTTGTTGTTTCCGTACAAACCATAGCTGGCATTGTCAGGACAGCATTTCAGCAGGTTCTTATGAGAATAATTGGAAGTATCTCAGCGAAGCACGATTTCATACAGTGTGCTAAGCGTGAAGATCAGGCGAAAATAATGAAGTCAGGAAAGTCCAGAATAATCCGTGATATACGGTAGGTCTGGCTGGTATGGCAAGTTTGACCCGCTACTCTGTCGGTTCGTTTGAACCTTCCAAGAAACGGAACAGATCGCTGTTGGAAGACATAACAAGCGTTGTATCTTCATCGAAGATTTTACCATAGGCTTCAAGGCTACGTCTGAAGGCAAAGAATTCCGGATCCAATTCCAAGGCTTCTGCCAGTAGCAATATGGCTTCGGCTTCTCCTTCACCATACAGGACGTTGGCATCACGTTCGGCATCCGCATTAATAACTCTCACCTGTTTGTCAACTTTAGCTGTGATTGTCAGGTACTGTTCCTCACCTTCAGCACGAAGTCTCTGTGCTTGCACATCACGTTCAGATCTCATTCTGTCAAACACGCTGTTCTCTGCCGCGGAAGGGAAGTCAGCCCGTTTGATGCGAACATCTATGATATCTACACCAAACTGATTGCTTTCTACACGATCCACGAGACTTTTGAGGACTTTCTGCATCATGGCTTCTCTGGTTGGAATGCCCTCTGATGTTTTTCTAGGGTCTACTATAATGGTGCCATCAGCTAGTGTTAAGGGCTCACCACCGATTATATCTCGTCTGTCTCTGGTTCCAACTTCATCACGTATGGCTGAGATTGCCAGGTTTCCAATGCGCAATCCAGCGGTTGACTCATCACGTAAGTTCTGTAGAAACAGCTGCGGACTCTCAATCTTATAGCGGATGTAAGCATCTATTTCCAGAAACTGACTATCCTTGTCAGGCATTCCAGCTGAAGGCACGTCAATTCGCAGGAGTCTTTTGTCAAAGCGCACAACGCTCTCTATGGGGGCCTTAAATTTCAGCCCCGGGTCTACTTCACTTCTCTTAACCTCTCCAAATTGAGTAATAACCACAAATTCAGTTTCGTCTACAGTGTAAAGCATACCGAACCCAGCGGCTTGTCCCAATACAGCAACAAGTAATACGAATCCAATGGATATCCCTATGATTTTCATGGCTTTGCTCCTACCTCACCGGTTAGCGGGAGGAACTGCAACAGGCTGCCCTCGTTGCCCTCTGCCAAGATAAACTTTGTAATGCCAGGAAGTATTTCCTCCATGGCCTCTAGGTACAAGCGCTGACGGGTGACTGCCTTGGATTTATTGTACTCAAATAGGACAGACGTGAAGCGATCGGCTTCACCAGTTGCCTTGGCGATCTTCTCTGCCTTGAATGCTTCCGCGCCCTGAATCGTCTTCTGAGCGTCACCTTGAGCTCTGGGAAGGCGATCCTGTTCAAACGCCTTAGCCTCGTTGATTCGGCTTTCCTTGTCCACACGGGCATTAACAACGTCGTCGAAGGCGGCCCGTACTTGGTCAGGTGGGCGCACAGTCTGGAGCGCCACGTTCAATACTTCAATACCAGTTTCATAGTCGTCTAGGATTTGCTGAAGCAGTGCCCGCGTGTCAGCCTGAACTTGCTCTCTGCCTGTTACAAGAGTGTCATCAATGCTGCGCTGTCCAACTACCTGGCGCAGTGCCGCTTCTGTGGCGTCCTTCAGAGTTCGGCCCTCAGGGTTCCCAGGCGCTATTTCACGGAGGACTTCTCCAGGATCGTCTACTCGGAAAAGAAATTTCTCCAAATCTGCGATGCGATACTGAACCACCATCTGTACGTTGACAATGTTCAGGTCGCCAGTAATCATTAGGGCTTCATCTGATTGGTCACTAGTTGCCCCTACTCCTGATGTAAAGAAACCCAACTCCATGTTGCGGTTCACTCCAACATCTACAATTGTTCGGTTGCCAACTGGGGCAGGAAAGTACCACTTAAGGCCAGGACCTTCGGTATTCTGGAATTTCCCAAACAACTGTAAAGCCGCTTGCTCTCGAGGCCCAACCTGATAGACACCGCTAGCAATCCACGCAATGACTGCCAAGGCTACCAGGCCAAGAATTACTAGCTTGACTCCTCCTCCACCCAGCTTCTGAACCACGGTGTTAATGCCATCGCCAATACCGCGAAGCAGCTCTTCTAGCTGCACCTCAGGCTTTTGTTGACGCTGTCCACCTTCAAACATATTCTACTCGCCTTACTCTCACTTAATTAACACTAAGCCATAATATAGTTGTTGACAAAGCATTAATAACATATCACATATGATGCAAATAGCAATAGCAGACTAAACTGCGAATGATCGGTCAGTCTAGGATATAAGGATACGACCCACACGTTAAGTAGATTATAGCCTTAGTATAGTTTTGAACATTGGGGGTTCCTCTTGTCTGTATCAAGTGTGCGAAAAATCATCAT
>CAUZMC010000038.1:0-8550 GCA_963580875.1 Dehalococcoidia bacterium
ACAGAATGCCGATGCATACAACAACAGGGGGCTTGCATACAGATACCTTGACCAGTTCGAGCGAGCGATACAGGACTATGACGAAGCCATACGGCTTAACCCACAGAATGCCGATGCCTACACCAACAGGGGTATTTCGTACTACTCCATAGGGCAGCATGAGCAGGCCATACAGGACCACACAGAAGCCATACTACTAAAACCACACGCCGATACCTACATCAACAGGGGAGTTGCGTACTACTCCATAGGTCAGCATGAGCAGGCCATACAGGACTACACAGAGTCCATACGACTCAACCCTCAAGCCCCATATGCCTACAGCAACAGGGGTGTTGCGTACAGAAGCCTTGGTCAGAATGATCAAGCCATACAGGACTACAACGAGGCCATACGACTCAACCCTCAAGCCGATACCTACACCAACAGAGGTAATGTGTACTACTCCATAGGTCAGTTCGAGCTAGCCATACAGGACTACAACGAGGCCATACGACTCAACCCTCAAGCCGATGAGTACTACAACAGGGGTGTTGCGTACTACTCCACAAGTCAGCATGAGCGAGCCATACAGGACTACGACGAAGCCATACGGCTCAACCCTCAAGCCGATGCATACAACAACAGGGGGCTTGCATACAGATACCTTGACCAGTTCGAGCGAGCGATACAGGACTACGACGAAGCCATACGGCTTAACCCACAGAATGCCGCTACATACAACAACAGGGGGCTTGCATACAGCTACCTTGACCAGTTCGAGCGAGCCATACAGGACTACGACGAAGCCATACGGCTTAACCCACAGAATGCCGCTACATACAACAACAGGGGACTTGCATACAGCAAACTAGGTAAAGATGTAGAGTCAGAGAGTGACATTCGTAAGGCCAAGGAACTTGGCTAAGTCGTATTAAATCCTTGTAAACACACCATTTATGAGCAGTAGGAGATGACTCCATGAACGAAACCCGCACTCTAGCACGCTTCGCTTCTGAGTTGGACTACGACAACATTCCGCCACAAGCTGTGCAAGCAGCCAAGGGTTACATACTGGATTGCCTTGCCTGCGGACTATCTGCCACTGATCTACCATGGAGCCGCATGGTGGCCGAACTGGCCCAGGAGTCCGGTGCATCAGGCCCTTGCACCGTTTTTGGCTTGCCGTGGCGCACCTCTGCCTCGTACGCAACCCTGGTTAACGGCACAATGATAGGCGGATTCGAAACAGACCATGTCTACTCACCGGCTTCCTGTCATCCAGGTGCGTCAGTTTTCCCAGCGCTGATGGCAGTGTCTGAGAGGGAACACCTATCTGGACGCCATTTCCTGACGGCTCTGGTTGCCGGATATGAGGCAGTATGCAGAATTGGGCAGGCAGCAACCCGCGCAGTTGAAGACGTGGCAGGATTTCACGGACCTGCTACAAACGGCCCATTCGGAGCAGCCACCGCAGTATCCAAAGCCCTTACGCTAAACCCTGAACAAACCGCCAGTGCTCTTGGCATAGCCGGGTCAAACGCCAGCGGCCTACTAGAGTTTTCACTGGACGGCTCCATGATTAAACGACTACACATGGGCAGGGCCAGCCAAATGGGGCTTGAGAGCGCACTACTTGCACAGAAGGGTTTCACTGGGCCCCATACCATATTGGAGGGATCCCGCGGATTTCTGAATGTATTTTCACCAGACCCGCATCCAGAACGGCTCCTAGACGCACTGGGCGAAAACTACGTCATGGCATCAGTCTTGCAGATAAAATCGTATCCATGCCACATCAGAGCCCATCCGTTCGTGGATGCCCTGGTACAGTTCAAATCACATCACAACATAGACCCGAGGCATATACAAAAAATCCAGATTTTCCTGACTCCTCACGATGCCGGTAGACACGGCCAGCAGGATCCCGGCACTCTCTTGGCAGCTCAATACAGCATCCCATACTCCGTCGCAGTTGCTATATGGCGAGACCTGAGCGACCCTAGAGCCTTCGGTGACGGAGTGGAAAACCATGAAGATATCCGTAGAACAGCCCAGGCAATCGAACTTCACTCTCTACAGGAAGCTTCCCTGTCCAATAAACCAACCCTTGTACTGCATATAGATGGTGAAACCCACCACATAGATGCCTCCGATTACAAAGGCTCTCCTAATAACCCATATAACTTCGAAGACCTGTGTGATAAGTTCCAACGCTACGTCGTAGCATCAATAGACAAACCAGCAACGGAACGCGTCATAGAACTGGTAAGGACACTGGAAGAAGTCACAGACATCGCCGAGTTGACCAAACTACTGGCCCCTTAACAAAGTTGGTATACCAGAAAAATGTTAAAATGGCGCTGTTCCTTGATTGAGGACGTTCTTGGTGCAAACACACCGGCCTACTCTGAGCCTTCCTTACAACCCGATCTCCAAAGCTTCGCTCACAGCTGGGTTAACAGGGATTATCCTGTATCACTGCTCATCTCTCATAACCCGGATCGAGGTAGTTATGGTTGCGTTCAGTATCTAAAACATACCGACAACGGCTATAATCCTGTCCGTGGTTAGCTACCTCTTACATTGAGTATATAATTAGGCACCAGCGTGCCTATTAGCGTACTAAAATATCCAACATCACATCTCTGGACATATAAGTCATCCTGGGATACAATCCCGTATCATCGTTGCACGACGCTCACCGCGCTGAAGGAGGGAAAACCTTATAATGGAAATAGCTCCAAAAGTTTACAACGTAGAGAACATCAAGGGCAGCAACGTAGTCCTTCTGGCAGACGAGCAGATGGCTGTGGTTGACACTGGTCTCTCAGGGAACGGGGAGGCAATAGTATCATACATCAAGAAGATTGGTCGTAGCCCAAGCGACCTTCGCTGGATACTACTTACACATTTCCATTTCGACCATTCCGGCAGCGCAGCCGAGCTTCACGCGCTAACAGGGGCACAGATTGTAGCCCACAAGGACGAAACTCTTACTGAGCCGGATGGCAAGCTGATGTTACGCAAGGGAGACGAAAGCGAACCGCCACCACTCTGGTACCGTTGGGCACAGCGATATGCAGGAGGCGGGGGAGCGAGGCCGCGGCAACCACAGGTGGTGAGACAATTCTCAGATACCCAGGTACATGAAACCGTGGAAGATGGAGATGAAATCCCATGCCTGTCTGGACTGCGAATCATCCACTCCCCGGGCCACACTCCAGGAAGCATATCACCTCTGCTGACAGGCCCTAACGTGCTCTTTCTTGGAGATTCCGTTCTCAACAATATCGACCGATTGAGCCGCCCTTTGATGTGGGACCGCTCCAAGCGCAGACGTTTGGACACTTCACTTCGCGCACTGAGAGACTTAGAGGCAGATTTGGCCTGTTTTGGCCACGGCCCTCCCCTAACTGAGAACGTTATGAATAAAATACGCGGTCTCACAGACCGTCCATATGACCTACCAACATGGCGTATTGCCCTCAAAAACTGGAATACCCTAAGAAGATGGCGCGCCAAGACGCGCAATACTGGTTGATCTAAAAATTGGTGGAGCTAAGTGGACTCGTACCACTGCATATAAAGCCGGAAAACACCATCCACCACTTCTGTTTCCTAAGCCGAGCTTGTCCGTCTTATGAACTTGGTCCATGCAAGCACCGCAACCCAGAACAATCCAGAAATTGCAAACAATAGCAGACTATAATGTCCGATTCCGCCCAGAAAATCGTCCAGCCCTGACTGCACAATATTCAAGCCCTTATCCAACGCCAGCAACAGAGTGGGACTATCAATGCCATCCACCAGATCTATCCGAAATTCATAGATTCGACTCTGAATAATTGAGTTATATATAGGGACTGAGACAACAAACAGTATGACAGCAGAAATGCTAAGGGTTCCCGCAGACCAGGCAATTCTGCCAAACCACTGTCTCCCTCCAAGGAAACCAATCAGCACCAGAAGCACAGCACATAGAATATAGACTAGGAATCGCATGTATCTGGCTCTATTAAGCTGTTCTCTAAATGTGTCCAAATTGACTATGGCTGCTCCACCAGCGACGTCAGCCAAATTCTCACGCAAATCGGCATCCGTATATGTCCAACCATCACTCAGGGCTGAGCGCACATCGTCTAGCACATTGGAGTAGTCCTTCCCAAGGTCTTGACGCAGATCAAGCTCGGTATATGTCCAGCCTTGAGTGATAATCTCCCTTACATTATCCAGTATATCCAGTTTGCTTGAGTCTAAGTCTCCACCAATAGATTGATGCAATTCGACCTCGGTATAAACAATCTCATCTGGAATCTGGACTCCAATCATCTCACCGATTTCGCCTGTAATATCTATACCCAGTAGGTCAATAAATACTCTGGCATCAAAAACTGCAGGAATGCACTTTGGCAAATCCTGCAAAGAGTGGGGAATTCCTGAAAACGTCAGTTGCCCTATAGTACATTCTGGGAGCACATCTACAAGTGCGTTTAGTTTGGCAGTGGCCATGTTCTCTATACTATCCAGAGCAACATCTCTGCGTTCACCAAGTGGAATAGAGACACTGAAGTTGTCCGTCTTGCCTATCAAATAAGGCCCTGCCTCATCGATAATGCCAAGCGCTTGTTCTTCCACCCAGGATTGTGGAAACAGTTCCCGTATGACTGAGGAAAGTTCCTCCTCGGTTATATTCACTCCGAAAGGCAAATCAGTGAGCTGTGGCATCATTCCTTCCAGCATTGAATCAAACACTTCGTCGAGTAAAATCTCAAAGAAGTTTGCTTTCATGAGAAGCGCTTTTATCTCATCAATGGCTACGTCAGCACGCTCTCTCACTTGGACATGCACTTCGAATGTCTCCTGCTGACCCAGCATATAGGCCATAATTCCATCAAGGGACTGATCCACCTGATACTTGATCCAGTCCTCTGTCGCAACTCTCTGCACCGCATCTACCACGTCCTCTGCAGTAAGGGACACGTTGAATGGCAACGCACTTTCCTTGCCCAATGTTTCGTCTATCCTTTGTCTTACCATTGCGCCAAATAAAAGGTCATACAGCAGGGCTTTTCGCATCAGTATCTTGACTACATCGGTGGCAACAATCACACGTTCCTCGGCCATTACAATTATCTCGAAACTGTCCTGTTTGCCGATAATATAGCTCAATGCCTGGTCTATAGACTGCTCCACCTGTTCCTGAAGCCAGGCCGACGGCACAATTACCCCGATAGATGAAACAATGTCGACAGTAGTCAGGCCGGTAGACACCAGAAAGTTTTCAGTCAGCGTATCAGAAAAGAAGCCAGTGGCTTTGCTACTAACCTCTTCTATACCGGACGTAGGCAAATCGACCAGTGCGAAATTATACACACCCGCTTCTGCCATTTGGTTTTTATAAAAGCCAGGTTCAAGGAATGTCTCATTCATCCTGAATATCACCAGCGCAAGAAGAAGAAACACAAAGAATACCAGCCCCAAAAGCATAACAAAGAATCGTCTAATCCAAATCATCTAGCTTGGTATTTCATCGCTGCTGCTTGAGACACAGCACTACAGCCTATCTCCTGGTACCATAGCTTAAATATAATATGGAGACAAAGAATGCTATCCCAGTGCCTTCTCCAAGGCACCCTTCCAAGCTACTTCCAAGTCATCCAGTGCCACATCCAGCAATCCTGGCAATGAGAACGTCGCTCCCCCAACCGAGCCAATCTGAACCAATGGTACCCCATGTTCCGCAGCCAGTTTCTCCAACGCTGGGAGAGCATCGGCTGACAGTGACACCACAATACGAGACTGTGCCTCACCAAATAGTGCCGCGTCCCATCGTCCATTTATTGTTAGTCCAGCAATAAAGCCTACAGCACCAGTGACACAAGACTCCGTGAGACAAACTGCCAGCCCGCCATCGGCACAATCATGGGCCGAGTGTAGCAAGCCGTCATAGATTGCCCTGCGGCATAAACGTTGAACGCTGACCTCCAGAGCAAGGTCTATATATGGAACACCAGCCACCTTTCCGTGCACAATTTCTAGGTAAACGCTTCCAGAAAGTGACTGTACATCGTCCGATACATCAGATGCACCCAGTAGCACAACCACATCACCTTCGTCCTTGAAGGCGATGGTGCATTGCTTTCCAGAGTCTTCAATCAATCCCAGCGCTCCAATAACCGGGGTAGGCCATATAGCCACTCCCCTAGTCTCGTTGTAGAGGCTTACGTTACCACTTATCACAGGCAGGTCCATCTCCTGACACGCCTTCGTCATCCCATCTACGCACTGTTCCAGCTGGTAATACACTTCTGGACGCTCTGGGTTCCCGAAGTTTAGACAGTCAGTCAAAGCAATTGGTTCGGCGCCTACACAGGCCAAGTTACGACAGGCCTCGGCCACTGCGATGATTCCACCGACGAACGGGTCAAGATAGCAGTAACGGCCGTTACCGTCTGTTGTGAGCGCTATGCTCTTACCAGTACCCTTGATCCTAAGAACAGCTGCATCTCCACCCGGAGCTTGCAGAGTATTTGTCTGCACCTGATGGTCGTATTGGCGGAATATCCACTCTTTGCCAGCAATGTCTGGGAATGAGAGTAGTCGTAACAATATGGATTCCGGTGTTTCTGTCGGAATTGGCAACGCAGCCAGGTCAATGCTTTGCGTTTCTTCCAAGTATGCCGGCGGCACTCCATGTACGCGATAGAGAGGCGGGTCTGTGAGAACATCCACTGGTAGACACGCTTCCATAGTGTCTCCATCATAGACACTCACCATACCATCCTCAGTAATTTCGCCAAGAATTATGCTCTCCACATCCCATTTATCGAACACATGCCTCACAGCTTTTTCGTGCTCGGCGCTCACCACAACCAACATTCTCTCCTGCGATTCTGAGAGCATAATCTCATAGGCAGTCATACCATCCTCACGTCTCAGCACCTTCCCAATATCTATTCTCGCTCCAGAACCGCTCCGTGCGACTGACTCAACAACAGTGCTTGTAAGTCCGGCAGCCCCTAGGTCCTGCATGGCAAGTATGTATCCGGTTGCCACAGCCTCCAAGCACGCCTCTATCAGCACTTTCTCAAGAAATGGATTGCCAACTTGCACGGTTGGTCTCATTTCTCTCTCATCCTCAAAGGTTCGTGATGCCAGACCTGAAGCGCCGTGTATACCGTCGCGTCCCGTATCAGCGCCAACCAAAATCAGTAGGTTGCCACGGCCGGAGGCCTTGGCTCGAACCATGCCGCCTTTTTCAACAAGCCCAACACACATGGCATTAACCAGTGGATTTCCGGAATAAGAGGAAGAAAAAGACACTTCTCCTCCTACGTCCGGGACACCAATGCAATTGCCATACCAGGATATACCGGCCACCACACCACGAAAAAGGTTGCGGTTTTGCACCTCATCCAATGGGCCGAAGCGAAGGGAGTTGAGAAGAGCTATTGGCCTTGCCCCCATTGCAAATATGTCACGTACTATCCCTCCGACTCCCGTGGCCGCTCCTTGAAACGGCTCGACAGCAGATGGATGGTTATGAGACTCGATTTTCATCACAACTGCCAGCCCGTCGCCAATGTCAACCACTCCCGCATTCTCCTCACCAGGAAGCACAAGCATACGCGGGCTACTGGAAGGAAGCTGCCTCAGGAGCAACTTGGAGTGCTTGTAGCCACAATGCTCGCTCCACATTGAACCGAACATACCGAGCTCAACAGAGGTTGGTTCACGGCCAAGCCGCTCTACTATTGCCTCATACTCCATTTGCGAGAGAGCTATTTCATCAAGGGTTTCTTTAGATACTGACATTTTTGCTCTTATCTGGGAATTCGGTTGAAAAACATAAGATGTATCATGCAACCACTTGCATCATGGATTCGAAAATAATCCGTCCATCCGTACCACCAAGGGCATCCTCACAGCACCGCTCTGGATGTGGCATCATACCCAGCACGTTGCCGCGGTCGTTGACAATCCCTGCTATGTTCTCCAATGAGCCGTTTGGGTTAGCATCGGCAGTTATCTCACCTTGTGGAGTGGAGTACCGGAACGCTATCTGATCTTTTGCAATGAGAGATGCCAGTGTATCCGGGTCGGCATAGTAATTGCCCTCTCCGTGTGAGATAGGTATACGAAGCACCTGTCCTTGACTACATCCTGATGTAAACGATGTGTTAGGATTTTCCACCCGCAGGTCAACCCACTGACAACGAAATTGAACATTATGGTTCCGTGTCAGCACGCCCGGCAGAAGACCAGCCTCGCACAATATCTGGAAGCCGTTACAGATGCCAATAACAAGGCCTCCCCTATTAGCAAAACTGTCAATCTCCTCCATAACTGGAGAGAAGCGGGCAATCGCACCTGTCCTAAGGTAATCACCGTATGAAAACCCGCCGGGTAGTACTAGGCAGTCTAGTCCTGACACATCTCTGTCTTTGTGCCATACGTACCGTGCATCCTGCCCAAGCACTGTCTTGGCCACGTGATAACAGTCGCCGTCACTCCATGTTCCGGGAAAAACAACGATGCCGAACTTCATACGCTACCCCCCCCCCCATT
>CAUZMC010000039.1:0-8314 GCA_963580875.1 Dehalococcoidia bacterium
GTCAAGTTTCGGAGCTGAAGACGTTGTTCTGATTGACATGATGTGGAGAATAAATCGTTCTCCCCGGGTATTTACATTAGATACTCTGCGACTACCAACAGAAACATATACACTAATGGACCAAATTCGGGTAAGATACGGTATCGAGTTGGAAACTTATTATCCGGATATTGATCAGGTTGCTGGAATGGTTAGAGAGCATGGATTTAATCTATTCTACAAGTCAGAGGAGTTTCGTAAACTGTGCTGTGGTATCAGGAAAATGGAGCCATTGGATAGAGCATTGGGCGGATTACACGGTTGGGTAAGTGGGCTTAGGCGTGACCAGGCAGTTACTAGAGTAGATATTGGCAAGATAGAGTTGGATGTCGCTCATGGTAATCGTATAAAGGTGAATCCGTTGGCAACATGGACATCAGATATGGTTTGGTACTATATAAAAAAGAATAACGTTCCATACAATGAGTTACATGACAATAACTATCCTAGTATCGGCTGTGACCCATGCACTAGGGCTATAAGCCCAGAAGAAGACCTTAGGGCAGGTCGTTGGTGGTGGGAATTAGATCCCACTGCCAAGGAATGTGGATTACATGTGATTGAATCCCTGGATAGCATTATCGCTGCAGCTAAGGGTGACAATCTGTGATCTCATTCCTTGTTAGGAACAACTACGGCTTCAATTACTACGATAGCATGGTATCAAGCAGGACATGCCATATGATTAAACAGAAAACGAAAAATGCCAACCCCATATCGTAATTTTTTAGAGCATAACTAAGGAGGTTACACATGGTTAAGCAGAAAACGGAAAACGCCAACCCAATACCGTCGATCCTTCAATACAAGGACGAAGAGATCATCGAATACGAAGATAAGGTAAAGGCCTACAGGAATGGGGATATTCCAGACGCTGATTTCATGGCTTTCCGTCTACGACTAGGCGTATATGGGCAACGGCAAGAGAATGCACAAATGTTACGTGTGAAGATTCCTGGAGGCTTGCTTCACGCAGAACAACTGGAAGCACTAGCAGAGATTGCCGAACGATATGCGCCACTGAACAAAGGGCACATCACTACGCGTGAAAATGTCCAATTGCACTCCCTCTTGCTGGAGGGGGCTGCAGACGCCATGCATATCCTACAAGCTGTAGGACTCAGCACCAAAGAAGCATGCGGCAACACTGTACGCAATGTTACTGCCTGTCCTATGGTAGGACTCGATTCGCAGCAGGCATTTGACCTCCAGCCATACCTGGGGGCTTTCGTACGCAATTTTGCGCGCCGGGACTTTACATATCACATGCCACGTAAGATAAAGACTGCCTTCTCATGTGGTGAGCATGACTGTGCTGTGGTTGGTATGCATGATCTTGGCTTTATAGCAAGAGTACTAGAAGAGAACGGTGAGCATATCGAGGGGTTCAAAATCACGGTGGGTGGAGGCACATCGATTCAACCACTAATAGCACAAACATTGTATGAATTTGTACCAGTTGACGATTTCCTAAGGGTGAGTGAAGCTGTATTGCGGGTTTTCAATCGCACCGCTTCGCTGAGGCGAAACAAGATGAAAGCCAGGATCAAAGTTCTCATCCACAGTGAGGGAATTGAGTCATTCCGAGCGCAAATCGAAGAAGAGCTAAAGGAACCGTGGGCACAATCATACGAAAATCGTGATTACTTGCTTTTCTTTGATGACGAACTAGCCGATGTTCCACCAGAACCAATAAATGGTACAACAAACGAGAAAGACGACGAAGCTTTCCAGGCATGGATGGCAACCAACGTGGTCCCACAGACACAGAATGGATACAATTTTGTCGCTGTTACAGTTCCTCAAGGAGACCTATCACCTGAACAGTTCCGTGGATTAGCTGTGATTGCTCGTGTCAGGGCCAGCCATAGGGTACGAACTACCCCGGAACAAAACCTGATGTTCCGTTGGGTGCCAGATTATCATTTATACGATATCTATAAGGATTTACGATCTATCAATCTAGCGGAAGGTGGGCTTAACCAGATCACTGATGTTACCTCTTGCCCAGGTACTGACACCTGTAAACTAGGAATCACATCTTCTATGGGAGTTAACCGCTCTGTATCAGAAGCACTTAAAAACCCGAATGGACATAGCCAATTACTAGAAGACTCTCTTATCAAGGGAATGCACGTTAAGATGAGCGGCTGCCCCAACGGCTGTGGACGACATCACCTGGCAGACATTGGTTTCCACGGTGCTGCAATGAAAGCAGATGGAGGAAACCAAATCCCAAGCTATGAATTATTCGTAGGCGGAAGTTACGAAAACGCCGATGTCCGATACGGTGTTAGGCCAAAAGGCCGCATCCCAGCCAAAATGGTTCCAGACGCAACGTTCCGCATTCTGGAGTTTTATAAAGACAAAAGACAAGAGGCCGAGCCTTTCAAGGAATTCGTGACTCGCGTAGGTAAGGAACCTTTCGAGGCTATTATAGCCGGACTCCCTAAGGTGGGTCCACTTGGAAAAGATACTATTGACTATTATCTGGACTATGAGAAATCTGTGCTGTATAAGATGGAACGCGGTGAAGGTGAATGCGGAGTGTAATGAATTAGCCTTTATCGATAGCCTCAGGGAGAGGGCTGAGGCTATCGATAAAGGCAGACCTAGGCGGTGAGTAGGCCTATATGACCAGCTAACAATCTCTTTCTTGCTCGAACAAAAACACGGCAATGGACTGTACTAAAGTTATTGAGGGAACATATTTGCTGTCACAGTTTGTTTTCGCCGTGTTTTGCTGAGGGGAAAGAGCTAACCAAAGAAACTTATAAATGCCGGATTACCTTGAGCCTTCATCCTATCAACCGAATTGGCCAACCTGTTGGGATTGAGACTTGAGCAAGTGATGATAATAGCAGTACAGCAAGTCGTATTAAGAACTGTATTCGTACTTCGTCCCTTTGAGTAGGGGACTGATAATATTCCAAACATTACAGCAGACCATTACTTATATTTGGTTAGTAATAACCTGGGCTAGGCAGTTTGAGTACCAGATCGGCTCTCTAACGAGCATGCACCTAGTGTTTATTCAGGGTTTTTATGATCTTATACTAGAGTTTATGCAACAACCAGCGAGAGTTCTTATTAAGAATTTGTCCACATTAAAATTACTACTGGAATTCTTCAGGAACTTGCGTGTTGTGAATCGGTGATTACCTGAGTACCAAATAAACAGTATGGACCACAAGCCGACAATTCAGACCGAACTCCTGACCACATCAAACCAGGTCTTCGACTTGGCGCGTATCTTATTACGAGAGCGCAGTATCGCGATCGACACCGAGTCAAACAGCCGACACAGATACCCTGAAAGAGTCTGTATGGTACAAGTGGCTACCAAGAGCAAAGTTTACCTGATAGATACCATTGCAGTTGATAATATGAAACCGATAGGCGAAGTATTAGCGGACGATACTGTGCTAAAGGTGATTCAGGGAGCAGATTACGATATACGCTGCCTAGATAGGGAGTGGGGATTTAGAGTGCGAAGCATCTACGACACCTCCATAGCAGCTCGTTTTCTTGGTATGGATCATATCGGACTGTCATCTCTGATTGAGGGCTTGCTGGGGCTGTACGTTCCTAAGAATGCCAAATTCCAAAAAAGCGACTGGTCCAATCGGCCTTTCAGTCAGGATGCGTTGGATTATGCAGCTACGGACGTCTGGTATCTGCTGAGTATTCAAAAGGCGCTTGAGACAAGGCTGGATACTCTCTCAAGATCTCCCTGGGTCTCTGAGGAGTGCGAACGCCTGGAAGAACTCCGTCACATTGCCAGAGACCCTGAGGCGTCGTTTCTATCCCTGAAAGGCAGCCGCGGCCTGTCCGGGCAAGAGAAGGCTGTCTTGAAACGACTGTTCATGGTGCGAGAAACAGAGGCACGGCGTCTCAACCGGCCTCCATACTATGTCATGTCACACGAAGATCTTGTACACCTGGCATCAAACCCGGATACCGATCTAGCCAATCTCCCTTCACACATGAGGCATGTTAACTCCAGTTTTGGTAGGCTACTGCGTGCAGCTCTTGATAAGGGGCTGGCTGATCCAGCAATCAACAATCCAGTCAAACATAGCATTTCGCCTGTTTCACAGGTGGAAATCGAGCGACTCCAGTTACTGAAGAAGTGGAGATATGGCATAGGGAAACAACTTGGTATCGATCAATCTCTGGTATGGCCGATGGTAAGCTTGGAACGTCTTGCTAAAAACCCTAGCACATTTGTGGCAGAGATACAGTCACCAGATGTGAGGCAGTGGCAGCGGGAACAATTCGCCATATCACTGGAGGCATCTCTCCTATAGCAGCGTTTTGAAGCACAGCTGAATACACAAAGGAACTAGATTTGATGAGGTGGGGGGGGCTGGCCAATTGTCTCAAATATACGTTGACGAGAATGGGATCAGTTGACACTAGTAACTGTGGTTGAAGCCACAATACTTTCGACAAGGATGAAGAACGTATTACTACAGCTTCGCATTGGCCTGTAACGTGATGTACGGCACAGAATATTCAGCCCCAAGAGCATATATTCCTTTAGCTGTGTAAATCTGGGAGTGTGGCTCTAATCTTTAGTATCACATCCGTGATGTTTCATACATCTCATCAATGCATTCCAAATTTCCACTATAGGCCATTTTTAGTCACTGCATCCGAGAAAAAGATGCAGGAATTAGTATTTTGTTTTCCATCTTTATCGGACTCACTCCAGATCGTGGGGGCCAGATACCCTTCTCTCGCGTCTCATCCCTGATACGTGATCTATCTTCCAAGCTACTGTAAGCCCACAAATGAGTAAACCTATGGAGCCCATCTAATTCTGACTGCCAGCATCCAGCCAATGGCGAAAACTTTTCACGTTCTCCGATTGCACTTCCCCAGGCGTCCATAACTTTTTGTATGTCTTCTCCAGAGGAGTAAGTATAGATTCTCATCTCATAGATTGGACCGATCTCTCGATCGTCCATGGGAGTCATAAACGTAGCTGGTTTGCAAATCTCAGATTGCCGGTTTAACGTGAATTCAGAGGTATTTGGAGGCCATGTGCTGCTAGAGTTAGCTTGTTTCCTAACTTCTTCGCGTTGGTTCAAGTCGTCATATGGCCAAATGTGGATAACTTGATTCAAAGGACCAATGTCTGTGTGCCAGAATCCTGCTAATCTTGAGAACGACATCCGGCCAGGAAGATTCTCTCCAAACCGTTTCTCGAACTCCGAAACGCTTCCTGTTTTCAAATCGTAGGTCCTGATTTCATAAATCATTGTTTATTTGTCTCCTTATTTCAGAACAGTACGATTGTATTCATGCATTAGGTCAGATTTGAAGTGATAAGTATTGAGTATATGGCAGATTACTCTTATTGCAGAGCACGGAAATATGCCTCACGGGCTCTGCTTAATCGCTTGTAGGAGTTTTCTTCTTGCCGCTTAAATCCTTGCCCCTTCAGGGAGACAGTCATAATATCAAGGATGGGTCCATTGAACAATTCGCGATCGCATTGTCTCAAAGCATCAGTCGCCGCTTCGTAGTCTCCAATCGCAAGCGAATACTGTCGGCGAAGTTTGTCACTCTCATGCTCGTACGTCATGGGCTCCTCCAGCAAGGTGATCTCAATGTTTAGGTCTTGAATCTCCTGTACCACACCTTAAAAGAATACACCATATCTGCAAGCTTCAACCAGAAGAAAGTAAAAAGGACAGTAGATAAGAAAACTTCACGATACGGAAGTTTATGCCTGCATGAGACCTATCCATAACGCAAATACACCAAACTATAGAATAAACGATATGACATGCAAGGTTGACTAGAGGAGCTTAATGAGAGAGGTTATGGGAAACTGACAGGTATTTCCGCATCCGTTTTTTAGCGCCATATAGTGTCTGCTGTGAAGCTCGTGGTCATCCAGTTAACGCCGAAATGTCGCTTCGCTATGTACCCGCCACCTATTCTTATCTTGTTAACACTTTCACCGTATATGTTAACAAGGTAAAGGTATATCTTACGTCTGCACTGACGATTACCATTGACCATGTAGATTAGGTGATACGGTCTTTTGATCTTACCTAAGTGTCGTTTCTACAAGAACCGTGTATATTGCTACTCTGTCCAAGCGTCTAGGCCGTTTACTTCCATATGTGGTGTTTCCAATGTAGCCTGATATCTCCTGCATTCCAGAAAGAGTTGATGGTGGATATCACACCAACCTGGGTTCTTTTCAGTAGCCTTACAGTCGGCTGTGGAAAAAGTTGGAGGTTTGATAATTCCCCCTGGACCACTGCTGTTGATAACACCCTTTACAATGATAGAATTGCCTGTGCCTTCCGGCACTTTAGCAATCCCACTATTGAGTATGTCAATCCAAGGCTCAGAGGCGGCTTCGGTCATCCACATGAAATCAAATTCAGCCTCAAGAGCGAATTGCCTATCAAGTTCCCTGTCACCCAAATGCAGGTATAAATCTGCCTCAAATTTCTGTTTTATCTCGATCAAAACATGCTTATTCGCAACAAAGTCAACCACAATGCCACTTCTCTCCCACATAGCCGTCTGAGATGAAATGGAACGGTCAGATGCGCTCCCGATTATAAATCCCATGTCTCGGGCCTTTCGCACCATATCCAAGGTTACTGGCCCTGGTGGGTCACCTGTCTCCAATGTGCCGTCTATATCAAAACTTAGAAGGATCTTCAAGTATTGCCCTCCATTTACTAGTAACGTAGAGTCACGGTGTAACTCATAGTGCTTCATGTGTCAGCTAATGTCTCAACAGCATGCCACACTAAACGGCATGGTACGAAAGAGGGTTCTTTTTGTCAAGCAAATGCCCGATTTCAGACTGCAGTCAACCATGCACCTAATGCAGTTTTAATTTCAAAATCCAATGTGATATCAACCCGCAATAACGACAGTGGGCCTGCTCCACTTTGCTGAAGCAGGCCCACTGAAAATACTCGAGAATCTTAGTGGTTAGGGTTTAACGCTGGAAAGGCACAGATATGCAGCACTTCTCGCCGGAGCAAAAGCGCAAATTGCTGTCTCAGCCTTAATGTTTACCTGACGCTTGCCAGCCGTTCCACGCAGCTGCTCTATGCTGTCGATATACATTGCGGTGCGGGTTCGTCCTACACCCAGGTTCCCACCACCGGATGTGAAAGGATGAGGCCCCTCAACTGAGATATCACCGTTGAAGAAGTCCTTAGAATCTCCCTTACCAACTCCGTGCCAACCGAAGCCTTCCAGTGTTAACGGGAGGAAGAAAGAGTAGCCATCGTACGGGTTGAAGATATCGACTTCATTAGCATGGAGACCGGAGCCTTCATAGGCCATGCGAGCCACTTGGGCTCTGCCAGCCTCTGATTCATCCAGGGTCTCCTGGCTGCTTCGTACAGACCCACCCTGTCCTCCGTTGTGGTTGAGGACATAGACTGGCTTTTGCTTCATGTCAGCGGCTCGGTCTGGTGTGGTGAAAAGGAACGCACCCACGGCGTTGACCGGACGATCACAGTCCCATATACGACAGGGCCAGAGAACAGGTCGCGCACTTGCGTAGTCCTCTTGTGTGAGCCCAGAAGCGCCATGTAGGGAATAGAATCCCCAATCGTGCATGAGTCCGTTACGATGCTCATTTATAATGACAGGACCCATCATCTCGTCCCAATCCACACCGTACCGTTCACAGTACTGTTGAATTGTAATTGCACCTGTGAGCTGTAGGCCGTCCCCTGAACTCCAAGGAGCATTCCACTGCCTAGGTCCGGGGGCGAAGTCCGAAGCGTTGTCGCCTCCGTGGCGATATCGGCCTTCGAAATTGTTCATACCGTACACCAACAATGCTGTCTTACATTTCCCATCCGCAACGGCCTGAGAGACCATTCCCATCTGCTCACCTATGGCTGGTACGTTGTCAGGAGCGAACTTAACGTTGGTAAAACCTGGCATGTTGTCGATAATCCATTTGGCATTCAAACGGCTGAGTCCCCACTCAGAGTCATAGGGTGGTTCGAAATATGGCCGTGACGGTCCCCAGTCGGAAGAAGCACCGCCGGTGGCTCCTGCTCCAGTTTCAGGGCAAACAAACAATCCATCGACATCCTCAGCCTTCACACCAGCATCATCCAGAGCCTGCTGAATCGCCTTTATACCGTAAGCACCATATGTCTTATCCATTGAAACGCCATCCCAGCGTCGGTCAACATCTGACTGGCCCATTCCAACAATCGCTACTTTGCCCTGACCATCCCATAGCCCCAAACCTTCTTTATCTCGTCTC
>CAUZMC010000040.1:0-8246 GCA_963580875.1 Dehalococcoidia bacterium
CGGAAGTGTGCCTCACCGTCATGCTTAAAGATCTCGGCTATGGATTTGCCGGAGATTCGCACAACTTCCTCATCTGTATCTAGAAACTTCCAGCCTTGGATTTGTGCTATCGTGCGCCCAACATGGGACTTTCCAGTGCCGGAGAACCCTGTAAGAATCAGGTTGCGACTCATATTCCCTCATATCCCAACTTTATACTTAAACTAGGCTCTTTATAGTACTGAGAGTGTACCGAGTGTACTGCAAAAACTGCCTTGCGAGAAGACCAAATGAGATACGTGATAAGGTGTGATCAACTTCCATGGCCAGAATTCTCATGCAGTTTCGGGCTTGTTATTTACCGTAGATAATGATATCCTGTCACAGGAATATTGTGCTTGAAAGTGGGTAAATGACCCACTTTTTTTCTTAAGTGTTCAGAGGCGGCGAGTTTAAAGAGAGCGAGAAAAAATGAAGAGCGATTTTCTCATAGCAGTAACGCAACTAGCTGCGGAACGCCATCTCCCTAGGGAGGCGGTTATCTCGGCTATTGAGGCTGCTTTAGCTTCTGCATACAAGAAAGACAGCGTCCTTGCAGGCCAAGAGATATCTGTGTCGCTGAATCCAGCTAACGGTGAACTTAAGCTTTTCACCCATAAAACCACTGTAAAAGAAGTGTCTAACCCACAGATGGAGATCAGTCTGGTTGAAGCAAAAAAAATCCAGAAAAATGCCACTTTGGGTGAAGTTGTTGCAGTTGAAGGTGACATGCAAAACAGCGGTCGTATTGCCGCTCAGACTGCCAAGCAGGTGGTGTTGCAGCGCCTGAGAGAAGCCGAGCGCGAATTGGTGTACGATGAGTACACTGAAAAAGAAGGCAGTATTATCACTGGTACAGTCCTGCGCATAGATGCTCGTCAGGTGATTTTTGACCTTGGTCGTGCCGAAGCCATCATGCCAATGTCAGAACAGGTACCTACGGAGAGATACCGCCCTGGTCAAAAAGTAAGGGTTCATGTGTCCGAGGTGCGGCGTAGCATTCGCGGGCCGGAAGTCATCGTCTCGCGTAACAGTAAAGAACTCTTGCGACGCCTCTTCGAGATGGAGGTACCTGAGATTCTAAGCGGAATCGTTGAAATAAAAGCTGTGGCTAGAGAACCCGGTTTTCGTAGCAAGGTTGCAGTCTACTCACGCCAAAGCGGAGTGGATCCTGTAGGTTCATGCGTCGGATTGAGAGGCGTGCGAATACAGAATATTGTTAACGAGCTTCAGGGTGAGAAGATAGATGTGGTTCAGTGGGATCCAGACCCTTCAGTGTTCCTGGCTAACGCCCTCAGTCCGTGCCCTGTTACACGTGTGGAGCTTGGCCCTGAGGCCAATGCGGCCATAGTGATTGTGCCGGATCTTCAGTTATCGCTGGCTATTGGCAGAGAAGGCCAAAATGCTCGCTTATGCGCAAAACTTTCCGGTCTTATGGTAAATATCAAGAGCGCTACAGAGGCCGAGGCAGATCGGCTTCTGCGGCCAGTAGATCAGGAAGAACAGATAAATACTGTTGACGTGATGGAATCTTCTGACAAAGAAGTTACCCTGTCTACAGATACGGCGGAAACAGAAGCATCCGTTGAAATTTCACAGGAGCCTGCAAAAGTACTCTCAGCTGAGGAGCAGTTGGCTGAAGACTCTCTGGATATAGTAGTGTCGACGTCAGAAGTTAGTAACGTAGGGATCACTGATTCCCCTTGGATTGCGCCAAAGGCGCCCGCGCCAGCTCAGGTCAAGAGGATACGGTTTGCTGAGGACATAATGGCTCCCAGAGCAGAGCCTGCACCTGAGACGGCTCCTAGGAGAAAAGGGAAGCAACCTAAAGGTGTCAGAGCTGCAGCGGAAGAAATACTACCAAGATCTACTAAGCGGGTACGTCAATCTGACTACATGCTTGATGATGAAGAGGCAGACTCCGATGATACGGATACAAACCAATTCATTGACATAGAAGATGAGTCGGAGGACCAACTTTCCTAGTGGAAGAGATTATCGTGAGCCAGGCCCACGTTCCTATGAGAACTTGCGTTGCGTGTGGCGTCAAGTCAGACAAGCGAGAGTTGGTGCGCTTGGTGCGTACTCAGTCTGGAAGTGTTGGGGCTGATACTACTAATAAAGCCCCGGGTAGAGGGGCCTACCTCTGCCATCGGCAACTTTGTTGGGATGTTGCACTTAAGAAGAACCGCTTGGATTATAAGCTGAAAGGGCCCTTATCTAGCGAAAATAGGTTACAGTTGAAGGAATTTGCACAGCAGATAGTGTAGTCATTTGCAGATAACTAAGGGGCTTTAGAACAATATATTATGCAGAGATACGGTAATAGAAGAAAAGGTAAACGTCCTGTTAGGAACTCAGCTGGAGGTCACGCCCAAAGCGTGGATGCAGTTGAGGTCTCCAAAGACATAGAGCTTCCAAAGACTCTGACTGTCAAACAGTTGTCGGACAAGATGTCTAATGATCCCATTGAGATCATCAAAGAGTTGATACGTAACGGAGTAATGGCCAACATCAATCAGATCATAGACTATGAAACCGCCTCAACTGTTGCGACGGAACTTGGCTTTACAGTCACTCCGCTGCAAGAGACTGAGGAAGAGGGTGTGGACTACTCCGAGTTGAACAGTGATGACGATCCCGACAAGCTCGTGATCCGACCACCCGTGGTCACCATCCTGGGCCACGTAGATCACGGCAAAACCACCCTTCTTGATGTCATTAGGGATAGCAAGCTTACTGAGGGAGAGGTCGGAGGTATAACCCAGCACATCGGGGCATACCAAGTGGAATACAATGGGCAAAAGCTAACCTTCTTGGATACCCCTGGGCATGAAGCATTCACGGCCATGCGCTCCCGTGGTGCAAAAGCAACTGACATAGCGGTGCTCGTAGTAGCAGCGGATGACGGTGTTATGCCGCAAACAATAGAAGCCATGAACCACGCCATAGCGGCAGGCGTACCAATAATAGTCGCGATAAATAAAATAGACGTACCTGGTGCTGACCAGGACAAAGTGAAACGCCAGTTGGTTGAACGGGGTCTAGTCATAGAAGAGTGGGGAGGAGATGTCATAGCCGTCCCCGTATCAGCCATAACACGCGAGGGCATAGACACTCTTCTTGAAAACATTCTCATTGTGGCCGAGGTTGCTGAGTTGAAAGCCGACCCGGACCGCCAAGCCATAGGCGTCATCGTGGAAGCCAAGCTTGATAAGAGCAAAGGACCATTGGCCACCGTCCTTGTCCAAACAGGAACTCTCAAGGTCGGACAGACCGTAGTAGTTGGCAATGCCTGGGGAAAGATCAGGGCACTCATTGGTGAGAATGGTCAGAGAATAACCGCCGCCGGACCTTCCGCTCCAGCAGAAATCCTTGGCCTTGGACAGGTGCCACAGGCTGGAGATACCCTGTGGGCCGTACCAAATGAAAAGATCGCTAAAGACCTCATACGCGAGCGCCAGCGACGCTTGGAGGCTGAGCATAAGATGCTAACCGGGACCACGCTTGAAGATGCTTCTGCCAGAATAGGCACCGGCGAAATCACAGACCTGAATCTGATTGTAAAAACAGACGTTCAGGGAATGGTAGATGCCGTGCGAGGCACTCTGGAAAAACTTTCCAACGATAATGGCAAAGTAAACATTATCCATGCGGCTACCGGCACCATTAATGAAAGCGATGTTCTGCTGGCACGGACTTCCAAAGCCATCATTATCGGATTTAATACACGTGTGGAGCCTGGAGCCCGCCGTATGGCCGATATCGACAAGGTTGATATTCGTATCTACGATATAATCTATCGCCTCTCGGAGGACATACAAAAAGCCCTTGAGGGACTTCTCACGCCAGTCCTGCAGGAAGTTGTCGATGGGCACAGCGAAGTCAGGGCCGTCTTCGCTACGGGCCGACACACTTCAATTGCTGGCTCATATGTGACCGACGGGCGTATCGTGCGGAACTCCATCGCTCGGATCTTCAGAGATGGGAAGCTCCTGCATCAGAGCACAATTTCAAGCCTGAAACATTTCAAGGACGACGCACGGGAGATGACCTCTGGATTTGAATGTGGCATAGGTTTAGACGGATTCAAGGATTTCCAAGTAGGCGACGTCATAGAAACAGTTCACATGGAATAGGACCCGTAACATGGGACAACCTACCTAACCTTATATTCACTCATGGAAGATTCCAGAAGAAAAGAACGGGTTAATGTGCTCTTGCGTCAGCTATTGAGCGAAATCATATCCCGCGATATGAAAGACCCCAGATTGGCGCAAGTAATTACACTAGTTCATGTTAGCGTATCAAAAGACCTTAGATACGCTAAAGTGTTCACTAGCGTCCTCGGCACACCTGAGGAAAACAAGTCAGCGGTTGAAACCCTCAACGCAGCCTCTGCGTTCATGAGGCGTGAATTGATGTCTCGGATATCCTTGAAAACCGTCCCGTTCCTCAGTTTCGTTGAGGACAATTCCATCGAGAAGGGCACCCGTGTTCTTGACAGGATTGCGGAAGTCATCTCCAGTGAACCATCTAAGGAGACCCATTACGATGGATGAAGTCAACGGCATCATTAGCGTCATAAAGCCCCTCCAATGGACATCTATGGAGGTGGTGCGGAGAATGAAACGCCTCACCGGCCAGAAAAAAATTGGGCATGCCGGTACGCTGGACCCACAGGCCACCGGAGTATTGCCAATATGCATTGGCCAGGCAACCAGAGTGATGGAGTACCTGGTAGATAGCCCGAAAACATACAGGGGGCTGATACACTTTGGAGTTTCAACCGACAGTTACGATGCTATGGGGCAGGTTACAGAAACCAATGACCCTTCCCGCGTCACCAAAGAGGACATAAGTGCTGCATTGGAGAAATACACCGGCGTCTTCAATCAGATTCCACCAATGTATAGTGCCTTGAAGAAAGACGGAAAGCGACTCTATGACCTGGCTAGAGCTGGCATAGAGGTGGACAGACCTCCCAGAGAGGTTGAGATCTACAATGTGGAAATTACGAATTGGGACTCCCCAGAAGTGAGACTTGATATAGAGTGTGGAAGGGGAATGTACGTTCGTTCTTTAGCCTATGATCTCGGCGTGGATTTGGGATGTGGTGCTCATCTGAAGGAACTCATCCGTCTTCACTCAGGTCCCTTCGATATTTCTAACTCAGTCACTATGGAGCAAGTGGAAGAAGCCTGTCAGAATGACAATTGGCGTTCCCTACTATATCCAATAGATTTCCCCCTTATGAAATTCAAAGCTGCCATAGTACAGAGGGATAAGGAAGAAGCTATAAGACGAGGGGAGGGAATATATTTGGGAATTCCATCCATAGATTCTTCACCAAATGATATGTACCGCCTATACTCGGTGGATGGTGCGTTTTTGGCTCTCATTAATCCGAGTAATGTGAAGGGCTTGTGGCATGCACAGAAGGTTTTTAAGCTTCGTTCCATTTCATAGTAGTACCTCTGGATTCGCACATGTCTTCTCAGTGTTTAGCTGAACAGTGTGCATCCTAGGAGTTGTCGTCTGATTGCCAGTGACATTTTTATCCATATGCTTGCTAAAGCAATCGACTTGTACACAATGGAGGTAAACTCATGGAAGCATATTGCTTCAAGTGTAGAACTAAGAGAGAGATCATGAGTCCACAGCAGTTCACCCTAAAAAATGGTCGTTCTGCTATCCAGGGTACTTGTCCCCAGTGCAGCACCAAGGTTTTTCGCATTAGCATGAGATAGAATGCATCGGTGACTTGTTTTTAGTTTAAGCCAGACAATAGGCGATTTACCTCTACCAGAAATGACGTGCCTATTGCTTTACAGCTTCAGAATGTATTACTTACCGCAAATTGCGCTGTATTAATTCCATCTTCTTGTACTAGGAGTGTCAAGCCGAGAAATTCTCTGAAATCACATACTTTTTCTGTGTCATTGTATGTAGAGAGCGACGGCACAGTGTGCAAAAATGGAGCACGACAAAATCGTGTTGTATAATTAATTCGTTCGCTTGAGCAGTTCTGGTGGATTGTTCTCTATCAGGGTTGCCGCCTCGTCTTCGGACAACCCAGCACCCTTGGCCACCTTTCGGATTAACTCCATGTTGAGAAGATCCTCCGGCCGGTGGGCGTCAGAGTCTATCAGAAGCTTTGCACCACTGGCCAGACCTATCTTTGCTACATGGCCGTTAGTAAGCGAATGGCCCCGGCGAGTAGATATCTCCAGGAAAATACCCATCTCAGCCGCCAGTGATGCTTCCTCTTCCGTGATGAGACCCGGATGGGCCAGAATATCCACAGATGAAGAACCAAGGGCAGCAAGATTGCTCCCAGGCTCCACAGGTTCCACTATCGTCTCCCCGTGTACAAGCACTATTTGTGCCCCCAAGTCCTTGGCACGCTGTGCCGCCTCACCTATAAGGCTCTTTGGTACATGTGTAATCTCCACTCCGGCAAGGGCGACTATATTCCAGGCTTCCATAGCTCTGCGGCACTCTCCCAGAAGCGTCTTGATAACCCTCTCTTGATCTTCAAGGCCAACGTGGTCTGTGACAGCTATGACCCCGTACCCCTCAACGTGAGCAGTTCTGATAAGCTCCATTGGGGAAAGTATGCCGTCGCTGAGGTATGTATGTGTGTGGAAATCGTGAATCATAGTTGTTTTATCCTTTTCTGATAACAGAGGATAGCATGTGCGAAGGTCTGTCAACAATAGACTGGCCGCAGGACAGCATTTTCAGTCCATTCATGTTGCGCCGTCATACAACGCAAGATATAATTACTGGCAAATACTCACCTAAGAATAACTAGATCAATGTATTTGTAGTGACAACCCTGTCTAACATAGGAGCGTGGCAAATGAAGGTTTACTGGAGAGAGCACAGAACAGGACAGCGGTTGATACTCGATTTGGAATCTGGCCGTCTTGAAGAAGTTGGCGGGGTCCGCCAGACCCCACGCGGCTTCGATGCGCTTGCAAAGACCATGGGCTACGAGCCGGGACGTGCACAGAAGGGATTCTCAACATTGGAGGATGCCAAGGACTTTGTAGAGGCCTTCCACCCATGGGACATCTTCACTGGCAGCATAGAGATGAAGATAGACGAGGAAGTCTACCCGATGCCTGAGGAGAACTGATACCCACTGCGTATCCTGGAGGCGAATATGCCCCTGTTTTACGACAAGGAAATTAAGATCTTCAAGACCTCCTGTGGTCCCTACGACAACAACGCCTACCTCGTAGTCTGTCCGCAGACCAATCAGAGCATCATTATCGATGCCCCCATGTGGCCACAGGAACTTCTGGAGGAAGCTAAAAACACCTTTGTAAAAGCTGTCCTTATCACCCATAACCACCAAGATCACTTAGCAGGGCTCAAGGAGATCGTCGATGCCACTGGCGCTCCTGTGCATGCCCACGGTGAAGACTCCGCTGCGATGTCCATACCCCCAAACGCACTGATAAACGATGGCGATACCATCATGGTCGGGACCATAACCCTAAAGGTAATCCATACTCCCGGCCACACCCCGGGATCCGTATGCTACTTGGTTGGCACTCATCTTTTCTCAGGTGACACACTGTTCCCAGGCGGCCCTGGAAGAAGCGATTCCCCGCAGGATTTCCAGCAGATCATCAAAAACATTACGAAGAAGATTTACGTGCTCCCTGACGACACATTCTTACTTCCTGGCCATGGCCAGGACAGCACGCTTGGCATCTCCAAAGAGGAGTACAGTATCTTCGTGCAAAAGAGCCATACATCTGATTTGAGTGGAGATGTCCTTTGGCTGGAAAGCTGAGATAAAATCATGGAAGACGAGACACAGATAATGCAGATGGAGACAGTACAGGGGAGAGATCTAACTTACCTCACCGTCTATCCACAGGAATATGACCCTGCTTTGGACTACCCGCTGGTCATCCTTCTGCATGGGTTCGGGGCCAATATGTATGACCTTTCCGAACTCTCCAAGTTAATAGACACAACCGGCTATATATATGCATGTCCCAACGCTCCAATTTCTATTCAGTTGGAGCCTGATATGGTCGGTTTTGCATGGACAGAACCAATGAACGACGACCCACAGCAGGTCATCAACGCCGAGCGCAAACTGAACGGCTTCTTTGAGGAAGTTATGGAGAAACACGGTATAGCACCTGGCCGCTCTCTTCTTCTTGGGTTTTCTCAGGGTGGCACCATGACATATCGATGCGGGT
>CAUZMC010000041.1:0-7919 GCA_963580875.1 Dehalococcoidia bacterium
GGGTGGTATCGCGGGAATCTTTATGGCTTTATAAAGGCCCCGTCCCTTGTGGACGGGGCCTTTATTTTATAGGGGGTAATTATGGAAATTCAACTGTACGACACCACATTGAGAGATGGAACACAACAGGAGGGTATATCTCTCAGTGTGGAAGATAAGATTAAGATAACACTTAAGTTAGATGAACTGGGAATCCACTACGTTGAGGGTGGATGGCCCGGTTCCAATCCAAAGGATGTCGAGTATTTTCAGAGGATCAAGTCAGTTTCTCTTTCCAACGCCCATATATCCGCATTCGGAAGTACACGTCGTGCAGGGATACGCGTGGAAGATGACGACAATATCAAAGCCTTGCTTGAGGCTGAGACTCCCGCCGTTACTCTGGTGGGGAAGAGTTCAGAACTACACGTTCTCAGTGTGCTGGAGACCACGCTGGAGGAGAACCTGGCCATGATAGCGGACTCCGTCTCTTTCATGAAGAAGCATGGGCGGACCGTTTTTTATGATGCTGAGCACTTCTTCGACGGGTACAAGGCTAATCCTGCGTATGCCCTGCAGAGTATCAAGGCGGCGGCGGAAGCAGGAGCAGATTGTCTTGTACTGTGCGATACAAACGGTGGCTTACTAACAACGGAAATAACCGATATAGTCTCACTGGTGCGCCGTGAACTGAAGACTCCTTTGGGTATACATTGCCATAGTGATGCGGACATGGCTGTTGCCAATACTCTGGCTGCGGTTGCGGTTGGAGCCACGCAGGTTCAAGGTACTGTCAATGGATATGGCGAGCGGTGCGGCAATGCCAATCTCTTATCTGTAATAGCTAATCTCAAGGTGAAGATGGGTATTGATTGCGTGACGGACGATCAGCTCGCAGGACTTACGGAAGCATCACTCTACGTCAGCGAGATTGTAAACATACCTCCAAACAGCCAGCAGCCCTATGTTGGATTCAGCTCATTCAGCCACAAGGGTGGACTACATGCTGCAGCGATGGCTAAGGTGGAAGAAAGCTATCAACACATCGATCCCGGGATAGTTGGGAACGCCAAGCGAGTCGTGATTTCCGAGTTGTCGGGGCGTGGGAACATCATGCATCGTCTCAATGAACTTGGGTTGGCCGACAAGGTGAGTAGGGAGCAGGTTGTGGGCATCTTAGACAGAATCAAAGTGCAGGAGAGCAAGGGTTTTCAGTACGAAGGGGCGGAGGCTTCCTTTGAGCTGATGGTTCGAAGGAGCCTTGACGGATATCGTCCTCCGTTTGACATGATTGATTTTATGGTTCTTGTGGAGAACCATCGTCGCTTGCCTGCCAACGGTGGAAATGAGGATATGCTGTCTGAGGCAGTCGTAAAAGTGCGTGTGGATTCTCAACTGATGCACACTGCCGCTGAGGGAAACGGCCCAGTGAATGCCCTAGACAACGCCTTGCGGAAAGCCCTACTGGAGTCTTACCCTTTACTGGGCTCTGTACGGCTGCTTGACTACAATGTGCGTGTGGTTGATCAAGGCCAGGACACAAAGGCCGTTGTGAGAGTGCTAATAGAGTCAACCGATGGTAAGGATCAGTGGCAGACTGTGGGCTCCTCAAATAACATAATTGAAGCCAGTTGGATGGCTCTTGCAGATAGTTTTGAGTATTTCTTAATACATCAGGGCTAGGAGTGACAAGACTTTTCCTGTCTCTCTACCACCAGGCCGTTTCATCTGGATGCAGCATTCTGGCTTCCATCTCTTCTCGCCAGGGGCCAGCTGTTAGGTATTTCCAGCCACCGTCTGCAAATATAACAAGGATGTTTCCGCTGTCCATTCGTTCGGCCATCCGTTGGGCGCAGCTTAGGGCTGCACCGGAAGACACTCCGGCGAATATGCCTTCCTTCTCAAGAAGGGAACGGGAACATTTAAAGGCTTCCTGGGTATCTACCAGAAACCTTCCGCTTAGCATATCTATGTCAAGCAGTGGCGGAATGTATCCTTCTTTGAGGCTTCTCAGCCCCTGAAGCTGGTCTCCCATCTTGGGTTCTACTCCGATTATTCTGATCTGAGGGTTGTGTTCCTTGAGTCTCTTCCCAACGCCCATGATTGTCCCGCCAGTGCCTATGCCTGCAACGAAAACATCAACTTGGGGGAGGTCTTGTATAATCTCAGATCCTGTAGTCTCATAGTGTGCCTGCAGATTGGCCTCGTTTTCGAATTGACAGGTATTGAACCAACCTTCCTCTAGACTTAGGCGCTTGGCCATCTCTATTGCGCCCTTCATACCTGACATTGGATCGCACCATAGTATCTCTACTCCGAAGGTGGTAAGCAGTTCCGCCACTCCTGGGGGCGACTTCCGCAGCATTACTACCTTTAGTTTGTACCCCTTTTGCTTGGCTATTAGTGCTAGCGCCAGTGCTGTGTTCCCTGTGCTTGCTTCTACAAGTGTCTGGTTCGGCTTCAGATCGCCGCTTTCCTCTGCTTGCTGCACTAGGTATTTTGCCACCCTATCTTTAATGCTCCCCGTAGGGTTATGGCCCTCTAGCTTGGCGAAGATGCGAACTCTTAGATTGGGACTCATGCGGGATATCTCCACAAGTGGAGTGTTCCCCACGTAATCCAGTATGCTTTTGGACTGTATTGTCATAGTAGTTTGCTTGAAAAGCTGTATCTGATCGAATGATACTTGATTCCTATGTTCTTCGGAAGTCACATACCTGGAATGGAGAGTTTTGTTCTTGTGTGTGTGGGGGCGATAATTTACTGATTTTCAGTATGCGTAAATCATGGTTGTTGACAAGGGCACTAGCCACCTCTACAATTCCTAATATCTATTAAAGTACGACTGATATAATCAGGTGAGTAGGGAAAATGTTAAGAATTAGACTTAGTAGAGTTGGTGCTAAGAAGAAGCCCAGCTATAGAATAGTGGTAGCTGACTCAAGAGCCCCGCGTGATGGTGCCATTGTAGAACAGGTTGGTCATTATGATCCTATGACAAATCCTCCCACCATAACCATGGATGAGGAGAAAGTAGTGAAATGGATTAGTAATGGAGCCCAGCCCTCGGAACCGGTGGAAGGAATGTTGAAGAGGATGGGAATTCTCGAGAGGCTGAAGATGGAATGAAAGAATTGGTAGAGTATATAGCCAAGTCTTTAGCCACTAAGCCCGACGAAGTAAAAATCACAGAGGTGTCCGACGACGACGGACAAATTATGCTCAAGCTGGAAGTTTCCGAAGATGACAAGGGCAAGATTATCGGTAGGCAGGGTCGGGTCGCTCAGGCGATGCGGGTTCTGTTGCGAGTGCGAGCGGTGAAAGAGGATGTTAGAGCTAGCCTTGAAATAGTCTAGCTCTTCTGTAAATTTCCTTGGTACTTTCCTATTTATTTGTGATGGATTCTGCGTCTTGAACCAGGAAGCTCCCCCCCCAAATTCCGCGTATAACGTCCCAACGGTTGCCATTGTTGGTGTGATAGCTGGTGCATGGGGATATGATGGTGAGGTAAAAGTCCAATCGCATACAGATAACTCTCAGCGATTTTCTGTAGGCAACCTACTCCTGGCACGCGGGCAGGCTCTTCAGATTGAAGCGTGCCGATGGCATCAGGGGCTGGCTCTCATAAAATTCCGCGGTATTGAAACACATGAGGATGCTGATCGTCTTCATGGCGTTCAGCTTGAGGTATTGTTGGATGATGTCCCGCAGGTCTCTCAACACACTTATTATCACTTTCAGATATTGGATATGGAGGTCTGGACCCAATCTGGGGAGTTCCTCGGCAAGGTGTATGACATTCTCAGCACCGGAAGTAACGATGTGTATGTGGTGAACCATGGAAAGGATGAAGTGCTGGTGCCGGCCATGCAGGACGTTGTTTTGGAAGTTGACTTGGAAAAAGGTCGTATTACAGTAGATCTGCCGGATGGTTTGCGCTAGCATTCGCTTTTGCAACTCTCTTTATAACCTTATAACCTTGTAAAAACTTCGTGAAGATTTGACAAGACTCTGTAATCCTTTGCCATTTATGGATGCTGTACTTGTCATCTTGCTTTGACCTAGATGCCTGACAATGATAATATGCCAATGAAGAATTATCTTAACCTAACATAAGGAATAATCAGATGTCTGGTCATTCTAAATGGTCTACTATAAAGCATCAGAAGGGTGTCACAGACGCCCGCAGGGGTCAGCTGTTTACTAAGTTGGCTCGTGAGATAACGGTGGCGGCCAGAGAAGGTGGAGATAGTCCTGACATGAACTTCCGCCTTCGCATGGTTGTTCAGAAGGCTAAAGAGAACAATATGCCGTTGGATAACGTTGACCGCGCCATCAAACGTGGTGCCGGCGGCGGTGCCGGTGGTGATGCCCTGGAGGAGGCCGTATACGAAGGTTACGGCCCCGGTGGAGTTGCAATTTTGCTCCATGCACTTACCGACAATCGCCAGCGTACGGTCTCGGATGTACGCGCTTCTTTTTCACGGTCTGGCGGCAGCCTTGGGGCGGCCGGGTGCGTATCTTGGATGTTTGAGCCGCGCGGAGTAGTAGGGTCAGAAGTGAACCCTGATGAGGGAGATGACATAGCACTGGTTGCCATAGATGCAGGTGCTGAGGACTTCAAGCTGGAGGGCTCATACTTGGAGCTTTACGTCAGTCCTGAGAATCTTGAATCTCTCCGTAGTACACTGGAGCAACAGGGAGTGAAGGTGAACTCCGCTGAGTTGTCTATGGTCCCAAGCAACACCGTACTCTTGGACGCCAAGGTTGCAGACCAAACATTGCGCCTTCTTGATAACCTTGATGGATTGGACGACATCCAGAAGGTGTATACAAACGCAGACTTTCCAGACGAGGCTTTGGAACAGTACTCGGCCTGATTTTCTGTAAGGGCCGATTGTTCTGTTCTAACCCACGCTCCAATTAGGAATAAGACTATACCTTAGATGGAGACTACCTATGACACCCTTTGATGAATGGTCTGATCTGTACGACTGGGTTTATGCCTGGAAGCGGGATGATATCCCTTTCTATGTGGAGCAAGCCATTAAATCAGGTGGTCCAGTCTTGGAACTGGGTTGTGGCACAGGGAGGATCGCGATCCCAATTGCTAAAACAGGAGTTGAGGTTGTAGGGCTGGATAGCTCTACAAAGATGCTACAGGTGGCACGCCGCAAAGCGAAGACGTCAGGGCCGATTAGCGGAAAGCTCACTTGGGTACGTGGCGATATGCGAAGTCTTTCCATGTCAGAGAAGTTCGCCCTAGTTATTATCCCATACAGGGGTTTCCTCTCTCTGCTCAGCGTTGAGGAACAGCGCCGCTGTCTCGATGGCATAAAGGCACATCTACTGCCAGATGGCAAGCTGATTTTCGATATCTTTGTTCCTGACTTGGATACCATGACAGAAGATTCTACCTCAGCTGTCCACTCTTGGGATGTATCTCACCCGGAAACGGGGAATCGATTGGTTGTTTGGGATCAGAGCCGTTTCGACAACTACAACCAGGTTATAGATGTCCGTATGATTATCGAGGAACTTGACAGAACTGGACAGGTGGTACGGAAGCTATACAGGGACTTCCAGCTACGGTATATACACCGTTTTGAGGCACAACATCTGCTTGAGATATGCGATTTCCATGTCATTGACCTCTTTGGCGACTTCGATGGAGAATCTCTGGACGAAGTAAGCATGGACATGATATGGGTGGCTTCTCCGAGGACATAACTGGCGAATCACAGCATGGAAAACCAACAGAGGTTTGTTGAAATATGGCGCACGAAGTTTCAAGCTCACTCATAAAATATTATGCCTGATTTTCAAATAGTTTCAGATTACGAACCAAAGGGAGACCAGCCGCTGGCTGTGGGTATGCTTGCGGATGGTGTGAACAATGGGTTGCGCCATCAGACGCTTTTAGGCGTTACTGGTAGCGGCAAAACTTTCACGATGGCTAACGTCATCGAAAAGGTACAGCGGCCCACTCTGGTTATTGCACACAACAAGACCCTGGCAGCACAGCTTGCCACGGAATTCAGGGAGTTTTTCCCTAACAACGCTGTTGAATATTTTGTCTCCTATTACGATTACTACCAACCGGAGGCATATCTTCCTCAGACGGATACATATATAGAGAAAGAATCAGATATAAATGACGAGATTGATAAGCTCCGACACTCCGCCACACGTTCCCTTCTCACACGACGTGACGTGCTTATAGTGGCTTCGGTGTCTTGCATCTACGGCCTTGGCGCTCCGGAGGAATATCAGAGCTTTGTTGTATCTCTGAGCAAGGGGCAACAGAGTAATCGCACCAAACTTGTACGCCGTCTGATAGACCAGCAGTACGAACGCAACGATATGGATTTCTCGCGTGGAAAGTTCCGTGTCCGTGGTGATACTCTCGAAATCCTGCCAGCGTACGAGGATGTGGCCATACAGGTCCAGTTCTGGGGCGATGAGATTGAACGTATCGTAGAGTTGGATCCCCTCACTGGTGAGATATTCGGTGAGCTGGACTCTGTGGAGATATATCCAGCCAAACACTTCGTTACCTCTGAGGATAAACTGGTACTGGCTATCAAGGACCTTGAAGTGGAGTTGGAGGAGCGGACGACCTGGTTTCGTGATCATGGCAAACTTTTGGAAGCGCAACGCCTTGAGAACCGGACTCGGTATGACCTTGAGATGCTGCGAGAAGCGGGCTATTGTTCCGGGATAGAGAACTACTCGGGACCTCTGGGCAGGCGTGAAAATGGGAGTACACCTTGGTGTCTTCTGGACTACTTTCCTGACGATTACCTGCTGTTCATAGACGAAAGTCACATGACAATTCCACAAATGCATGGAATGTACCACGGGGATAAATCAAGGAAACAGACGTTAGTGGACTACGGCTTTCGGTTGCCATCAGCCATGGACAATAGGCCTCTAAGCTTTGAGGAGATAGAGGAACATATAAATCAGGCAATATACGTCTCTGCAACGCCAAGCACTTACGAACATAAATACACTCAGCAGGTGGTTGAACAGGTCATTCGCCCCACCGGCTTGCTTGACCCAACTATCGAGGTGAAACCAACTAAGGGTCAGATTGATGACTTGTTGGACCAGATTCGTACGCGGGTTAGTAGGGGGGAACGGTGTTTGGTTACAACCCTGACCAAACGTATGGCCGAAGAGTTGGCGGATTATCTACAGGAGATGAACGTCAAAACTCACTACCTACACTCTGAGATTGACACGCTGGAACGTAGCGAGATACTGCGTGACCTGCGCCTTGGAGTGTATGACGTGGTGGTCGGTATCAACCTTCTTAGGGAAGGGCTTGACCTTCCTGAGGTTAGCCTTGTGGCCATTTTGGACGCCGATAAAGAGGGCTATCTACGGTCCGTGTCATCCCTTGTCCAGACCATTGGCCGTGCAGCCCGTCATTCCGAGGGGCATGCCATCATGTACGCCGATAACAACACGGATTCCATGAAGAAGGCCATAAGAGATACATATCGGCGGCGAGAAATCCAGGAAGCATATAACAGAGAGCACAACATTATACCAGAAGGCATTCACAAGGCCGTAAGGGATATTACAGAACGTGTTAAGTCAGTATCAGAGAAACATCCAGCTTATGAGTTTGATAGGGATATGCCAAAGGACGATTTGCTGAGAGTAATCAAAGACCTGGAGTCTCAGATGAAGTTGGTGTCCAAATCGCTTGAGTTTGAGAAAGCTGCTCTGTTAAGGGACGAGATTATGGAGTTGCGCAAGGTCATGGCCTCCAGTAAAGAACCGGAGCATGATTCTAAGAAGTTATAGATCTGCCTGTTGGCGTCCCTGATATTTTCGTTCGTTTAATTCCTTTGGTATTTTATAAGTCCGTAATATTTTCAGGTAGAAAAATTTCGTACCATATAACTGTTTGGTCGCTGATGGGAATG
>CAUZMC010000042.1:0-6916 GCA_963580875.1 Dehalococcoidia bacterium
ACGTGAGGCTGATCATAGGATAATACCAGCCCAATATGCCTGCAACACTCACCACGAGTGAAGCTCCGCATTTTTGACTAATGCTACTATTGGACTCGGATAGAGAAAACTTGGAATTTAACCAGCTAGTTCTTGATTTTCCGGAGGAAAAGCAGATGATCCTTGAAAGTTGCTACGAACATCTTGAATGCAAAAACATATAAAGAAAAGCTACTGACCCTCAAGTTGTGGAGGAACGAGCGTCTGCTAAAGATGCTTGCCATCACTTTTGTAATCGCATTAATCGTTATTGCGATTGTTCTCAGCGACAAGCTCCCTGATTATCGATCTATTGGGTACATTGGTGTATTCGTGCTCAGCTTTGTGGGCAGCGCCTCAATCTTTGTCCCTGTGCCAGGTATAGCCGCTGTATGTGCGGGTCCAAGCCTTGGGTTATTCCCATTATGGGTGGCCCTTCTTGCGTCAATAGCCGAAGCCATTGGTGAGATGTCTGGATATTTAGTGGGATTCAGTGGAAGAAGCTTTGCTGAGAACAACCGATTCTATCCACGTGTAGAGCGCTGGATGCAACAACGCGGATGGATAGCCCTGCTCCTAGCATCATCAATCCCAAATCCACTGTTCGATTTTATAGGAATAGCCGCAGGTACGCTAAGGTATCCGGTGATCCTGTTCCTTGCGTCGGTGTGGGCAGGAAAAATGATAAAATCCACTTCCATTGTCTATGCCTGTTTCTATGGAATAGACTGGGCCCTAAAATTTATCGGGTTAGAGTAAATCACAAAACTGCCGCGGACGCATTAGTGCTAGGTCCGGCAGCAAGTGGTTCAATGGTCTGAACAAGCACGAAAGAAAAAAGCAACACACTTACAGGATTTGTGGCATTCGCCCAGACAACTCATATATGGCTCCCACGGCCATATCTTCATCGTCTCAACGTAAGTTAATGCGACGGAGTGTTTCCATGTCTGTACTGGAAATGACCTGGTAGGCCAAAGTACCACGCCGCGTTCTGGTGCCATTCAGGAAGGACAATACAGACAGGACTAATGCAACAAGCCTATTATTCATAATGGTGCAATTATACTGTGTCTGCCAACAAAACGCTTAAGAAAGGCTGACTAAAACATCGACCTACGCACAATGGATTCATCTCTACCGGGGCCGGTAGAAATAATATCAATAGGGCAACCCATAAGCTCCTCAAGCCGATTCACGTAATTTACTGCCTCCTGTGGAAGATCGGCAAACCTGCGGGCACTGGCCGTAGGCTGTTCCCATCCTGGTAAGTCTTCATACACAGGCTCACACGCCTCCAACACCGTTGTGTTTGTGGGAAAGCCATCTATGATTTCACCATTCACGCGATAGGCCACACACACCTTGACTGGTGAAATGCCATCCAGTACGTCCAACCGCGTGAGTACGCCAGACGTTACATCGTTGAGTACAACAGAGTACCTGGCAGCCACAGCATCAAACCAGCCGCATCGCCTGGGCCGTCCCGTGGTCGTGCCGTATTCCCAGGCCTTGTTCCTGATAAACTCCCCTACTTCATCATGCAATTCCGTTGGGAGCGGGCCAGATCCGACCCGAGTGGTGTAAGCCTTGTACACTCCGGCTATCTCTTTGATATGTCTGGGACTTATGCCAAGACCTGTACACGCCCCTCCAACAGTTGAGGAAGATGAAGTAACGTATGGATAAGTACCGTGATCCAAGTCCAACATGGCGCCCTGTGCCCCTTCCAGAATTACGCACTGGTCTCTGACCAGTGCGTCCTGCAATATTGGTTCCACAGATCTAATGAATGGCTTGAGTTCTCTTCCCCAGTTCATGCATTTTTCGTAGGTGTCTTCCAGAGAAATTGGTTCTCCTCCGTATATCTTTGTGATTAGGGCATTCTTCTGTTCCAACACAAAGCTGAGCTTAGATAAAAGCTCATTCTCATCCAAGAGATCTCCCATTCTTATACCTATTCTCGCTACTTTGTCCATGTAAGCAGGGCCAATTCCCATACCAGTGGTGCCTATGGCTCTTCCTCCATCTGCACGAATCTTCTCTTCAAGAGTATCGAGCAATGTATGGTACGGCATAATTACGTGGGTCTTATCGCTGATGAACAGATGCCCCATCTGCACTGACCTTGATTGAAGGCCGGATATTTCTGCAAGAAATGAGTCTGGATTTACCACAACGCCGTTGCCGATGATGCAGATGCTCTCCGGTCTCAGAATTCCCACAGGGATAAGGTGAAACTTAAATTCTCCAGCATCAGTAATAACAGTGTGGCCTGCATTGTTGCCGCCGTTGAAACGCGCGATTACGTGTGCTTTTTCAGAAAGAAAATCTACTATTTTCCCTTTCCCCTCATCTCCCCACTGACCTCCGATTATAGCGTAAGCAGGCATATCATACCTTCTCTAGAATATAAGCTTATAGCAAACCCTAAGAGTATAGCAAAGGATTAACTAGTTGGAAAGAGAGCCTGAATTCATGCGAATATTTAGACATAAGTCATGCGCTCAGAATTGCCAGCCGGCTTCAACTCTCCAGGCTATTCTCAATCCGTTGAATTTCCTGTTCCACTTCCTGCAAGCGACTGTAGTCTTCTTCAAAAAGCTTGTAGCACCGTTCAAGATAGAGCTGCGCAAGGATAACAGCAGATGCAGCGGGCATCTCTACCGTCTGTATTAGCCTTGGTATCCAATAGTGTTCCGGCAGATATCTGGCAAGAATCATTATTTCGTCATTGGTCTCTTTCATCAAGCGTTTGTCCGAACCCTCAGTAGCGAATCGCAGTTTACCAACCAGCTTGGAGAGCTCACTCAATTTATCCTGTTCTCCCATCAACTCATAAATAAGTTCATTCACCGTGAATGCTTCAGGCAGAGCCAGTGTCTCCAAGGACTGATCCCACAAACGTATGTACTCCAGTTGAAGATCGTTCACCAATTGAATCAGCTCCATGGGGTCGTTGGAATCACAGATGCCACCATCAATAAGATCGTCGCCTCTGATTTCTGCCAGATGTCTGAGATGGTCAAGGCTCTCGATTTTCTCAGGAAGAGGTGGAAATGCAAATCCAGCCATCCCCTGAGAAGTCATCTCAGGCATCTGGTTGGCAAACATAGGAGGAATGTATTTTGACACGTCCACTTTTATTGGTAAAGTGATTATGTATGTAGCCAACACCGATTCAGGGTCATATTTCTGGCGAAAGTACGCCAAAGCATGCCCTTTGGGAGTCTCTCTAGCTCCACGTTCAAAGTACAGATCCAAAATTAGCCTCTCAATACAAGTCTTGCACATCATTATACTACGAAAGCAGGATACAACTCTCGCATCTTAATTTCATGCCCTCCCGGAAACGCAAATGGCCTTTCACAGCACAAGTCCATTGATGCAATGTGCTAGAATGGTATAGTTGTAAAACTACGGTCTACATAGACTGTTGGCAGGCACCACGCCAGTCTACAACTACAGGAAGGACGGAGACAGATGCAACAATTCACGGAACCCAAAGAGCGCCTATTGCTAGGGCCTGGGCCCAGCAACGTCAGTCCCAGAGTCATAAGAGCTATGACTCTCCCCCTCATGGGCTACCTGGACCCAACGTTTCTTAAAGTGATGGATGAGGTGACAGAACTGCTCCGTCAAGCGTTCCGCACATCCAATGAGTTCACTCTGCCTGTCTCTGGAACTGGTACGTCAGGAATGGAAGCAGCACTGGTAAACATGCTAGAGCCAGGTGATACAGCAGTTATCGGCACACACGGTCTCTTTGGACAGCGACTGGCTGACATCGCTTACCGTTGTGGCGCAAATGTGGTCACAGTAACAGCGGAATGGGGCAAAACACTTGACCCAGCGGCTATAGAACAGGCACTGAAAGACGCTGGACAAGTCAAGCTCCTAGCCGTGGTACACGTCGAGACTTCCACTGGCGTTGTACAGCCTCTAGCGCCACTAGGAGAACTAGCGCACAACCACAATGCCCTCTTCCTGGTAGATGCCGTCACATCACTTGGGGGAGTGGACCTTAGAGTAGATGAGTGGGGGATAGACATCTGTTATAGCGCCACTCAGAAGTGTGTTGGTTCGCCTCCCGGTCTCTCTCCCATAACACTCAGTCCCAGAGCCGTTGAGGTCTTGAGACAACGCCAGACACCTGTCCAGAGCTTCTATCTTGACCTCCTACAACTTGAACGATACTGGCTCACCGCCCGAACATATCACCATACGGTATCCATGTCCAATATCTACGCCCTCAGGGAAGCCCTCATCATAGCTATGGAAGAAGGATTGGAGGCTAGGTACGAACGACACCAGCGAAACGCAGACGCCCTTAAAGCAGGGCTTGCGACCCTCGGCATGCAGCCATTAGCAGAGAAAGGCTCCCAAGCCAATCCGTTGACAGCTGCTCTTGTTCCAAACGGAATAGACGAAGCGAGGGTTCGACGCAGTCTACTCGAAGAATACGGCATAGAGATAGGTGGAGGATTCGGGCCTCTAGCTGGGAAGATATGGCGTATCGGCCTCATGGGGGAGTCATCCAAGGCTAGCCACGTCCTAACACTGCTGCACGCCCTGGAAGCTCTACTGTTAAGAGAAGGATGCGAAATTTCACCGGGTTCAAGTATGGCGGCTGCCCACCAGGTACTGTCTGCAAAATAGGAGTAAAAAAGCTCTGCGCTTCCGTTACTCCTAAGTATCATAGATTACAAATACACCATGGTGGACGACCTCTCTAACGTATATCACATCAATATCGTTAGAGACAGCTAAGTCGGGTATGATTCGATATAACTTCAGCTACTATGCAACGGCCCTGGCCGACAGGTATAGCTGGTTCATGTCAGCATTAAACTTAATAACTATGCCAGTGAACCTCTGTTGGTCTTTGGCTTTTACCACTCGCTGACTCACATGAGCAAAACTCTCTCCCAATGCTACACCAGATGGCTTGCTAAAGAAGAAGGCTTTCAAAGATCCTCTCTTCCAAAATATGCTCGCTGAATGAGAGAGCTAATAAGACGATAACAAACTAACCTGCAAACTTGTTAGCCGATTCGGCGGCAGGTCTGCAGGTTAGTTGAATCACCATTACAAGCAAACGCTTAGTCTGGAGTGGCACTCCAGACTAAAGAGTAATTATAATCCGGGAAAAAGGCACCGGATACACCAATTTCAGCTTTTTTCGTGATCTGTCGTGCACCAGCACGTCCCTGCAACTGTAGAACGCTGTCCATGTGCAGCCAGAAACGAGTGCGCCCGCCGCCAGCATTGCCGCCACTTGGTGAGACTGGATTCGGTCCCTCGATGCTGATATCAGTTTGGTAGAAATCCAAGGCTTCCCCTCTCTGCACACCCGCAAAGCGGAGGCCCTCCAAGTGGAACTGATGGAAGAGTGTGAATCCATCGTACATGTTCTCAAAAGACAGGTCACTTGGGCCAATACCAGCGCCTTCGTAGATCTTACGACCAGTGCTGTCACCAGCGTCTTGCCATTCCTCTAGGGTAGCCATGAGACTTCGAGAAGCAGGCAATGTCCTTGTATGATTGAGTATGTAAGCTGGTTTCTGCTTCATGTCCTTAGCCCGTTCGGCAGTTGTAATGAGGAAAGCTCCAGCAACCTGAATCGGCATGTCGTTGTCATAGAGATTCGCAGGTTTGGCTATCCACCGCGCTGACAGATATTCCTCCACTGTCAATGGTTCCGGCCTGTGCTGAGCCCAGAACCCCTCTGGATACAACAATCCATTTCTCTTCGAATTTACCACAAAAGGGGCCATCATATCATGGTTCTTGCCGTATTTGCGGCAGTACGCATCAAACATCAGGGCCGAGTGATAACACGCTACGGTGCCCCACAGAGATGACCATTTGGCAGGTCCAGATACTGTGTCCGTTGCGGCGGCTCCCTGGCCAACGTAGTATCGGCCTCCATAGTTATGCCAGCCCTTTAACACCAAGCAGACGTCAGTAAGGCCTTCTCCAACGGCCTGTGCCGCAACCACTAATGAGTTGGACATACATCCTGGGCCATATGCTGTGTACTTCACGTTCGTCAGTTCTGGCATGTTCTTGAGAATCCACTCCGAACTCAACTTGGCCACGCCGTCCAGGGGGTCATCAGTGGACTGATATGTTTTAAGGAAGTCCTCTGGAATAGGCTTGCCGGTCGGCCAGGGAGATCCTGTAGATGTGTCCGGGGCCATTACCAGCCCAGTAATCTGGTCCGGTGAAACTCCTGCATCCTCGATTGCCTTCCGAATCGCCAGGATGCTCAATGCCCCCACACTGGTATCGGCTTGCTCATCCCAGCGTCTGGCAGTAGGGGAAACCCCTATGCCGACGGCAGCAACTTTCCCTTTATGCTCCCATACCCCAAGTCCCTCTGTGCTTCGATACATCGATGCTGGTGCAATTTCAGTTGGCATAATTCACCTCTTTCTATGGGCTGCAAGTCAGATTTGCATCAAGGCTCGGCTAAACCACCACGCGCCATTCAGGGACCTTCTGGCCGGTAGCAGGGGTAATCTCGAACTCCACCTGTACACTGGCTCCCACAGGCACCTCATCCACCTTAGTTCCAGGAAGATGGGAAAGCATATTGATGCCAGGGTCTTCTTCCAACTGTATCACCGCAACGTTGAAAGGCTGATCAACCGCGAGAGTTATCACCGGGCTGTCGTACATTACCCCGTAGCCGTATATCTTACCGCGTCCGCTCATCTCCCTCCACTCAAGATTGTCAGCTGACTCACATTCCGAGCATGCCGGTTTGGGCGGGTGCTGAAGCCTATCACAGGCTTTGCAATTCTGGATCACCAGCCTACCCTCGTTACAAGCGTCCCAAAATGGCTTGTCCAACTCTTCAGGTACCGGGGACTGTTTTGGCAACTCACACCTC
>CAUZMC010000043.1:0-6863 GCA_963580875.1 Dehalococcoidia bacterium
CGCTTGATAGGGCTAGATACACCTGAGACTGTAGACCCTGGAAAGCCTGTCCAATGCTATGGAATGGAGGCTTCGGCTAAGGCAAAGGAGCTACTGACAGGAAAGACCGTGGGGCTTGAAGCCGACCCGACCCAGGGAGAATTGGGCAAATACGGTCGTCTCCTCCGCTACGTGTGGCTTACCGACGACAGATTGTACAACATGGAGATGGTCGCTCAGGGATATGCCCACGAGTACACCTATGACCTGCCTTACAAGTACCAGTTTGAATTCCAAGAGGCTCAGATGCAGGCCATGGAAGAGAATCGTGGTCTGTGGCATCCAGACACTTGTGCGGGCAACACCTACCAAGCGGCATCTAACCAACTAGGGAGTGCCACTCTATCTCCTCAGACTGGGTTCCGTTACGACCCATTCGGACCAGACCGCAACTGCGGTGACTTTGCTAGTTGGCAAGAAGCCCAAGCCTTTTATGAGGCAGCAGGAGGGCCAACTACTGATCTACATCGACTCGACGGTGACAGAGATGGCATAGCCTGCGAGAGCCTTCCAGGAGCACCGTAGAAAGAGTGGTTGGTATGGTATTTATACAGGCCAAGAGCATGGCGAAATACTCATTGGACTCTCGTGATGTCATACCTGGGCTAATGGCAAAGCCAATGTCAGAAGTACCGAGAGGAATGTCGGACTGTCTGAATACTGTATTCGCACAAACGGATGAACTGGACTGAGTTTTCCTGTGCAGGACATCTCATTGGACATCTACTTAGATGGACAAGAACTGACAAGCCGTACCATTAGGCGGGGAGTGGGTTTGTATTCCGTGCTAAACTGTACCTGAGTGATGCCAGCGGACAAAATGGAACGGTTTCGTAAACCGCAGGTCAAGGGTTCAAATCCCCTCGCTGGCTCCACTTTTCAAGCCGTTAAGTGTCAATTATAACTACCCTGGATTAGTCACCGCGAGAGTGTTGCCCGTGTACGTTTCTCATCTGAACCTCATCAACTTCCGAAATTATCATCAACTGGAACTGGAGATTCCTCAAGGTCTTTTGATTTTCTCCGGAGGCAATGCTCAGGGGAAATCTAACCTGCTTGAGGCGGTCTACTTGTTGTCTATTGCCAAGGCATACAGGGCCAGCAGCGATAGAGAGGTTATCTCAAGAACATCTACTGATGACCATGGACATGCACAGGTTCTTAGCGTCGTCCATAGAGAACAGGCCAGCATACGCATAATGGTGGATATGCGATTGGAGGGTTCCTATGGTGAAAATGAACAACCTTACCTTCGGAAGGATATCCGGATAGATGGTATTCATGTATCGTCTTCAGATTTGGTTGGAGCTGTTAATGCAGTTCTCTTTGATGCCGAAGACATACAGCTGGTAATGGGTTCTCCAGCAACGCGGCGTCGATATCTGGATATTCTCATATGTCAGATGGACAGAGTCTATCTGCGCGCCCTTCAGAAATATCAGAAAGTGGTGTATCAACGTAACCATCTTCTGCGCCTCATCAGGGATCGCAGAGGCCAGCCAGAGGAACTGGACTTTTGGAATGAGGCGCTGGTGCAAGAGGGGACGTACATAACTTTGAAACGGCACCAGGTTGTCCGAGAACTTCGGCGTCTGGTTAGTGATATGCACAATGATCTTACAGAAGCACAGGAGGAATTGACGATGGACTATGTCCCCAGCTTTCCTCTGGATGGTGTTGAAAAAGAAGACATTCAGCGTTCGTTTGAGAGAACATTGGAGGATGGCAGAGGAAGGGATGTGGCGCTTGGTACATCCCAGTGGGGACCGCATAGAGACGATATTAAGCTCATGCTTGGAGGGATGGAGGCGGCCAACTACGCCTCACGTGGTCAGGCCAGAACGCTGGCTCTCTCTCTAAAACTGGCCGAAGGCACTCTGCTGGAGCGAGAGTCTGGAGAGTCTCCAATATTGCTTCTGGACGATGTGCTTTCAGAGCTAGATGCATCTCGTCGTCGTCGTTTGTTGGAGTACGTTTCCCGTGGCCAACAGGCTATTGTTTCCACTACTGATACAGATCGTATAGAGAAATCATTTCTCGCAAATGCCAGCAACTTCCAGGTGGAAAATGGAAGCATAAGTCCCATTTGAATTTGTTGTACGGAGAGCGAGAATTGACACAGACCCCAAGGCAACAATGCGTGAACTAGTAGAAGTCTATTGGTTGTGAGCGGGGTTAGACGGGAATAGGGTCTATGCGGTTGCCTGTTTTTTTGTACAGGAAGGGCATTGGCCTCTGGCCCACCAGACATCCATAAAGAAGAAGGGTGTCTGCCAATGCTCTCCATCTTTGAAAAGGAGTCGCTCTGTGCGGCCGCAGACTGGGCAGTAATTTATAATCACGTCCTCGTCTTCGGGGCTGTTTTGTAGCTCTGTTGACACTGTATTTCAACCTCAGTTGCTCCACTGTAAGGCTATGCTGCTAAGTATGTCAATTGTGAGGTGAGCATAATTTGAATGTCACACAGCCTCATAAAATGGCTTGTGAGAAGCTATCGTGAAGTGATGCTAATTGACTTTGCGCCTCTGATTACCTTACTCTACATGAAAGTCCAGCGGGAGCTTGGAGTTCCAGGCTGAGAGGCCCCCACCCATTGGGGCGACCGTCGTAACCTGAACTGGATAATGCCAGCGAAGGGAGCGCGTACTTGTTCACACTCCTCTGCAATGCCGATAGTTGTGGTACGGTTTTGGCTATGGAAATCACAGAGCATCGTTTGTCATCGGATAATCATATCTGTGATGGTATTATGAGTGCTGAGGGAAACTCTCGAAGCTAGATAGCAAAACAGCATGACTGAGCTTTTGCATGATAAATACCCTGCATATGATTCCACGGATGGTATCGAAAGCTCTCGGGCTTTCGATGGAAAATTGGCACCAGTTTGAACTGTGCGCTAAGGAGTGTGAGTGATGAAACCGTTAAACATCGCAGGTAGGGAATTTACGTCCCGGCTTATTCTTGGTACTGGAAAGTATCGCTCCATGGAAGAGATGGTGAGTGCGATTGAAGCCTCCGGCACTGAGATGATAACAGTCGCTCTTCGTCGTCTTGATTTAGACGACCCTGATAAAAAGACTCTTCTGGATTACATAGATTGGAATAAATACCATATCCTTCCAAATACCGCCGGATGTAGAACAGCGGAGGAAGCTCTTACGGTTGCGCGGCTGGCTCGGTCCATGGGACTCTCAGATTGGATAAAGTTGGAAGTTATCCCGGACTCCAAATACCTTCTTCCGGATCCGATTGGCACGCTGGAAGCTGCAAAAGCTCTTGTTGCTGACGGATTTATTGTTCTACCTTACATTCATGCCGATCCTGTTCTTGCCAGCAGGCTGCAAGACATAGGCTGTGCAACAGTCATGCCTTTGGGGTCGGCAATTGGCTCAGGACAGGGAATCCACACCGCTGAAGAGATACGGATAATCATTGAGCAAGCCACCGTTCCCGTGGTGGTGGATGCCGGGCTTGGTGTCCCATCTGACGCGGCTCAGGCGATGGAGATGGGGGCAGATGCCGTCCTGGTGAATACTGGCATCGCTCAGGCAGACAATCCTGCCCTTATGGCCGAGGCTTTTAGGCAAGGGGTGGAAGCCGGGTTCAAAGCCTCTCAGGCAGGGCGCATTGGCAGGAAAACCCATGCGTCTGCAAGTAGCCCTGTTGAGGGAGTGATAGGGCGAAGCTGAAATAGAATGCAATCAAGATACTCTTTACCAATTCCGTGTCTCTGCCTGGTGACTGATAGAAGGTTGTGCGGTATCGACCTGCTGGAGGAGAAAATCGCCGCGGCTGTAGCTGGAGGAGTTGACATGGTTCAGCTTCGAGAGAAAGACTTGCCTGCGGGTGAACTTCTGCAACTTGCCATTAAACTGCGAGCCATCACAGACGGCAAGGCACTCCTTGTAATCAATGATCGCCTTGATGTGGCACTGGCTGCCGGGGCCGATGGTATTCATCTACCAGAGGGTTCTATTGACGTAAATGATGCCAAACGAATAACCCCATCATGGCTATTGGTGAGCAAGGCAGTGCACTACTCCGAAGGGGCATCTGTGGCTGCAAATGAGAATGCAGACTACCTTGTTCTTGGTACCATATTCCCTACTTCCTCCAAGCCTGGTGTTGAGACAGGCGGGCTTGACCGTATAACCGCCGTGACGAGCATTGTGGACACTCCTGTACTGGCGATTGGGGGTATAGACTCATACAATGTGGCGTCAGTCTTAGAAGCTGGAGCCAGTGGGATAGCAGTAATCACAGCCATTCTGAACGCCTCTGACCCTGAGAAAGCGGCCAGAGGTCTTAAGCAATCAATGATGGCGGCATGGGAAACCATGGAAGAGGTTGATCTATAATCATGAACAAATTCCCGTTCATTAATTGTGTCATATTGACTGATGTGGAACTTATTACTACTCTGACAAAACAACGGAATTTTATAAGATAAGCGAATGATTACATTGACAATAAATGGCCGATATCGAGAACTTGAGGGGCCGACGCCGCTTGTGGACTTTCTTCATTCCAGCGGTGTAAACCTTAAATTCATTGCTGTGGCCCATAATGGAGAGGTAGTGGACAGGGAATCTTTTCAAGAAATTGTCCTTGATGATGGTGATGACGTTGAAATAGTTAGACCTGTCGGTGGTGGGTAGACCAGTGAATGGAGCAAGGTGGCATCTAACAAGCATGTAATTATCATTGGAGGTGGAGTAATCGGATGCTCCATCGCTTATCACCTGGCGGGTGCGGGTGTAAAGGTTACGCTGGTAGAGCGTGGAAAGCTGGGTGGAGGAGCATCGCACGTTGCCGCTGGAATGATAGCCCCTCTCTCTGAGGGATTCACAGAGGGCGAGCCTCTAAAATTGGCGTTGGAAAGCCATGCTTTGTTGAACGAGATACTGCCACAGCTTCAAAGTGAGTCTGGAATAGATGTGGAACACCTTTGTTCCGGCATCCTGCACCTTGCCACGACCTCGGATGATGAGAAGAACCTCGAAGCTCGTCTGAAATGGCAGGAGCCTCTTAATATGGGAGTCAAATGGCTGAATGCACAGGAAACGCGTAGTATGGAACCGGCACTCGCGGAGAATATTAAGGGGTCTTTATTCTCTCCTCAAGAGGGACACCTGAATAGTCGAAGGCTTGTCAGGGCGTTTGCACAGGGTGCCGCCAGACGAGGTGCTACGCTGCTTCAGGACACCGAAGTCAAAAGCCTTTTATATCAACAGCAACGGATTTCCGGTGTACGACTGGCTTCAGGCGATTTGGAGGCAGATTGGGTTGTGATTGCATCGGGTGCCTGGACGGGCCAGTACAGTGAATGGCTTGGCATAGACATTCCGGTACACCCAGTGAAGGGGCAAATTGTGGCGGTTAGGATTCTACCATCGCCTATCTCAACCATTGTGTGGCATAGAATATCATATCTTCTACCAAAAGCTGACGGCTCCATCGTCATAGGAACAACCAACGAGGACGTGGGGTTTAACGATAGAACCACAATTAAAGGCATATCCGAAATATTATCCAATGCCATTGATCTTGTGCCAGCGGTGGCCGGTGCGGAGCTGTACAGGGTTTGGGGCGGACTGCGTCCATCTTCACCGGACGATATTCCAATTCTGGGCCCAATAGATGGATTGGATGGAGTTCTGATGGCAGTGGGGCACTACAGAAGCGGTATTCTACTTAGTGCGGCTACAGGGAAACGGATTACGGATTATATAGTCAGGGGAGAAGAGTCGTCACTGCTTCCCTTTGGTCTTTCTCGTTTTGCATAGCCAATAACCTGGATGACGGCCTTTGAATATGCGAGATTTGCCCGTGGGTGATCTTCGTTATTACATCTCTGCCAACTTGCATTTATTTAATCAAGTCCCATATCAGAATATCCATTTATGCTAATTATAAACTCTAGACAGGTTGAATGATTGTGTTTTCATTCACATAATAATGGGTATATTGCGTCTGGAGAGCGGAATATGGGATGTCATACATGAAAGAGGTGTGTCAATTCGCAGGAGATTAACGGGGCTCCTACTTTCATTGGATGTATCATGAATTTGTCTCAGCCGTAACGAGAATTCAGAGTTTGATCCTATGGGCATAATATCGTGTCAATATTGATTTGATATCTACGCGTGTATATAATTACTTTCAGTTTTAGTGAAAAGGAGCCTGTGTATGTCATATGCCTTCTTAAACGGTGAATTCCTGCCATTGTCTGAGGCAAAGGTAGGCGTGATGACTCATGCACTTCACTACGGCACATCCGTCTTCGAAGGTATCAGGGGAAATTGGAACTCGGAACAGGAAAAGCTGTACATTTTTCGGCTCAAAGAGCATTATCAGCGGTTTTTACAGGGCTGTAAGGTAATGCGAATCAAGGTTCCTCATACTGCAGAAGAATTGAGTGAAATTACTCTTGAACTGGTGAAACTATCAGGATACCGGCAGGATATTTATATACGCCCCTTGGCCTTTAAAGGCGAAGAGCGAGTGGCCGTACTCAAGCTCCAGGACCTTACTGATGCGCTGGTGATATTCCCAATTCCGCTTGGTGCTTACCTGGACTTGGATACAGCTATCCGTTGCTGCACTTCTAGCTGGCGACGTATGGAGGACACCATGATCCCCCCAAGGAACAAAATAGGGGGGTTATATGTGAACAGTATCCTGGCTAAAACAGAGGCAACTTTGGCAGGCTTCGATGAAGCCATTCTCCTTACCAATGAGGGCTATGTCTCTGAGGGGGCAGGGGAGAATATCTTTATGGTGATGAACGGTAAGCTGATAACTCCTTCGGTCTCAGATAACAT
>CAUZMC010000044.1:0-6746 GCA_963580875.1 Dehalococcoidia bacterium
ATGACGGTGAGGCACACTTCCGGCACCTTGAGAGTCAAGCGGTGGTAAGAGCTTGCGCAGCGTCCGGTGTAGTGGTGTCGACAGGTGGCGGAGCAATAATAGACCCGAATAACTATCGTGCCATGGCTGCTTCTGGAGTTATAGTGTGCCTGAATGCGATGCCTGAGACCATTCTAAGCAGGCTGCAACAGCCCATCAAAAACTCCGAAGTGGTTGAGCTGCGACCTCTGCTGGACACTCCCAATCAAATCCAAAAAATAAAGGACCTAAAAACTCAGCGTCAGGGCCATTATGACCTGGCTGAATGCTTAGTCCAGACAGATGGACTCACCGTACAGGAGGTAGCCCGCGAGGCGATTAATATGTGGCAGAAGAGAAACAACGATATAAATAACTCAACTAAAGCAGGGAATCCATCCCCGGCTTTCCTGGTAGAAGCACCATCGGCGACATACCCAGTATTTGTGGACTGGGATCTACTAGATAACCTTGGAATGCACCTTCTATCTGCCGGTATCAACGGCCCTGTATACGTTATCACGGACTCAAATGTCTCAGAACTTCACGGTAGTCGCGTGGATGACGGGCTCAAAAGAGCAGGCATTGAAGTGCACAACTATACCATACCTGCCGGAGAGGCCAGCAAAACTCTGACGACGGCTGGCGATATATATGCGTGGCTCGCCGAACAGCGCTGTGAGCGCGGGCACGCGATAATCGCACTTGGCGGCGGCATGGTTGGAGACATAGTTGGGTTTGTGGCGGCGACGTTTCTAAGAGGCGTATCGGTGATACAGGTGCCAACTTCTCTGGCGGCGATGGTGGACGCGTCCATAGGCGGTAAAACCGCAGTCAATCTGCCAGCAGGAAAGAATCTGGTTGGAGCTTTCTATCAGCCAAGAATGGTCGTGGCAGACCTGAGTACACTGAAGAGTCTCGCTCCCAGAGAACTGGCCTCAGGTTGGGCCGAGGCCATCAAACACGGACTAATCTTGGACGCTTCGCTTTTCGACCTCTTTGAGGAAAGGGTTGAGTCCCTACTGTATCTAGAACCTGAGGTGACATCGGAGGTAATCAGGCGAAGCATGGCCATCAAAGGCAAGATAGTGGCTGAGGACGAAAAGGAAACCGCAGGCAGGCGTATTCTTCTGAATTACGGGCATACCATAGGGCATGGACTAGAGGCGGCCACTGGGTATACGGCGTTGTTACACGGTGAAGCGGTATCCGTGGGCATGGTCGCCGCGGGAGCGATAGCCCAGCAGATGGGACTCATCTCCCATGAGGCTGTGGAGAGATATACTGCTGTACTAAAGGGATTTGGATTGCCAACATCATGCCCCGGTGTGGATCCAGATAGTGTTGTAAAGGCCATGGAGATGGACAAAAAGACCACATCTAAGAAGATCAATTGGGTGCTATTGGAGGACATCGGTATCACCACTGTATGCTCGGACGTGCCAGACGATCTGATGCAGCAAGCAGTACGGAATATTTGCAATTTGTAATTGTTGTAGTGGTAAAACACCCTCGTGACGCCACAGGATTGGCAATACATTCTGCACGCCGACCTCGATGCCTTTTACGCCTCGGTTGAGCAGATGGACAACCCACAGCACAGAGGTCACCCACTTGTTGTTGGAGGCTCACCGGAAGAACGTGGCGTAGTAGCCGCTGCATCCTACGAAGCACGCAAATACAAAATCCACTCAGCCATGCCCATGCGTACCGCCATGCGACTGTGCCCCACCCTCATACGGGTGCGTCCACGTTTCGACAGGTACCACGAGATTTCCCGTAAGGTAATGGACATATTCCTAGACTTGACCCCACTTGTGGAACCAATCTCCCTGGATGAAGCATACCTAGACATCAGCGCAAAGGTTCCCAGAGAAAAGATTGCCGACATAGCTAGGGAACTCAGGCTAAGGGTCAAAAACGAGATAGGGCTCGTGGTTAGCATAGGAGGAGGGTCATCCAAGACCGTGGCTAAGGTCTCATCCCAGCTTGCCAAGCCTGACGGGCTCCTGCTAGTGGATACAGGAGGTGAGCAATCCTTCCTCGCCCCCCTGAAAGTCAGCATCCTGTCCGGCGTGGGGCCAAAGACCACCGAAGTGCTCCACGGCCACGGAATAACCACCGTAGGCGACCTGAGTATCTGCAATCCTGCATGGCTACATCAGGCCCTCGGCAAGCGAGGCACTGAACTTAGAGAACGAGCACTGGGAATAGACCATAACCGCGTCTCCCCGCATCGTGAGACCAAATCTATAAGCGCAGAGACTACCATGCCTCAGGACGTTGAAGAAGAATCAGAGCTCGTGAAGAAAATAGAGAAAATGGCCCTCAGCATAACTTCGAGGCTTCAGCGAGCGGGCCTGGCAGGAAAGACCGTAACCATCAAACTGCGCCTGGCCGACTTCACCACACTGACGCGCCAGATAACCCTACCAACTCCAACATCTGAATCGAATGTCATCGCCACCGTTGCATGCGATCTGTTGCACAGGGAGATGCACCCAGAACGCAAGTTCCGCCTAGTGGGCGTCGGTGTATCCGGATTCCAAGAACCACAGCAATTACCTCTGTTCCCACATCTCTGACAACGGCTAAATAATTAACAATCCCACTCGAATAGAAAATGTAATACCTTGATTTATAGATTATTTAGATTAAATTAGCCTTATGGATTTTATATATGAAATTATTAGGAGTACTCCAGAACTTTCGGATGTAGGATTTGTATCTCTTTGTTTAGTTAGTTTCTTCACTTCCGTAATATCTGCTGCCTTTGGGCTTGGGGGAGGCATAATGTTAGTAACTATTATGACCTCACTTCTTAACCCTATAGCAATTATACCAATACATGCAGTAATACAATTAAATTCTAACTTCTTTAGAGCATTAATGCTGCGGAGACACATAAAACTGACATGGATGTTACCATTCGTTATGGGAACATTGATTGGCGTTTCAATCGGTGGTCAGATAGTGTTTGCAATCCCTAAATATCTCCTGCAAGGAATAATTGGTCTATTCATACTCTATACACTCTGGGGTCCTGCGACTAAAGCAATCAGTGCCTCTTGGTTCACTTTCGTCGGTGTAGGGATGTTTTCATCGTTCGCTACTATGTTCGTTGGTGGAACTGGACCATTAGTGTCTCCATTTGTCAGGGCGACTACAGATGAGCGGAGAATGACAGTTTCCACACTCGCAGCATTCATGTCTTGGCAACATGGAGTAAAGATACTTACTTTTGGCTTATTAGGATTTTCTTTTGCACCCTACATCCCGTTAATGATTGGAATGATTATTTTCGGGATACTAGGAACATGGTCTGGCAAGAATATACTAACATGGATGCCCGAAAGGGCATTCCGTATAGCTTTCAATACGATACTTACAGTGTTAGCTATACGATTGCTATACGAAGCCACCACAGCATTATTCACCAATTAATATAAGTAACATATCTTCCAAGCACAAGCTAACGCATAAGGTGCTCCGCCAGAGAAACCAAATATACAGAATTTATCTAGACATCAAGGAACCGGCTAATTCTGTGATGTCTTTGGGATAATCGATTATAGATCGCAAATCATCTCTGAACGGAAAGTCCGGTATGAGAGCAAACATGAGACTTGAACTACATTGAGAATCCTTTGCCATACTAAAATCTCATAGAGATGGCTAGTCCTTGCCAGACATCACGGAAGTATGCTCACGTCGAAGCAAGCTATACACTACCGGAATCACAATCAGCGTTAGGAATGTAGATGTCATCAGACCACCTATGACCACAGTCGCCAGTTCGGCACTGATTATGCCTCCTCCTTCATTCTTATCAACGGCCAATGGCACCAGCGCAAAGCTGGTGGTGAACGCGGTCATCAAGATTGGTCTGAGTCGAGTCTGCCCTCCCTGAATCAACGCCTGATACAGGCCCAACCCCCTGGAGCGCAGATACTCCACAAAAGAGACGAACACAATCGCATTTGTCACTACCAAGCCTATGAGCATCAGAAGTCCTATGAGGGCAGGCAGACCAAGCGTACTTTGGGTGATAAACAACGCACCCAACGCGCCTATGGAGGCTAAAGGAAGGCTGAGAATAATGACTAATGGAGTCCTAAGCGATCTCATACTTACAACCATCACCAAGTAGGTCAGAATGATACCGAAGATCATGGCCCTACCCATCTGGCTGAATGCCTCTGCCATATCTGCAAAAAGCCCTCCAGTCTCCAATTCCACGCCTGGAGGCAGGCCAACATGGTCAATCCGGTTAGATACCGCCATGTTTACTATATTGGCATCGCTCCCAGTTATGGAACCAGAGATGGTGACGGATCTCCTTCCGTTGACGCGGTTTATCTGCGTACTACCGTCTCCGCCAGAGCCTGTGGCAATACCGACGTTCTCCAGGCCGTCCACGGCATGCAGCGCCTCCACGACACTGACAGCCGTAGCTGCAACTTTTTCGTAATCGTCTCCTGTAAATATCAACTCCAGCAAGTTGCTACTCCCCGGTCCTCCCTCAACTGGGTTGATCGCTACAGAGCGTTCGCCCTCTATCAGTTCCTCCAAAAGCAATTCGATTGTGTCATCTACGTTCGCATCGGCAGTTAGACGGATTAAAAGAGCAGCCACATTTTGGCTGTCTGAGCCAGCACTACCAGGGTCTGAGAAATCGACACGACCTATAGTTATACGAAAGCTATCAACAACACCCTCATGCCTCAGGCGATCAAACACTTGCTCCACATGCACAACATCTTCCAACATATCATCCATCGATGTGCCTGTAGGAAGCGTAATGTCACCAATCAACATGTCACTACCCAAACTCGGTATAAAACCCAGAGGGATAAAGCGAAGCAGTCCAAAGCTCATCACAAATAGAACCATGGCAAAGGCAAGCGTGGCCAACTTGTGCCCCAAAGCCAAGTTGATAACGCGGGTGTATACCCTCTGAAGCCACGTCTCCCGCTCACCCATAGCATCGCCAGGTCTGATGAATAGGCTTCCCAGCACAGGCACAACGGTCAACGCCACCACCAACGAGACAATCAAAGCGTAGATGATAGTAAGGGCAAAAGGCAGGAAAAAGGCACCTATGATACCTCCAATAAAGGCCAATGGCAGGAATACCGCTATGGTAGTCAGAGTAGAGGTTATAATGGCTCCAGCCACCTCCTTGGTGGCTTCCAGAGTAGCCTGAACACGGTCACCACCCCTCTGAATATGCCTATATACATTCTCCAACACCACTATGCTATCGTCCACCACCCGGCCAGTGGCTATAGCCAGTCCTCCAAGAGTCATCATGTTAAGGGTCATCCCCTGCCAGCTCATGATAACCAGCGCACCAAGTATGCTGGCGGGAATTGAAATACTGGTTATGAGGGTCGGTCGTACGCTCAGGAGAAACACGAATATTACAGCGATGGCGAAGAGCGCGCCAAAAAACGATTCCCTCTTCAGAGAGTCAATGGAGGCCTGAATCTGGGGGGCCTGGTTCGATGTTGTAATCATATCAACGTCTGCCGGAAGCCGCAAAGCCAGCTCGTCCAACTTCTCCAAAACACTTTCAACCACACTCACAGTATTCGCGGTGGGATCCTTAACCACAACAACAGACAGGCTAGGGCTACCATTAGTCCGCGCGATACTAAGGCCTGCTACGGAACTTACTGGTATCTCGGCACTGAACACACCAGGCACATCCCACACTTCTGGTAAAATCTCGGTTGTCACCAATGCCATAAGCTCATCTACTTCTTCAGAATCCCCAGCATTCTTCAGCACACTGAATTCGAATATAGGAATCTCACTTAAGCTGATCCTAAGTACCCGTGGCAGCTTCACCCCCGGTGGAAGTGACAACTGTTCCAGGTTTTGAGCTATGACAGAGGCTACATCCTTCATCCCTGTTCCGAATTCAAACTCAGCTGTCACCACGGAAAGGCCAGAGGATGACACGGAAGTCACAGTTTTCAAGTCATCAAGGTCGTTGATGGCATTCTCCAGAGGAATAGTGACCTCCTGGAGAACACTATCTGCGTCCGCACCATTATAGACAGTGACTAGCGTGATCAGTGGGAAATCTACGTCTGGAAACAGTTCAACCTGCATCTTGGTCAAGGTGAATACACCACCAGCCATCACCAGCAACAAAGCCACAATCGTGACAATCCACCATTTAAGTGCAAATCGCGTCAAATAATACATGAACTATTTTCCTTTATTCTTATTACTATATAGTATAACTATGGTGGACATCTATTCGCTTTATTTTAAACGATATTCGGAATCTGAATCCTTACATGTTACGCTTTTATATTCAACACACATAATATTTCATGCAGCCTAATTGTCAAATTGCTTCTATGGTAGCCAAGTCATCTCAATCAACATTTCCTCAACTCTGATAACTGTACATCCCTGTATCTTATGCGCCCTTGCTGAATTTCGAATCCCTAGCCTCCATAAAAACTCTGGAACCTTTGTGGCAAGAAGTGCTAATATGCCTGCAATTCAGCTAAACGCATATCAAGCCCTGCAATTACACATGACCAGTAACCAATATCCGCAACTCTCAAAAACGCGCTTCACAGCAGGTATCCAGTGCCTTAAACTTTTGCACCTGAATACATATTCCAGTGAGCTGGCAGACCCAATAGATGCCAGCCAGCAGGCCCTCTTCGATTCCGGGACAAACGTTGGGGTAATTGCAAGGCAAC
>CAUZMC010000045.1:0-6474 GCA_963580875.1 Dehalococcoidia bacterium
TCGACCTGCTCATGGGTCCGGCACAAGGTTTCGAGTCCTTACAGGATCAGAAGCTCATTTTCACACAGGCAACGGAGATGATCGGCATTACCATGAAGGTATCTCTCCTTGGAGGGCTAGCGCTAGCCGCTCCAATTATCCTATATCAAGTCGTCATGTTCGTCGCACCAGGACTGACGTCCAAGGAGAAACGCTATCTATTTGCCCTTCTTCCAGGGACAATGATTTCCTTTGTGTCAGGTGCTACCTTCGGATATTATGTTCTGTTGCCTCCGGCCCTTCGTTTCCTGCTGACATTCGGCTCTAACATAGCAACTCCAATGATAACTGTCGGTAACTACATCAACCTTGTAATTACACTGTTGTTCTGGCTTGGCGTGTCATTTCAAACACCGCTAGTCATGTTCTTCCTGAGCAAGATTGGGTTGATTACACCACGGACGCTGGCCAGACAGCGCCGCTTTGCCGTCGTGGTTGCATTCATCCTCGGAGCGCTGATAACCCCCACATTCGATCCAGTCAATCAAAGCCTTGTGGCTCTGCCAATAATCCTCCTCTACGAGCTTGGCATATGGCTGGCCAAGCTGGCACGGATAGGCCAGAGGAATGTGTCAGTTGAATCAGCAGCATCAGAACAATCTGGGCACTAGATATTTTGTCAATCTTGCAAACAAATAAAAGCCGAGGCCCCGTCAGTAAACGGAGCCCCGGCTTTTATCTAAGATATCGTGCTTTTATTAATCGATTAGATAGAAACTCAGACTTTTTCCTTGCGCTTTCTTCTAGGGGATTTAGCTTCGCCTACGGACGCAGGTTCATCGGATTGCAAGTCACCAGACTGACCCCGGCGAAACTCTCGAATACCTTTGCCCATAGCTCCGCCTATCTCGCCAAGCCTTCCAACACCAAAGATTATGAGAATGATGACGAGGACTATTATAAGTTCTGTGGGTCCGATTCTAGGCATATCTCTTACCTCCTCACAGGCTTGCATTCTCTCAGATTCATAGTATATCGTATATCTCGACAATACACCAAGTCAATATGAAAAGTAGACGATGCGTATAACGGTAGCTTCAGACAGTGGATCTGTGGGGGCAAGAGCCTACCTAGATTTGCACAACTATATAAATATATAATGCTTAATGTATCATTAAGCATTATATATTGTGGAGATCATCTAGTGCGAAATTCTAAAGCAGTTCTAATAGACCATAATCCAGGACGAAGCGCGCAAACATTTGGCATTGCTAAGGAACTTGGTACAGATGTTGAACTTATTCATGAGCCTTCTGTGGGGGTTATTGGAAACAAGGGAGATTCACAATGCTATTTGGGAGTACAGCAGAAAGTCGAAGCCATACAGGAATGTCTTCGACTAAAAATGGGGCGCAGCGGCGACCAAATGAGCATGAGGTTGGTCCAACCAGAATATACCCTTGCAACCTCAGATGGTATGCGCAATGGCACTAGAGAAATGCGTTATTCACTGATCGGACGTGAAGTTACACATGATTCAGTTTGTGAACATTTAAGTGCTAGCGGGTTAGAGGGCACTATAGCTGTTGTCGCTTGCGACAAGCCTCCTGTTGGTACACTAGCAGCACTTCTTGAGCATAACCGACCAGCAATCATTATGTCGGATGGTACGATTCGTCCTGGGACGGATTCAGTTACGGGTCAGAGGCTAGACATAATCTCTGGCTTTCAGGTTGCCGGCAGCGATGATGACGAAATGAAGAAAAGAATAGCCTGCGAAGCATGCCCTGGATTTGGGAGTTGTGGTGGAATGTTTACTTACAACACCATGCAGACTTTTATTGGCGTGCTTGGAATGGAGCCACTGCATATGGTTTCTCCTCCTTCAGATGACATTCGCAGAATTGAACAGTTTCCAGACGAACTAGTGAATTATCTACGTGCCCTCATCGAATCACAGGTTACTCCGCGAGATATTGTAACCCGCGACTCAATAAGGAATGCCATGATAGTTTCCATGGCAATAGGGGGTTCGACAAACGTTTTGCTACATGCACCTGAGATAGCCAGATCTGCTGGTTATGCTGATTTCTCTAATGAAATTATGTCACCAGAGGAATTTAATTACCTGTCGCAACATGTGGTTCCTGTTCTAGTAGACGTAAGGCCTTTTGGAAACTACTCGATGGTTGATATAGATGAGAACGGCGGTGTGCAGGTTATAGTTAAGGATTTGTTAGACGCAGGTCTGTTAAATGGGGAAACCACTACCTGTACAGGAGAAACCCTTGCTCAGCAGGTTGATAGACTAAATCCTCCATCACCTGATGGCATTGTGATCTACACAGTAAAAAATCCGTACAAACTCACAGGTGGATTAAGAGTTTTGGGTGGTAACCTTTCACCTGAGTCCAGTGCTGTATTGAAACTTGCCGGCGTGGAAGGCGGACTGGAAGACAATATTTTCGTTGGGAATGCACGAGTTTTCGATGGTGAACGTGCCTTGTTAGATTCTCTGGAAAATGAGCCTAACATATTTAATGACCATGATATGATAATTGTTCGTTACGAGGGCCCAAGTGGAGCTCCTGGCATGCCTGAAATGCTAGACGCCACTTCTAGAATTACAACTCTTTGTAGAGAACGGGAAATAGTTGTAGGGCTCATGACAGACGCTAGATTTTCAGGTGGTTCGGTTGGGCTTGTCATTGGGCATGTGGGTCCAGAGGCAGCTTTGGGCGGCAAGATTGCCCTCATAGAAGACGGTGATGAAATTGTAGTTGATCTTAATATTAATGAACTTAACTGTACCGAGTTGTCTGATGCTGTGCTCTTGAATAAAAGAAAAGTAGCGTGGGAAAAAATAGTGGAGTCAAATGGTGGGACGCATCCTTCTGTTGGGGTAGCAGATACTCGACTCCTTAATCGCATGAGACGTTCAGCCGTCTCGGCAAAACTTGGTGCTGGAATGCACCCTGATAGGAAGCTCTGGGTCAGTGAGCCACGCAATCCAGTGAGGACGTCTTTTGTTCCTTCAAATAAATGGAGATAATGGGAATCTAACCCCTAGTAGTAGCATTGAGAACTGCGCTTTCACTACTGAACTCTACTTCCTCGGTTCACTAAAAACGATATGTCATCATGTATTCAACACATTTAAAATACGATACTACTACATTCCTATAGGGGGGTATTATGGATTTGGGTATTGAAGGCCGCGTAGCACTAGTAACAGGAGGAAGCCGCGGCCTTGGCCGCCAGGCAGCACTGACACTGTCAGGCGAAGGATGCAAAGTAGCCATATGTGCGCGTGACGTGGATGGCCTGAATGAAACTGTAGAAGAAATGAAGGGACTTGGACGCGATGTGTTAGGTGTACAGGCAGATGTGTCTACCGCTCATGGGGCTGAGATTTTCTACCAGGAATCGATAAAAGCGTTCGGTCATGTAGACATCATAGTCAACAACGTTGGCGGCACCAAGGGTGGCCGTGACTTCGACACCACCACCGACCAAGACTGGATGGATACCCTTGATCTAAACCTCCTTTCCGCTGTGCGCCTCACCCGTCTCGGACTGCCAGACATGAAGGAACGACAGTGGGGTCGCATCGTGAACATAGCATCCATATGGGGTAGAGAGTCTGGAGGGGCTCTAACCTACATGACTGCCAAAGCAGCATTGATTGCCTTCTCCAAACACATGGCGCTATCCCTTGCCCCCTACAATGTGTTGGTGAACACCTTGGCCCCAGGTTCTATACAGTTCCCCGGCGGTGGATGGGAACGATTTGTGAATGGAAACTCCGAAGAGGTTGTCAATGAGTTCATCGCCCGTCAACTGCCCATGGGGAAGTTCGGTTGGCCTGAGCCAGTTGGGGCCATGATTGCTTTCCTATGCTCTGAGCAGGCAGACCTCATCACAGGAGCATCCATCAACGTTGACGGCGGTCAATCTCGGTCGTTAATTTAGGGTATATGCAATGCCTTCAGGAACTAAACTAGGTCGTGGCATACTATGCTCAGACCTAGTTTACCATCAACAGAAGAAGGCAGGTGAAAAACGGCGAATTCACCTCAATGATGACTAATGGGCTCGGTCACCATATAGCGGAAATTCCGCACTACCCTTAACAGTTACTCTCTGAAAATTGATACTGCAAGGCAAGCAATATGGATAAAATACCTAGCAGGGCAAGACAGTGGAATACTTGCTAAAAGGTTATCGTGCATCTGACACATAGCCAGCGTGTTGCTTATAGTTAGAATTTATCCTTCAGAATCCGCATCAAGTTAGCAGATTCCAAGGCGGCAAGTGCAGCGTCACAACCCTTGTTTCCAAGTTTGCCACCTGCTCTCTCTACTGCCTGTTCTTCGGTGTACGTTGTAAGTATGCCGAAGGCCAACGGGACTCCAGTTTCTCTAGATGCGTCGGCAATGCCCCTGGCGGCTTCTCCTGACACATAGTCGAAATGTGCTGTTTCCCCACGAATGACAGCACCAAGGCAGACTATTGCATCCCATTTTCCAGTCTTTGCCATTTGAAGTGCCACAAGTGGCACTTCAAATGCGCCTGGCACCCAAGAAACCACTAGGTTATTCTCCTCAAGCCCGTGTGAAAGGAGCGCTTCGCAGGCACCTTCCACCAGCAAGGAGGTAATAAAAAAATTGAACCGTGCGGCCACCACCGCTATCCTGAGATCATGACCGTCCAAACTGCCCTTGAGGCGGGTTCCCGGGCCATTTTCCTCCCCTTGGTCATAAAAAGAGAGCCCCTTCAATCCTTGACCTCTTCCGTTCCCACCAGATGCCCGAGTTTCGAACGCTTAGTCTCCATGTACCTCTCGTTTTCCGATGTTGAAGGCGCTATGATTGGAATACGTTCCACTAATTTAAGCCCGTAGGATTCTAGCCCTACGACTTTCTTAGGATTGTTGGTTAACAGGCGCATATTTTGAACTCCCAAGTTGACCAAAATCTGTGCGCTAATGCCGTAGTGGCGCAGGTCAGGCTCGAAGCCCAGCTTAACATTTGCCTCTACCGTGTCCAGACCTGTGTCCTGCAGTGCGTATGCCTTTATCTTATTGTGCAGTCCTATACCACGCCCCTCTTGGCGCATATAGAGGAAGACCCCACTGCCTTCTTCTGCGATAAGCCGCAAGGCTAAATCTATCTGAGGGCCACAATCACAACGCCTACTACCGAACACATCTCCCGTGAGACATTCACTATGCACCCTGACAAGCACTGGCAACTCAGTATCCACTTTCCCAATAACCAGGGCCAAATGCTCAGCGGTATCCAATTCACTCTTGAATGCCACAGCTCTAAACTCTCCATAACCAGTGGGAAGCCTAGCATCGGCTACTTGCTGCACCATAACTTCGTGTAGCAGTCTATAAGCGATAATCTGGGCTACGCTGATGATCTTGATAGTGTGTAGTTTAGAAAATATCTCCAACTGAGGAACACGGGACATGGTACCATCTTCGTTCATAATCTCACACAGGACAGCCGCTGGATACAGGCCAGCCAATTTGGCTAAATCTACAGAGCCCTCAGTTTGACCCGCCCTGACAAGGACGCCGCCTTCCTGATAACGCAGGGGGAATATATGCCCCGGCCTTGCCAGGTCTGCCGGTTCGGTGTTGGGATCAAGCACTGCCTTGATCGTGGCTGACCTATCAGACGCCGATATGCCGGTGGTTGCACCGAGCGTCACATCTATTGAAACGGTGAACCCGGTGCTATGACGGGCGGTGTTGTCTTGCACCATCATAGGCAGCTTGAGCTGCTCCAAGCGCTCACCTGTGACAGGCATACATATCAGACCCCGACCGTGTGTGGCCATGAAATTTATAGCCTCAGGCGTTACCTTCTCCGCGGCGATTATCAAATCGCCCTCATTCTCCCTATCTTCATCATCTACCAATATGACAAGTTTGCCATCCTGATAATCTTTGATCGCTTCTTCTACAGTCGATAGAGCCATAATCGCCCTCCAATGGCGCATGTTTAGTTATAATACTGCTTAAGTTATCTGGTCTATCCACGGTATGACAATAATTTCTCCACGTACTTAGCCAAGATATCGACTTCCAGATTAATCACATCACCGAGCTCACGATAACCCAAATTAGTATGTTCGAGAGTATATGTTACCACAGAAACTACAAAGGTAGAGTCGTCACATTCCACCACAGTCAGACTGATGCCATCGACGGATATGAAACCCTTCTCAACCACGTACTTCATCACCTGAAAAGGTGCTTTGAATCTCATAATTAAAGCATCGCCTTCATGCAGTATTGATACAAGGGTTCCGGTAGCATCAACATGCCCCTGGTTCAGATGCCCACCCAAAGGCGTACTAAGAGTCAGGGCTTTCTCCAGGTTCACAGGGTTTCCCAGCTTCAGCAAGCCCAGATTGGTACGCCTTAGGGTCTCTGGCATTGTGTCAACTGAGAAGTAATCCTCGCCGATGGCCTTCACTGTA
>CAUZMC010000046.1:0-6220 GCA_963580875.1 Dehalococcoidia bacterium
AAAAGACATCATAAAGGAAATGGGTTCGGTAGTTGTAGCCTACTCCGGAGGAGTTGACAGCACATTCCTTGCAGCCACAGCCCACGATATTTTGGGGAAACAAAGCCTAGCGGTTACCGCATCGTCTGCCAGCATGGCACCGTCGGAGCTTGAGGAAGCTATGACACTGGCAGGTAAGTTGGGAATGCGCCACCGCGTCATTGAAACACAGGAGTTTTCTAATCCAGAGTATGTTGCCAATGGCCCACGCAGGTGTTATTTCTGCAAGGTGGAACTTTACACACAATTGCAACCAATCGCAGCTGAGGAAGGGCTTGCTTGGGTGGCAAGCGGAACCAACATGGATGACCTTGGCGACTATCGCCCAGGTATCAAAGCAGGCCATGAATACGGCATACGCAACCCAATGGTGGAAGCAACGCTCACCAAGGAAGATATACGAACGCTTTCCAAACTACGTAATCTCTCAACATGGGACAAACCAGCTCAGCCATGTCTGTCGTCACGTGTACCTTTTGGAACTCCGGTATCAGTTGAGATAATGGAGCGTGTGGCACAAGCGGAGGCGCTCCTCAAGGAACTTGGACTCCGTCAGGTTCGAGTGCGCCATCACGAGACCATAGCGCGTATCGAAGCGGAACCCAAGGATATGGCCCTGCTATTGCAACCTGATGTCAGAGCAAAGCTGGTCACAGATATGCAAGCCATTGGCTATCTATACGTCACATTAGACCTAGCTGGGTTCCACACTGGAAGTTTGAACGCAGTTCTGAAGTCCAAGCCCAGAAAAAACCAACTCGATCTTTAGACGGCCTTCTTCTCAGGCTTTGACGCTGCCAGTAGCCTATTGACTGGCTCTATGTACTCCCCATAACTGTCATCAATATAAGAATCATAATATTCCATATTCATTAAATTCTATTCCACTAACCTTAACCACATTATATGCATGTTTTCGCAAAACTACACTCGTGTCAGCACCTGCATACATCAAAGATTACCATTCAACTCTATACCAGAACGAATCTCATTATATGATTCTATTAACAGTATATGACTTGACACGCATCATATCAAGTCATATACTGGAATCGTAGCAAATACAGGTTGCGGGCAACATAAGTCTACAGCAAGTATGTAACCAGAGAGTCTGTGACTCTTGGATGCAAATGCTGACAGGACAAACGAATGCAGCGATTCAATAACGATGGGATACCATCTTCGCCACTGCCAAATTCCGAGAGTGTGCTGGGTGGAGTTTACGTCATAAGCGTGGCCGCCAAAATACTGAACATGCACCCGCAAACGCTCAGAAAATACGAGCGCCTTGGTTTGGTTACGCCCAGTCGAAGTATTGGATTGCTTCGCCTATATTCCGATGAGGACGTTGTCAGAATACAATTGATTAAATACATGGTTGATAATCTTGGAATGAATCTAGCAGGGGTGAACTTTGCACTGGCGTTGGTTAACCGCATCATTGAATTAAGAGAAAAAGTGCAATCAATGTCCCAGGCCAAAGCCATGAACCAATTTGTGTTGCAGGAACTTGAGAAGCTGTTAATAGAGATGGGTTCTATATCCCCCAATAACCACACAAAGGTGTAGCATTAGTTAGGAGAGTAAAAGTAAATGAGCACAGAGGAGGAAAATACCGTCGAATGGGAAACAGTCCCAGACCTCCAGGCACAGCTGGATGAGGCTAGGCGAGAGGTTGACCAGTTCCGCACCCTTAGCCAACGAGAAAGAGCAGACTCTGTAAACCTCAAAAGACGTATGGAGGATGAGAAAATTGAGCTTCAAAAACGAGCCAACCAAAATCTGTTCATAAGGCTACTTCCAGTCATTGACGATTTTGAGCGCTCAATCCAGCACATTCCAGCGGAAGATGCCCTAAATCCCTGGATAGCAGGAATGGAGTTGGTATACCGCAATCTAAAAGGTGTCATGGAGGTTTTCGGAGTCACTCAAATAGAAGCTCTGAATAAGACTTTTGATCCTCTAGAGCACGAGTCGGTTTTTTACGAAGAGAGTGAAGACAATGAAGATGGAAAAGTCATGTCCATAGTACGAGAGGGATACAAGCTCCACGGATGGGTGCTTAGACCGGCACAGGTAACGGTCTCAAAAAGAAAAGAACAGGAATCCTCTCATGAAGAGACATCGGATTCCACAGAGAAGGAGATAAAATAATGCCAAAGGTATTGGGAATAGACCTGGGAACAACCAACTCATGTGTAGCAGTTATTGAGGTTGGCGAAGCTCAGGTATTAGAAAACAGTGAAGGTGCTCGCATTACCCCCTCAGTGGTGGCCATACATTCCACCACTGGCGAACGTTACGCCGGAGTCAGCGCCAAGCGTCAGTCCAGCACCAATCCTGCAAACACCGTATCTTCCATCAAACGACTAATGGGCCGCAGAAACGATGACCCTGAGATACAGGACATCCTGAAGCGATTGCCCTATAAAGTGGTCAAGGCTTCTAAAGGAGACAATGAGGTTGTCATGGGGGGTGAAAACTACTCTCCACAGGCAATCTCGGCCATGATCCTGCAAAAACTCAAGCAGGATGCCGAGGCCAAGCTAGGCGAGAAGATAACACAGGCGGTAATCACTGTACCTGCCTATTTCAACGACAGCCAGAGACAGGCCACCAAGGACGCTGGCGCAATTGCTGGCCTTGAAGTGCTACGCATCATAAACGAACCAACAGCGGCGGCCATGGCCTATGGCCTGGATAAGAACACTGATCAAATCATTGCTGTATACGACCTAGGTGGAGGCACATTCGATGTGTCCATCCTTCAGATAGGAGATGGAGTTTTCGAGGTCAAAGCCACAAACGGTGATACTCTACTTGGTGGTGATGACTTCGATGAGCGGATTATCGACTGGATTTGCGAAGAATTCAAGCGTGATCAAGGCATAGACCTGAAGCAGGACCCCATGGCCATACAGCGCCTCAAGGAGTCTGCTGAGAAGGCCAAGATGGAACTTTCCAACGTGATGCAAACGGAAATAAACCTACCATTCATAACAGCCGATGCCTCTGGACCAAAGCACCTGTCAATGAACTTAACGCGCGCCAAACTTGAGCAGATGGTTGACGACCTAATAGAACGCACGGTGGGCCCGTGCAAACAGGCCCTAGCAGATTCCGGATTTACACTCGAGCAGATAGGCGAAGTCGTTATGGTTGGTGGCATGACACGTATGCCAGCCGTGCTTGAAAAAGCAAAGCAACTCTTCAACAAGGAGCCTCACAAAGGAGTCAACCCTGACGAGGTGGTAGCTGCCGGAGCCGCCATTCAGGCGGGAGTGCTCCAAGGTGACGTGACCGATATTCTTCTCCTTGACGTGACTCCCCTGACCCTTGGCATTGAGACATTAGGCAATGTGACAACACCTCTTATTACTCGAAACACCACCATTCCAACCGCCACAACCATGGCCTTCACAACAGCAGCAGACGGACAGACCAGTGTGGAAATCCACGTCCTACAGGGAGAGCGGCCAATGGCAGCAGATAACAATACAATTGGAAAATTCATGCTTGACGGTATCCTTCCTGCCCCAAGAGGTATCCCACAGATAGAAGTCACATTCGACATAGATGCCAACGGTATCATCAACGTGTCTGCCAAAGACAAGGCCACAAGCAAAGAGCAGCGAATAACCATAGATAGATCAGGTTTGAGCAAGGAAGAGATAGCCAAATTCGTGGAAGATGCTGCCAGATACTCAGATGAAGATCGGCAACGCAAAGAGGAAATAGATGACCGCAATATGGCAGAGAGCGGAGCGTACAATGCTGAGAAGTTGCTCTCGGATAACGCAGATAAGGTTCCTACCGACTTAAAAGAAGAGCTTGAGGGAACAATTGCTCAACTTAGAGAAGCGCTACAGGGTCAAGATATCGCTCTGATAAACCAGAAGATGCAAGACCTTCAAACATCCCTGCAAAAGGTTGGCCAAGCTGTGTACAGTCAAGCAGATGAACCACCTGTCTCCCCAACCGATGCTGAAGGAGAGACATCGGAACCGCCGCCGGAAGACACGGTAGAGGGCGAATACCGAGAGGCCTAAAGATACTGCAAGCCGCATACATGAATTCGATGCGACTAGAATAACGTGGCTATCAATGTGAGCCGCCGCTGATCGAGCCTACACTTAAGGAGTTCTTTGGACAAAATTAATTCATTGGTGGAGGTGTTGAGTTGACTTTACATCGATTTGCTGGGGACCTTGAACTCGCAGTAGGGCTGGATGAGGCGTGGGCATTTTTTTCTGACCCCCATAATCTCAAAGATATGACACCGCCGGATATGGGTTTCAAGGTGATCAATGAGACTGCGCATGAAACATACGCTGGGCAGATTATTGTTCATCAGGTGAGACCAATGTTTTCTATTCCTCTTACCTGGGTCACTGAGATTACGCACTATCTTGATCGACGGATGTTTGTTGATGAACAGCGTTTCGGTCCCTACCGATTTTGGCATCATCAACACCATTTCCATGAGACTGAAAACGGTGTGTTAATGCAGGACATCGTGCATTATGATATCGGCTTCGGTTTGATAGGAGATTTTGCAGATAAAATCTTCGTAAGAAATCGGATTTCGGAGATATTTACTTACAGGACGGCTGTATTGAGCGATCGTTTTGGAGTGAACTAGATTTGAAATTTAAGATCCGCCGCGACGAATCTTATCAACCACTGGAGGATCGTGATATGTTTCACTGTGTGGATTATTACTGGTTTGATTGCTCTCCTGAGAATAAATCAGACTAGCCAACTTTGTTGTTGGCTCACGCGATAGGTTTTTATGCGAGATGTTATGAGGAGGTAGCTTGTTATCTACCGAATCATCGTGTGCGAAGATCAGCAAAAGCGTCATGTAACAAGTGATCCACCTTGGAAGAGTTATTAACCTCTATTGTGTGAATACACTCAAATGGAAGAGGCATACTGGTGTTATCTAGCTGTTTCAGTCGCTGAGATAAATCTTCCGTTTTTCCAGAGATTTCGTATAAGAGTACCCCCCACCAGTAGAGGCTGCGGGCCAAACCTTTGACCTGCCACCCCCCCCCCCCCATTTTAAGCTTGTCCGCAATTTGTCCTCAACGGCTGTGATTCCTATTTATAGCCGTTTACACAAAGTCCAGCATTTACAAGAGTTTTGTTACGTTGGTTTACCCCCATTTACACCTCTCAGCGTAACCAAGGGCCGCATCACTAAAATAGTGATGCGGCCCTTATTGTTATTCATCAGACAGCGTAATCTTTCAACTCACGTCAGATGTGATAGATAGTAGCCCATCATTGCAGCCCCTACTCCGAGCACAACCTGCAGAAAGATATTTACAGCGGCACTCGTAAGAGCTCCGTCCCGCAAAAGAGTCGACGTTTCTACTCCAAATGTAGAGAATGTCGTAAAACCACCCAACACGCCGATGAAGAGCAACGACCTCACTTCTGGGCTGAAGACGTTCCTCACCTCTACCAATCCAACGAGGAATCCTAACAGCAAACATCCCAAGACGTTGACGGCAAGAGTGCCGTACGGCCAATATGGCTTTCCTAGGATGTCCTGCACCCAACCACTCATGAAATATCTGAGGATTGCGCCTAGAAAGCCTCCAACTCCGACAAAGAATGCCAGTTGCATACATCTTACCTCTAGGAATGTTCTACCTGAAAATCTTCCTAACTGCGTGCTCTCAGGAAAACGTACTCATACGTCAAGGCTGCAATAGCGCCACCGCTGAGAGGGCCTATCCAGAAAACCCAGTTGTCTGCCAACTGTCCAGTGACCAAAGCCGGGCCAAGAGTTCGAGCTGGATTCATAGAAGCTCCTGTCAAAGGCAATCCCACAAGGATTTCCACCAGCACAGTCATACCTATGGCTATTGGAGCTATGATGCTAGGACCGCGGGAGTCCACAGCCGTTGCGAATATCACGAAGACTAGAATGAAGGTCAGGACCATCTCAATAGCCACTCCAGCCCAGGCGCTGATACCGGTTCCAAGAGCATGCGTACCAAGTCCTCCCTCCATAGCATCGGGAATTACAGCTTTGACAAGCAGGGCTGCCAGTGTAGCACCTAATATTTGGGCAATCACATACATGCCACCCTTAGCAGCGCCCATCTTACGAGTCAAGACAGCGGAGAATGTTACCGCCGGGTTGAGGTGCGCACCTGAAATCATGCCG
>CAUZMC010000047.1:0-5898 GCA_963580875.1 Dehalococcoidia bacterium
ATGAAAGTCCTACCAGTGTATGAAGCTGAACGACAACAAACTTAGACTGGCAGACGCGCAAGGAGACCTTCTCTAACCAAGTTTATAGAGAAGGTCTCCTTGCATATCCCGCACTTGCACAGGCACTCAGGTCGTGTTCTTCTTCTTACTTCCCGTTCTTTTCCCCCAAGGCTTTCACGATGCGGCCTGGGTTCATTGGGAGGTCATACATTCTCGCACCTATGGCATGTGAGATCGCGTTGGCAATCGCAGCAAGAGGTGGCACAATGCAGACTTCCCCAACTCCACGCACCCCGTATGGATGGCCTGGATTTGCAACCTCAACTAAGATGGTGTCTATCATGGGAAGATCAAGGGAAGTTGGCATACGGTAGTCCAAGAAAGACGCATTTGTCATCAGTCCCTTGTCGTTATAGAAATACTCTTCGTTGAGCGCCCAACCGATACCTTGTACCGCTCCACCCTGCAATTGACCTTCCACGTAAGCAGGGTGAATGGCCTTGCCAACGTCCTGTATGGATGTATATCGTATGACATCCACTTTACCAGTTTCAGGGTCTACTTCAACATCGACAATGTGATGTGAAAAAGCGGCTCCAACTCCACGAGGTGAAACTGTGCTTTTACCAACAAGGGGGCCACCTGTTTCCATCAAACGACCTGATATCTCCTTGAATGTGATCTGCTGTTCGTTATCACCTTTACGTGTGAAGATCGAATCACCGAACTCAATCTCATCCTCAGATGTCTCCCACAGATTGGCTATTCGTTCTTTCATCTGTCGCACAATGTCTTGAGCCGCGTCGTAAGCGGCCCAGCCAGTGGCAAAGGCAGTGCGGCTTCCGCCGGTCACGCCCGTATAACCTATTGAGCTCGTGTCTCCCACTGAGGGGTGAATGTCCTCAGATCGAATGCCTAACACCTCGGCAGCTTGCATCGCCGTAGCTGACCTAGTCCCTCCAATATCCACGGAGCCCGTGACCATCTGAGCAGTACCGTCGCCATTCACGGCGATGGTGCAACTTGATTGGCCTCCGCCATTAAACCAGAATCCGCTGGCAATACCTCTGCCACGATATTTCCCTTCGCTCTCTCCAAGAGGGCTGTTGAAGTGTGGGCTCGCCTTGGCGGCTTCGAGAACCTCCACGTTTCCAACCTTGCCAAAGGGAACACCAGAAGCCTGACGGTCTCCCTCTTTTGAGGCATTCATCATACGGAATTCCAGAGGGTCAATTCCAAGCTGCTCACATATCTCATCCGCTACACATTCCACAGCGAAGGTGGCTTGAGGAGCTCCTGGAGCACGATATGCGGACGTCTTGGGCTTGTTCACCACCACGTCGTAGGCATCTATGAGTACGTTCTCAATGTTGTACATGTTCATCATACACATGGCACCCGCGTTCACCGGAGAGCCAGGATAGGCGCCAGCTTCAAAGGCCAAGTAAGCTTGAGCAGCAACGATGCTCCCGTCCTTCTTGACACCCATTTTCACCCATGAATACGAACCGGAACCGGGACCTGTGGCTTCCAATACCTCGGCACGTGTCATCGTCATCTTCACTGGTTGCCCGGTCTTGAGAGACAGGTAAGCGGCAGTAGGTTCCTGATACAAGGGCATTTTCCCGCCAAACCCTCCGCCAATCTCCATTGGAATAACTCGTATCTGTGACACAGGGACTCCAATAACGGCCGCTGTGTTCTGACGCACTCCAAAATGCCCCTGGTTACTGGTCCAGATTGTGATCTCACCATCAGCATTCCACAATATCGTATTAGACTGAGGCTCAATATAGCCCTGATGTACGGTGGGAGTCGTAAACTCCCGTTCGATTATCAGGTCAGCTTCCTTGAAGCCTTGCTCCACATCGCCGCCACTGAACCGAGTGTGCGTAGCCACATTGCTAATCTTGCCAGTGTCTTGACCAAGTGACTTGGTTGTCATTGTCTCATGAAGGATCGGAGAGCCCTCTTTCATAGCCTCAGGCGCAGTGAGGACCGGTGAGAGGACTTCGTACTCCACCTCAATAAGAGCAAGGGCCTCTTCCGCGGTGTGGAGGGAATCAGCGGCTATTGCCGCTACCGGGTGGCCCTTGTACAGAACCTTCCCTCTGGCAAGAACGTTCTCGGAAACGAACCTCAGATTGACCATCGGTCCCTCTCCTAATGATATCGGCTCATCGGCTGGTATAGGCAGATCCTTGCTGGTTACCACAGCCTTCACACCAGGATATTGAAGGGCCTTGCTCACATCAATAGATTTGATACGGGCATGAGCGTGAGGGCTCCTCAGGGTCTTGCCGTAAAGAATATCTGACGCAGTTAAATCGGCGCTATATCTGGCTCGACCAGTAACTTTATCCACACCGTCATGTCGGATAGGCCTCGTACCCACCACTTTGTATTCACTGGGACGCTCAGTCGTTGTAGCCATTAGTATCTACCTCACTCTTTATTGCGATTGCGGTACAAAATAAATTCCCTAATATTTTAACATAACAAAGCGTTCAATCTCAAGGCATTGGATATGTAATTAATCAGCATCCAAATGCTCGTCAGGCCTCAACGATTTTTGGGAGACACTTCAATAAACATTCTTCGTAGCGGATGAATTTAACCCACCACACTTCGGGTTATGAGTTGTACGGCTCTGAGTGATCTTCCATGCTTTTCCATAGCAATGCTTGACGACGAGTCATGGCAAGAACAGACATTCATAGCTGGCGGTAAATACTCTGTACTTGGTGATAATTGAATATCCTAGCGATACTGATGCACTGTCATGGCAGTAGTGAACGATGTTTAGGCAAAGTATGACTTAGAATAACGGCATTGGTGTTAAATGGGTCCAGTTTACAGAAAAGGCTTTCTACCGTGGCATGTACATTGCCGTATGCAGGTGCACAGGATAAATGGATTACACTCACATGTTATCATTTATAGTAGATAGCCTAGACAATTAAAGTAACATGCCATGAATAAACCGAGTGTATCAACGATGAAGAAAATTTTCAGCTTCCCTCATCCAGCCAACGAATACGCCGCCCGAATGGTAGCTGGAATGGTGGTAACACTATCTATTGTAATAGTCCTCTTTGACGCGCACTGGCTGATATTCTTTTTGGCCTATGGATTCCTTGCCCGTGTATTTACCGGGCCTACCCTGAGCCCCATGGGTTTATTGGCTACCAGGGTCTTAGCTCCCATGTTCCATCTCCAAAAGCCGGTCGCTGGCCCTCCTAAGCAGTTCGCTCAGGCAGTGGGGCTGGTATTTTCAACTACAGCCATTGTACTCAACTACGGATTTGGTCTGTCGATAGCAGCTAACGTGGTGATCGGAATACTAATCTTCTTCGCTGCTATGGAGGCTTTCCTTGGATTTTGCACTGGTTGCTTTGTCTTTGGATACCTTATGCAGTGGGGGGTTATTTCAGATGACATCTGTGAGAAGTGTAATAACTTGGCACTGCCTCCATCACCTCGTCATGAGAGGTAGGAGTTGGCGCTATATCCACAAGCAATCTCAGCACATAAGCCATCATAGCTTCTAGCTTATCTTTTTCCAGTATGGCATTTCAGTTCAATGTAGCTGTGTTCAATTATTCCATTGGGGAATGCTAGTTGATGAAGAAATTTACCAGCACCATCTAACATGTTTTGATCGACAAGGATGGAGCATATTGCATCAGAGAATAGAATCTAAATACTAAAGACACTATCTATACTTCGTCACTCCACTCACGTGGTTTATCGTCAACTCCTTGTAAAATCCGATGTGAGATAACCACCAATACAAGCAAGCCTAAAACCGCAACAGGACGCCCTAGTCCTAGAGTATCTGCAATCACCACCCATAAAATAGGCCCTATAACGCTCGCAAAGCGACCAACCATACTATATATCCCAAAGAATTCACCGATGTATGCAGGTGGCACCAAGCGCACCAGATACGGACGATCTGCACACCATGTACCACCTAAAGCAATGCCAGATAGTGGAGCAATAATCCAAATCAAGTTGCTTGGAAGGCTAAGTAAAGGAACTGCAGCAATTCCCCCAAGTACAATCATCCAAAGGTATAGGACTAAGTTCAGGGATTTCTTTGGGCCTATTGAGTCAACTATAACCCCCCAGGCGAAGGCTCCTAAGATCGCTGCTAAGATGGACGTAGCCAAGATCATTTGCACCTGAGCATCACTGAATCCAAGCTCATTAGTCACATATATGCCCATGAATATGATGAGTGTATTCACCGCATCCGCGTAAAACACCCGTCCTATTAAGAAACGCGATAATCCTGGGAATTCCCGAGTCCTTGCGAAAGTTTTTCTGATCTGGGCTACGGAGTCTATTAGAATTCTAAAACTTATTTGGAATGGCTCTGCACTTCGTTCTTTAACGAATACGAAACATGGAATTGCGAATAGCAAGAATAGTATGGCTGTAATCTTGAATATTCCAGTGCGACCTATAGCATCTAGGAGTATCACGCCAATAACCGCACCTATCAATGATCCAACATATCCTAGTGCAACACCAAATGCTCCCACTTTACCGCGATTCTGCTCGGTGGATATTGTTGCAAGCAATGCATCATAGAAAATGAGACCTGACTGAAACATATAATTGGCCATTACAAATATAACTAGGGAGGTAGAAAGGCCGCCCTCACCTAAGAAGAATGTGAAAACCACACAACAACATGTTGTGCCGATTAGAAAAGGCATCCGCCGTTTGGCTTTGTCTGACATAGCACCAAGGAAAGGCGCTGTCACAAGAACCAATAACATTGATATAGCGGTTGCATAACCGTAATGGGAGTCAGATCCTCCCATATCATTTATGACCCACAAAGCAAAATGGATAGATACGATGTTAAAAGAGAACAACGTATTAGCTAAATCGTATAACGCCCAAGAGATTATTGCTGTCCTAGAGGTGCGAGTCCTGTTATTAATCATAGTCATTTTTTCTCAAACACTTGAATAAGTATAGCGAAGTCTACTTGCTATCATTTAGGTATCAGTAATCAAATTGAAGTACACTTAATCAGCGAGTTTGGATCTTCCCGGGTAATGTATCAAACTCCGTTATTTATTCTCCGTTCCAAAAAGCCTCTAGCAGTAGCAATCTCTGGTAGAATTGTTCAGTCCACAGGAAGCCAGGCATAAAGGTTGATATCCATAGTACCATCCCCCGCTTACATCTAACAGTGAATATCCGCAACTGTACGTTAACAACCAGATAAAAATAGATATAAAAAGACCCACTGAGGATCCCCAGTGGGTCTTTTTATATCTATTTTTTGGTAGCGGGGGTTGGATTTGAACCAACGACCTTCGGGTTATGAGCCCGACGAGCTGCCACTGCTCCACCCCGCGACAAATTAAAGTATCAATCCTGTGCCTACAAGCATAAAGCCTATGGCTTAGATTGACACTCGGCATTAGGGCCCGAAGTAAACTTCGGCCCCATCTAAATAGAGGTCTACGTGACTGAATGTGGGTTAAGTCCTCGGCCGATTAGTACCGCTAGGCTCAATCCCTTACGGGACTTACACCTGCGGCCTATCAAACAGGTAGTCTACCTGTGGCCTTACTCCTTCCAAGGAAGGATGGGAGATCTAGTCTTGGGCAGGGCTTCGCGCTTATATGCTTTCAGCGCTTATCCACTCCAGACATAGCTACCCGGCGGTGCCCCTGGCGGGACAACCGGCACACCAGTGGTCTGTCCTTCCCGGTCCTCTCGTACTAGGGAAAGCTTCCCTCAAATCTCCTGCGCCCGCGACGGATAGAGACCGAACTGTCTCACGACGTTCTGAACCCAGCTCGCGTGCCGCTTTAACCGGCGAACAGCCGGACCCTTGGGACCTTCTTCAGCCCCAGGATGCGACGAGCC
>CAUZMC010000048.1:0-5779 GCA_963580875.1 Dehalococcoidia bacterium
TTTCTTGATCACCTTCGGGGAATGTAAGTAATCCTGGAATGGTATATTTTTTGTCATTTTCAACTCCATCAACGTAATCTAATGGATATTTTGGTGAATACGAATCAAAGAATATTTCTTCAGTTCTATATAACTTCCCTTTGCAAGAATCCAACTCATCAATCAAGTCCATAGTGTTATTGGTAACTAAGTTTGCATTCCAATTAGAGATATTTTCGAGAGCCTTACTTTCTATAGTGATTTTTTGTTTAGAGATCTTGAATGATTGAATTTTATGCCCACCTCCTGACCAATCTATCCAAAATCTTCCACGTCCAGGATAGTCATGATTTCCTGTTTTTATAGTTCCTTTACTAACAGTGAAATCAACCTTGCCAGAGAGTTTACCGTTACCAAGTTTGTATTCGCCTCCTCCCCATCGCTCCTTATCCGCATCACAAACTACTATTCCGCGCCATCTTCCATCTATAGTTGGTTCTGGAATTTCAATATCAACAGTCGCTGTTGGTGTAGGAACAATCTTAGCTGTCGGTTCAGGGTTTGGCGTATTAGTAGGTGAAGGAACTGGAGTGTAAGTGCGGTATGAAGTTGCGGTTGCTATTGGCAACTGGGTGGGCGTATCAGTTGTCTGACTTCCTCCACCACAACCTGCCAGCACCAACATAAGTGCTGGCAGTAGCAACAATAACGGTATGGACTTCAGCTTCAGATCATCGCCTCCTGAGGACTATCAATCTCCCCATTACAACCTGGGTCTCATGTGGCATTGTGAAAAGTAAGCCATCTCATTAAGTTGAGAAGGCTTACTTTATGCCTGAAATAGTGGAGCGGGTGATGGGGATCGAACCCACGACAACTTGCTTGGGAAGCAAGTACTCTACCACTGAGTTACACCCGCGTTTTGTGCCAGTTTTGTGCCAGTTTTGTGCCTAAAACAATACCTCCGCAGTATAGCAGAGGTATACGATTTTGTCCTTGCATACAGATTTATGAGAAAAACTCGAATCATAAAGCCTTTTCAGCAGGTATGATGAAGCCATGTGACGGGCTCTGCGCGTGGACAGTGTGTTGGTCCTGTGCTACTATGCCTCCGTTATGCGGTTTGCGTGGATGATGGCCTTGCTGCTGATGCTGGTGGTCTCCTGTAAACCGTCTCCAGACACTGGCGCTGCAGGCGACATTTCGACAGGTCCGGCGACGGAGTTTCCCGCGTTCCGCACCATGGATGGGACGCGTTGGTTTGGGTCCTACGTGCTTCGAGGCACCCCTCCCTGTGAGGGCGTTTTCGAGGGCGTCGTAGAGTTGGTCTTGGCTGTGGATGGTGACCAACCCTTGCCCCTCTCACTGCAGGCGAGGGAGGATGCCGTTGGCGCTCCTCTTTTCGGGGCGGCCAGGCTGAACGTGGTTATGGCATTCCAGGACGACGGCACGTGCTGGGTGATCCCTGGTGGTCCTCACGAGTACCGCTTCAACGGAGAGCTCGGCGACCTTTCTCACTCGGGGTCCATGGACTTCACCCTTAGCCCGCTTTCCCAGGAGGATGGGAGCGAAGTCCTGTCCATGCCATCTGGGACACTGCAAGTTGACGGCAGTGTCGATGTTGACTTGTTCACGGGGGGCCGCGCGGCCTACGCCTGGCTAGACCTAGAGCCTGAGTTGCCCATAGCACCGAGTCTTCTCCCAGTGCCCACACCGGTGCTCACAATTCCCCAATCCCTACCTGTGCCAGTGATTCCAGACCAGGTGGACCTGCGTTCCCAGATGACAGGGGTGATCTTTGAAGGCTTCCCTAGACCAGAAGCCCTCGCCTTCGACGGCGAATATATCTGGATAGCCCATAGCGCAGAGAATACGGTGACCAAGCTTGGCCAGGACGGACGCGTCATTGCCACCGTGAGCGTTGGAGATGGGCCGCGCACAATCCTTTTCGCGGCCGGGTATATTTGGGTCGGCAACGGTAGAGATGGCACCGTGACGAAAGTTGATCCCTCCAGTCTGGTGGTGGAAACTTATCTTGTTGGGGGTGGATACACGGCGCCGATTGACCTAGCGTACGACGGCGAATTCCTCTGGGTAGTAACCTCCTGGGGCAACGCGGTCTACTCCATGAACATGGACGGGGAGGTGGTGAGCCGTATTCCCATTCGGGGAATGCACCCGTCCCCTTGGGCCATCGCCGTGGAGGGGGAGCACCTATGGGTGGCCAGCCTAAACCTTCAGGAGGTGCAGAAGTTCAGAAGGGATGGGACTCTAGTGGGCCGATACAAGGTCTCCAACGATCCACCTCCGGCCTCAGGGTTCGAAGAGACGCCGGGGCTGGGTGGCAAGGGCCCTAGTGGCCTGGCCTTCGACGGCGAGAGCATGTGGGTAGGCATCAACTGGGAGGGCAAGCTGATCCAGCTCTCGCTGGAAGGTGAGGTTCTGACCCAGATCGTAGTGGGGGGCTGGCCCGGCCACCTCACCTTCGACGGACGTTACCTCTGGACTCCTGCTTGGGGTTCCTCCATGATTCTGAGGGTAGACGTCACCACGGGTGAAACGGGCTTCTTCCCCTTAGACAGCCCTTCTTCCTTGGTGTTGACGGGGGACGCTCTGTGGGCGGCAAGTCTTTTTGATGACAACCTCCTCAAGCTCGTCCCTGGATCCTCTTCCACGGAGATGGAGTAGCAAGAAGCTATCGAAGGGATAGATAGTCAATAGATGAAAGACCTGCCATGTTCCATGATACTGCTACAGCTGTGTACGCCATCCAAGTTTAGCATTACGGAGAAATACTTATTTCACATATTCCAGTTAACAGTGTCTTTATGTAGAAATTACCCTAGTGGAGAAAGTGGAGACGTTCGGCCAATGCGTACTCAAACCGAGTGGGAAAATAAGCAGTAAAAGTATATCGGTTGGACGCTGGAGCGCACTTGGCATTTTAATAATATCCCAGCATCTCTAGTCATAGAATTACTAGGGAGAAAGACGCACCGTCTCGAAGTGTAAATCTGATGATGTCCCGTCAGTCGGTTGCCAATCAGTTAGATTAGGGCTCAATCCATAAACTTCATGGCGCCATAGTATTGGTATGCCCCAGTACTCATCAAATAACATCCGATTAATTTCTTGTAACCGATTCTTCCGAACGTCCGGGTCAGATATCAGACTCAATTCCTCAAGAATACTATCGCCCTTACTAGGATCGTGGTATGCCAACACACCATCGCTCCCCATATATCTCTTAATGAGGCCCAAAACACTAGGCATAGTTTGGTAATCCACTCCATGAAATATCGGAGCTGGAGCAACATCTTCAAACTCCTGAGGCTTGGAATGGTACCTGACCTTTACTAGCTGATATTCGCTTGGGATTATACGAACGTCAACCCCAATCTTTCGCCAATCTTCAGCTATCAATCCATTGAGCTGAATCATCTCCGTCAGCCCGTAGGCGGCAATAGAAAAGAGATACACCGTTTCTCCCTGATATCCAGATTGCTCCAAAAGCGACTTGGCAGCCTTAGGATCGTAGCCATAGGCGTCCAGCAATGGGTCATATCCATCGTCCACTGGGCTAAACATTGGGGAACCGGTCGCCAACGAAGCAACTTCTGGCGCATAGACCGCATCTAGCATTGAAGGAACATCTAGAGCTAGAGCCAAGGCTTTGCGGAAATCCCTGTTGGAAGTATAGAAAGAGTCATCGTAGCTCATGAAAAATCTCAAAGCGGTTTTAGTAATGTACTTCGGACCTTGAAGGGTAAATCCTTCTCGTTTGAGTGGCTCCACTTTTTCCTGTAGGACTTCCATGCTGAATGCTTCTCCAGCAGGCCTCAACATAGCCATATCCACCTCTCCTGACTTCAACATGGCGACCCGCTTGTTAGCATCTTCAACCTCAACAAGCCGAAGGCGATCGAAGACGGGTATACGCTCTGTATTCCAATACTCTTGATTAGCCTCGTATTCTATGAACTCACCCATTGATCTTACTGAGAACTTCCATGGACCACTGCCTATAGGTTTTTCACCAAATCCATTATCACCAACCTTCTCCAAGTAATGTCCTGGAAGTATGGGCATGTCGCCGTCAACTGAGTTAAAGTTGTTCATAAATATTACATCTGGGTTGTTAAGATGTATCTTCGCCGTATAGGAGTCAACAATCTCCACTTCAGAAACAGCTTCCTTAATAACGGCACACCCTCCGCATTGTGCGGATTCACGAGAGTAGTATGTCATCATAAATTCTATATCTTTGGAGGTAACATCCACACCGTCATGCCATTTCATTCCCTCCCTAAGCTTAAGTGTATAAGTCGTCGCGGAAGCATTGACCTCCCAGCTGTCCAACGCTCCTAATTGCCCTTCAGGGTTTTCACTAAGAGTAGCGCCCAAGAGATGGTCAAACATGTGACCATGATATTGCAGCCCTGATTTTGCATCTATTGAAGGGTCGAGTAATTCAAGGCCAAAGGACGGTAAAGCCACCTTCAAGACGGTTTCATCTTGGCTAAGTAATGGTAGCTGACAAGCGAAAAGAACCAGAGTGAGTATAGTCACCAAAATAAAACGCCATGTCAAGGTGCCCAGATAGTTTACATCAAGCGCTGTGTCTATCCAGCGTACTCCGGGGTGTCTCATAACTTTACTCCGTCCAAGAAGAAAATTGATTTTCATAAGTGGGGGCAGCTCTGTTCATTCTCACCGGACACCGTCAAGAGGTTATCTTAGTTAAGGAATTGTCACCAAAGTTAGCGATCCAAATTGAGCCAGCTATGGCTTCTATTGCAATCGGGTTCCTGCCTGTATCAAAAGTACCTATTTCCTTGCCTTCCAAATCGAGCCTCACTACTTTATTATCTTTATAGCTTGCGACCCAAATTGTTGCTCCGTCATACGCTACCGCCATCGGCCACGAACCCACCGAATATTCACCCAGCAGTTCTCCATTTGAGTTCATTTTGCTCACAAGATGCCGCCAGTTTGTGGCTATCCATAAGTTGGTTCCATCGTGGGCTAGATCAACAGGCCCTCGCCCGCCAGATTCCCAGTGGATTTCAGATCCAAGGCCTACCGGATAAGTATGCAGTATTTCTGCAGATTCGCCCAATTCCTGAACTACTGATTGATGCAAGCTAGCAAGCCAAACAGACGTTCCATCAGTCGCTAAGGCCCAAGGTGCTGGGTGCAATCCGGGGATGCGAGTAGTTTTTAAGGTTTTGCCGTCCAGATCCAGTTTCCTAACTGTATCTCCCCATGACGAGGCTACCCAAATATGTCCCTGATGATATAAAAGCGAAGTGGGAGCCGTATAGCCTCCACCAATAGGATATATGCCTATCAATTCTCCTTTTAAATTCAGTTTGTATACTGATCCCTCACCGCTACTTGCCACCCAGATATCTTTTCCGTCAAACTCCAATGCCTTGGGTGAGTTTCCAACCTTGTAAACACCTATTACTGTACCATCTTCTGAAATTTTTGTGATGGTATTCATTCCTATATTGGCTACCCATAGGTTTACGCCATCATAAGTAATTGCTCTTGGACTAGAAATTCCAGTGAAGGTATGAACTGTTAGGTCGTCGGATGATAGAGATAAAGGACTAGCATTGGCCTGGATAATCTCATGTGGTTGATCCGCCTCTTTCTGAAAACATGCAAAGGACACCAGGGCTACCCCGACAAGAATTGCCAGAAGCCTGAATGTCAGATTACTCACCTATATCTATCATTTCCTGTATCAGCTCTTCTTGTGCCTGATAGAAGGCATCTAATTCGAGATCCTCAG
>CAUZMC010000049.1:0-5558 GCA_963580875.1 Dehalococcoidia bacterium
GTGTAGCAGCACCGAGCCCAGCAACCTAACACCTTCCACAAGCCAGTTCCAACAAGCACGGGTGGTCAACATAGTGGATGGAGACACCATTGACGTGCTCATCGGTGGCCAGGAGTTCAGGTTGCGCTACATTGGGATGGATACGCCAGAGCGAGGAGAGTTGGGATTTGCTGAAGCTACCGATGCTAATGCTGCGCTGGTCTCAGGCAAGACGGTGACGCTGGAGAAGGACATCTCTGAGACTGACCGGTTTGGACGACTCTTGCGCTATGTGTACGTAGACGGAGAGATGGTGAATGCTGCGTTAGTGGAGGAAGGCTACGCTGTACCATCAACATTCCCTCCTGACGTGAAGCATGTAGACCTGTTCCGGGAGTTGGCGGGAATAGCGGATTCAACGGGGTCAACTACCTTTGTAGACCGGGATTGTGGGGACTTCGCGAGCCAAAGAGAGGCCCAGGCGTTCTATCTGACTGAAGGTGGGCCTAATGAAGACCCGCATAGGCTTGATGGTGATGGTGATGGGGTAGCCTGCGAGTCGCTTCCATGACCCGACAGCGAGCGGCCTACCTTGTCCTAATGCCCGATGGTCGCCGTATGGACACCATACCGCTCCATAGCGGGAATAATATACCTGCGGTCAACGCTTTAATTTCCGTGTCTTCAAGTAGATGAATTTACCAATCCACAGTAGAACACCAATAACCGCCTTATATATGGGTGGACGCGAACCAATGTATGCCCCCATGCCGGGGTGTTTACCACCCACACCAACGAACATTGACGGTGGGAAACGGTAGTAAACGGAGGAGGCGTACGGAGAATCGACCACCAGCGGAGGCTTACGGAGCCTATGCGCTAGACTTAGGATCATGTGCCGCAAGGCGTCCGGGTTCGAGTCCCGGCATCCCCACCATCATAGCTAATTCGTAGCTGAGTGGTCAGGTAATTCCTGGCCTCTTTGTTATTCAATCATGATAACTATTTAAGGACTTAATATGATTCTCGACAACAAACTAAATAGACAAGAAATTATTATTCTGGACGGAGCGACCGGAACCGAGATAGCCAGACAGGGAGGAGTAATGGACTCCTCGGCATGGTGTGGAGTTGCCAACAAGACTCACCCAGAAGTGGTACGGCGAGTTCATGAGGAATACATTCTCGCTGGTGCGGATGTGGTTACTGCCAATACCTTTGCGACGAATCGACAGGTGTTGGTTGGTGCGGGACTGGCCGATGAAACAGTCAGCATTACCACAAGAGCAGTGGAATTGGCACGTGAAGCGGTTAACAATGTGTCACCAAACCGACCGATTGCAATAGCTGGTTCAATGTCGACCAACGTCGCTTGGACACCAGGAACCGTTAGCTTGGATCCACGATTTTTCCCAACTCCGGCAGAGGAGGTTGACAATTATCGTGAGATTGCAGAGGCACTTGCAAACGCTGGTGTCGACTTAATTTTGATGGAGATGATGTTTGACGTGGATCGCGCTAGTAGGGCAGTCAAGGCGGCTGTTGAAACGGGATTGCCGGTTTGGATAGGCACTTGCTGTTCGCTTTTGCCTAATGGCAGCGCTGGTGCCTGGAATAAGTATATAGAGGCACCGGCTCATTGGCTTGCTCCTGACCACCCAAAACAGGAGACCAAACCGTTTGCTCCTCTCATCGAGGCAATGATGTCTTTCGCCCCTCAAGTCATGGGTGTAATGCACAGCAACGTAGAAACGATGGATGCCGGACTCAAGGCTCTATTCGAACATTGGCAAGGGCCTGTTATGGCGTTCCCGGAAACTTCGTCACAAGTGGCAAGGGGAGTTAGTGCCGCAGTAGAACCAGATGTTTTCGCATCGCACTGTGACGATTGGGTTGCCAAAGGTGTCCAGATCATAGGTGGCTGTTGCGGCACTACTCCGGAACATATCCGTACCATGGTTGATGGATTACCGGATGCAATTGGTACTCGTGGTTATGCCAACTGAATCACTCAACATGCCCTAATGCTCGTTTGTTGTGGCCAGAATTTCTGCCGCATATGTGATGCGGAGATGATATACCTGCGGTCAATTGAGGGAACGGACTCTAGGGGCTAGCGTTCCCTAAGGACGATACCCCAACTCCTTGGCTTTCGCGTAGTCTTGCTCTGCCTGTATGGAATTGCCAAGCGCCTCATACGCAATACCTCTGTTGTGATAGGCCTTAGCTTCTTGGGGGTTTAGGCGGATAGCCTCGTTGTAGTCCGTAATCGCGTGTTCGTATTGGCGAAGGTCAGAGTACACTTGGCCTCTGACGTAATAGTCCTTAACGAGTAATACCTTAAATTAGTCTTGCAGTTTATAAAATCCATTACACAAAGCAGGGTATTTATCTTTATGCATGTAATACGCTTTGTCCCATATTTGCTCAATGCGAAGAAGCTCATCATCCGCCAAGTAAGGTAACGGGCACATATAAATCAGGAAATAATTTTGAACCAACCCTTCTGGGGTAGCTCTCCCACCAGTAGGATTAGCTTTACCCAAACTCCAATGAATCATTCGACCATCGCCTTTTTCTACTTTTTGTGGGTACCCTAGGACCATTCCTTGGGAAACCGTATCCCCAATCTTTAGATGGGGATTGAATTCTAGAAACTCGACGACTTCGTAGGTCACTCCATATGCACCGGTAATTATTGTTAAATGGTGGATAGTATCGCCATTGTACTCGCTAATCTCAGTCGAAAGATCTCCAACAATGCCATCAAGGCCTACAATAATCTGAGCCTCTTTATAACCCCATTGAAAATCAATACCGGGATGACCTTCCGGAGGAGAATGCTTGATGGTTTCACCCATTGGCATCATCCCAATCGGCTCACTTTCAATCGAGAATGGAAGGCGTAAATTGTTTAGTGGAGTGTCCATACCTGAATTTTGGGGTTGGGGCGGCTTCGGGCTTGGTGAAGGACTGTGTTTTGCGTCTGGTTCCAGAGAAGAAGAATTGGAGGCAATGAAATCAAATAAGTGTTGCCCAATTTCATCAAGCGTTCGATGGGTCAAAGAACCTGAGGCGCTATCATGAGTCCGTTCATTGCTATGAGAATTCGCCACTAAAGATATTGATGCATCAAGTTCAGGTGAGTAATAAAAGACGGAGGTGTACCCCCCTCCTCCGCCTGGATGCCCATAAACTGTTAGGTCATTGGTCGAAAGCTTCATAGTTCTTTGCGTGGCGTGATAACCATATTGCTGAGGCTGACCACCGATTTGTATCATGGGCCCATCAAATGAATCGAGCAAAGCCCTTCGAGCGTTAGAGGAGAGAGCCCCTCCATGAACACTGAAGAGTTCATAGGCCCATTTAGCTAGATATGCCGGTGTTGTGACTACTCCGGCAGCTGCCCATGTGGTGCGACCAGTTGATTCATACCAATCACTTGTCCAAGACGACGCTTTAGCAAGATCGCCGAATCCAGCCCCCCCGTAATTACTTCTGTCACCGTGAGGTTTAGCGATGTTAGGTGGTGCATCATCTTGAGGCAAAAGAATCGCTTTAAGACTTAAGGGAGCGAATACATCTGATTCGTATAACCTATTTAATCTTTGACCTGATATGTGCTCCGCAATCATTCCCAGAAGAATGCTGTTTGTGTTCGAGTAGGCATAAGACCCTGGTGACGTGAATTCGTTAGTTACAAGGCGTACCGTATGGGCAGGTTCCCAATTTGGATTTGTTTGAATCTCTGTGTATTCGCGACTGCGAAAATCCCGAACATCATCAATCCCAGAAGTCATAGTCAAAAGTTGCCTGACCGTAACATTGGGATTGATGATGTTCTTGCTGAATGAGTCATAATCATCATTGCCGGACAATATGCCTTCTAATGTGTCGGACAGTGAATATAAGCCTTTATCGATTTGTTTTAAAATTAAACTAGCAATAAATGGTTTTGAAGAACTTCGAATCAGGGTTGGAGTTTCTGGTGTGAAGTTTATGGAGGAACCAGCCTCGCCTTTGGCATATTGCCAAAGGAAACCGTTTTGATAGACCGCTACGGAGATTCCTGCTTTTTCTATTAGCCCGTTAAATTGCTGGTCAACAAAGAATTCGAACCGCTGTTCAACATTGGATGGGAAATTTCTATATTTAAATTCAATTCTGAAATCATCGTTCAGAGTTGTTGCCACAAAGGTAGATTCGGGCGTGGGCGTAGGTGCGGGTTCGGGCCCAGAACACGCCACTCCCAAGGAGAGTAGGAACGTTAGTAGGAGTATCGGTAGAAGTTTCATGCGCAGCATGATACACCTAACGGTCAACGCTTCCACTGCGGTAGTGCGTCAGCCCATGGCTCAGGCTGCCGACCATGCTCACGGTCAAGGTTAACGATTATCTGACCGATGAGGTTTGCTGGTGACAGCACTGCCTCTGACTCAAAGGAGCCAGCAAGACGCAGGATGGCTTCATTGGCACTAAGAGCCACACGCTTCTCCGCGGCAGTGGCGTCCGGAGGTACGGTTGATAGTGTACGGATGTTCAAGTAGCTATCTAGTGCATCAGCCTGAGCAACCTTTTTCACCGTCGCTGTAGTAATCGCTGTATGCAGCTGGCCCATAGTGTAGAAGCAGTCATGGAATAGCTTCTGCTTCTTATACGTAGTTAACGTCGCAGGTTTGATACCTAACTGCGCACATATTTCTTTATTTCCTAACCCCCTACTTGCTAACCCCAATATCCGCTGTTGTGTAGGTGGCATATGCGTAAGCGCAGTATCAACCTGCTCATCGGTTAACGCTTCGAACCAGACGGTCTGGCCCTGCACCTTGATGGTGGTTACGTCAGTCATAGTCTCTCCTCCGGGATATATTCCCCGGCCTTAGGGGAGTGATAACCCCGTATACACCTATATATACACCGTGTAGTAGGGAAGTGCGTAGGGGGAAAATCGGACTTTGTTTATCATGAGCCGTTTTTACCCCCACCCCTTAGACCAGTCCCCTAATGGTGTTGTTCTTTCACTTTGCGTACTTGCTAGTGCCACGCGCCTCGGCAACGATAGCGATGATGTTTAGGAGGATAGTGAATAACCAGAACGGGCCTATTATGTATATACCCCATCCGATGTCATCATCAGCATCCAAAGTTACTAATGCCCCAAGTACGTCCGGTACAACAAGTAGATAACCAAGTGTTGGAAGAGCAAGTAAACCGGCTCCAATCTTACCCTTGACGAAATATGCCACAGCGATCAGAGCCCCAACCGGAAGGACGATGATAAGGAAACCTACCCCTTCGATCGCGAAAGCGATGTAAATATGAAAGACGACAATCACCGCGTTAGCAATTGCTGCGTTACGAATGTCTGAAAGAAAATTCATCACAGCCATATTCATACTCCTCCTTCTCGTTCTATTTTGCTTGGGTCGATCGATAATAATGGAGGGGAGGGACTACCACAAGGGTGTACCCCAAAATGTTCTGGAGTACTCAACCATGGGGGTGGCTACTATATCCATCTTATATATGGGTGGACGCAAACCAATGTATGCCCCCATGCCACCCTTTTCCCCACCACT
>CAUZMC010000050.1:0-4816 GCA_963580875.1 Dehalococcoidia bacterium
GATAACATATTAGCTGGGATTACCAGGGACGCGGTGATTCAGATCGCAAAGAATGAACTGGGCGTGGAAACTGTGGAGAGAAGCATGCGGCGTAGCGAACTATACAACGCTGACGAGTGTTTTCTCACTGGCACAGCTGCTCATCTTACACCTGTGGGTTCTATCGACAACATTCTGGTTGGCGATGGTGAGATGGGCCCGATTACCAAAAAACTACAGGATCTCTATTTCGATGTCATTCGTGGTAGGGTGCCTCAATATTTGCACTGGGGTACCGTCGCTCCGATCGTTGCTGCAAAAGATTCGCTCTAGAGTGGTGACAAGGACAATTTATTGCCCAGTGGTAATGACGGCAATGAGTGAGTGGCAATTCGGTGCTCTTTGCGACTTGAGACTTAAAGAATGACCATGGAGCAGGAGTATTTGATTCTAGTGGTTTTGGTGTGTTGTGGGGTGGTGCAGGTGGCGGCCTCTTTTGGTGGGCTTAACGGCCTGCTCTTCATTGAGAATAGACGATTTTCTACCGCGTTTGGCATGGTGATGATACTTGGCTCTTTGACGTGGTTCTTCTGGAACGGTGGCAGAAACCTTCCAGATACGGATGGAGGCATCGCCGGTGCCTCCCAGTTTGCTTATTTCGTCCTTGGCGGATTTTTGGCTCTGTTATTTACCTTTGTGGTTACCTCGCTAACCAATTTCAGGAGAGCAACGTCAGGTGACACAACTGATGGCCTTCCATCTCTTAAAGAAACTACTTTTTGGCAGGCTTTATCACATAATTTAGGAATTGCATGGAAACTGTATCGCAGATTGACACGGAAATATTCCTCTGGATAAATGACTGGGTTGGCACATCTCTAATCTTCGATAGGGTTATCCAGTGGATTGTGAGTGACTACCTGATTCCGATTATATTCTCCGTTGTCTTGCTCGGACTCTGGTTTGGCTGGGCGGACCAGGCTATGCGGGAACGGCATCAGAGGGGAGTGATGCTGGGAGGAGCAAGTGTTGGGATGGCCAACATTATGGTTAAAATCTCCAACGTATTCTACTTTCGCCATCGTCCTTTTGATTCTATAGACGTGAATCTGTTGTTTTATCCTCCAACAGACTCTTCATTCCCTGCCAATCCGATTGCGATAACGGTAGCGATGGCTACGGGTGTGTGGATGGCTAACAGACGCATAGGCACTCTAATGTACATAGGTTCCTTTGTATACGGCTTCTCAAGGGTGTACTCAGGGGTATTCTATCCCTTGGATGTGGTTGGTGGGGCACTCATCGGTATATCAGCTGTATGTCTGCTCTACATCGTATTCAAGCGCATAGAACCAGTACCTACGCTGTGCCTAAGGTTGGTTAGGTTCCTCTGCTTTGCCTGAGGGTTCATCGGCGAAGGTTTCACAGTTTTCGCTTTTGGGGAGTGTAGAGCCAATTCAGATTTGGAGCTTTGTCATGAAGTACTGCCTGTGGTATGTCCTCAACCATTCTTCGAGCAGCCTCATCTCCAACAACTCTAGCAACTGAGGCGACCCCAGGTGAGAGTAGGGGAGTCCTTATTCCGCGTGAGGTGTGGCCGTCAGATGCGATGATGTGGATCAGATTCTGCTCAAGAAGCTCGTGTGCAGTTTTTTGGTTTGCTTTGCCTAAAAGGCCTGAGATACTTCCAGCGGTTACCTGGGCAAGGACGCCTTTTTGCACAAGATTGGCAAGTATTTGAGTGTTGTCCTGAATTGACTGGTTTCTCTCAGGGTGCACCAGTATTGGTTTAAATCCATTGACCTGTAATTTGGATAGTACATCTTCCGTGTAGAATGGGTAGAACTCAAATGGCAACTCAATGAGAATGTAGCGAGTCCCAGAAATGGGTAAGGCGAGGCCTTTTTCTACCTGGTCTACCGTATCCATCTCCAGGTGATTCTCCATTCCCATCAGGATATTTATTGGTACAGATTTGGCCTGTATTTCCTGGTTAAGCTGCTCTACTAGAGACATTGCAAAGGATATAGACGAGCGCTCATTTACATCACGGTTGTGGGGACTTGCCACAATGGTTCGTGTGCCGTCCGCGTAGGCCATCATAGCCATTTCAACGGACTCTTCCATGGTTGAGGGACCGTCGTCTATGCCTGGTAGGATGTGGTTGTGCAGATCCAGCACTGAATGTTCCTTAGAAATGATTGAGTGCTATTGGGTTGCACTACTTAAATGGTTGTGGCTTGGGATGTGGCAAGCAGGGTCTGGTAGGATTCTACGAGGTTGTCCACAATAAGAGGCCAGCTCATAGACATTGCCGTTTTTCTGGAAGCTTCACTCATGGCATTCCTGATCGACTGGCTGCCTAGCAGAATTTCCAGGCTATCGGTAAAGGGCTCGGGACAACGCCACGGTATCAGGTAGCCGTTGAGGCTGTCCTTCACTATTGTCGGCAGCCCACCGACACGTGAGGCGATTACTGGGGTTCCGCAGGCCATGGATTCCAGAGCCACCAGACCAAAGCTTTCGTAGTAGGATGGTACGACACATATATCGGCTGCGCTATAGTAAGTGGGCAGCTCCTGCTGATCCAGACTGCCAAGGAAGCTGACTTGCTCTGATATTCCCAAATTTTGGCTTAAGGATTTCAGGCGGTTCATTTCAGCGTCTTCCTGCAAGTCTCCACCAACTATGATGGTTTTAACTTGGTTTCCATTCTCCAGCAGTGCCAGTGCTTTCAGCATAATGTCCACACCCTTGAGTGGTTCAAGCCTGCCAACGTACAGCACTACTTTGGAATCCGTAATACCAAGTTTTCTTCTGGATATTTCCTGATTAAGTGGTTGAAATAGGTCAACATCAACACCGCATGGGATTATCTCTATTTTGTCCTTGTTAGCATCATAGAGTTGTATTAAGGCGTTTTTTTCGTGTTGGCTGAAGACCACTATGGAGTCTGCAAATTGGATTACCTTTGACTCTCCTGTTGTTCGCTCCGCGGGCTCTCTTTCACCAACTCTGGCCTGACGTTTGATCTCCGACAGTGTGTGGAAGCTTGTCACGTGAGGAATATCCCAATGACGTGCCACAATTGTTCCGACACGTCCGGATAACCAATAGTGTGAGTGAATGATGTCATATGATATGTTGTTTTGCCTTGTGTACTCGAGGAGATTGCACGTAAATTCTGGAAGGTGAGATGGGAGTCTGGACTTGTCATCTGAGAAGTCACCAGCTCTTATGTGTATGACCCTGGCTCTTTCTGCCACCTGTTCTATCTGTGTGTCTGCTGGATCATGGTGTCTGGTGAAAATATCAACGTATATTCCCCGATTGCTGAGTTCTTGTGCAACCTTGCGAATGTATACGTTCATACCTCCGGTGTCCTTGCTTCCCAGTTGGGCCGCAGGACATCCGTGTACACTTATTATGGCGATTCTCTCTATAGAATCACAATATGGTGGAGTGTCGCACCGATTGTTTTGTTCTGAGGCAATCATTTGGAGTTGCTTTACGACAGATTAACGGAGAATTGAAAGGCAAAAAAGTCCCTGCTTGTTCGCTCCAAGGTGCTGTTTGTAAGGTTCAGTGCCGCGGAGCAGATCAAAGTAGTCTTTCCCTTCACCTATGGCACTCTTTAGGCATAGCGCCTTGAGCAGAAATCCAGTACCAAGTGCTGCATAATCCGTATTATGACCGCTATTGTACAGGGACAGTACATTATTGTAATCGAAACACACTGTAGCGGCTGTCCTGACCCCCTCTACTTCCAGGAAGAAGAGCTGTAGGAGTCCACGCTGGGCCATTTCCAAAGACATAGCACGGAAGAAAACCTCTCTTTCCTTTGTCAGGAACTCGGATTTTTCTTCTCTGCTCAGTCCCATAAGTTGTAGGAACTCTTCTATGGACTCTGATACACCTTGGACATCTGTCACATGCTGAATGTTGAAGTTGACTGATTCCTCAAGGCGGCGCAACTTACGGCGTAACTCGTGGCGGTCTTTTTTTGTAAGTCCGGAGAGGTATTCTTCCCAGGTATCAGGAAGGGTGAGTCCCATGAGGTTGTCTTCCTCGTTCTGTTCCACCCTGTAGCCCTTGCTCCGTGCTAGACCTGGTAGATGGCTAAGGGTTGGTGATCCTTCTAGTAGGGATTCCAGCCGCAATTCTGACCATTCTTCGGTTTCTAAGTAGTCCAGAAAGGCTTGGAAAAATCCATCTTCGTGGCCTTTCGTCACTATGAAATCGTGGATATCCCACAGGTCTGTTCCACCAAGGAAAGTAACCAGTCCGTCGGTTTTGACCATTGGGGCTATCCCTATTGTAGTGTCCCCATGCATGAACTTAACGATTTTGAGCTCTTGCCCAGCTGTGCTCATGATATTCCACCAGGTCTTTTGCCAGTACGGTGTCAGGAATATATTGTTGGATACACTATTCGAGAGAAGTTGTTCCCATTCGGTCTCAATGCTGTCGAAGCTCTCTATGCTAAAGGAATAAGGCAAATCCAACTCCTAAAAGGGTCATGTAGTATCTTAGGAACATCCAAAGTACGTTCCTGTTGCACATAACTTGTACAGTGATTTTATTTTTGAGTATAGCATGAACTAATAATGAGTATGGTGTTAGATGCTAAGGGCGGACTTTGATTCCTAATTATAGATTGTAGTTCCTTGGCTTCGAGTATTAGTATGACATATCTGAGGCAACAGAACTACTTGTTAGGAGCAGGGATGATCCTTCTCTGTCATATCATTCGCTACAGATTAAATTATACTTGTAGAACCTTTTCAAGGACGCTTTTCATTGCTACTAGGTCTAATGGTAGCTCCATTAGTGGCGT
>CAUZMC010000051.1:0-4610 GCA_963580875.1 Dehalococcoidia bacterium
AGGACTTCTGCTTTTTTTGAGCCTTATCAAACCTCTCTGCATCGAGTAAGCCTGTGTTTCCCAGCAGATACAAAAGAAACGTGTCTAGCTGCTGGGACATCGGCATACGCTCGTTCTTTGGTAACTGCTCATCGCAAGCTTTATGAACGGTCTTTCCGACAGTTCCATCCCAATCAGTAGTTATAAGAGCTGCATCGGCCCTGATAATGAACTCACCACAACAGGCACATAGCAAACGAGCCAATATCTTGTCTTGAGATCTATCAAGCACTAGGCCTTCTATTCGAGTTACGCCTTTCTCTTGCATGAATTCTCCTTTAATACTTGTATTACAAGCCTGACATTACATCTATATAAGCATGGCTCCCAATACAAGCCACTTCAGGTGTTTCCTTATGGTAGAAGACGTACGGCTTTCTGTTAGATTTAGTAGACCATCCTGATTCCACATAATTAATATTGTGATATTGGAATGTAGGATTTTGTTATGAGAAATAAGATTGGGTTTCATGTGCCAAGGCAGATGCACCAGAAAAGCCAATCTGCCTCCACATCTCGTACACAATAATCGCTGCGGCATTAGAAATGTTTAGGCTGCGATTGGCAGGCATCATAGGTATGTGCACACGGTTCCCAAAGTTTAATTTACCCACCACGCTAGCAGGCAATCCTACACTTTCCGAACCAAAAACAATGGTATCCCCAAGTTGGTATCGAGGGGAGGTATACATAACAGTTCCAGATATTGTGGCTCCGTAGACGCTATCAATGGATATAGTCTGGAACAATTCATCTATCGAGTTGTGTACAAGTATATCTGTAAGGTCACTGTAATCTAAAGATGCTCTGCGCAACCCAGGGTTTTCCAACCGGAATCCTAACGGCTCCACCAAATGCAAACGAGCCCCGACATTAGCACAGAGACGAATTATATTGCCAGTATTCTGTGGTATTTCTGGAGCTACCAAAACGACATTCACTATTGGCTGAAAATCCATAGTTCATCCTTTATTAAAGATTAATGAGGATGTAATTAAGGTTTAGTGGCTCCCCGAGTAGGATTCGAACCTACGACCTATCGATTAACAGTCGACCGCTCTACCGCTGAGCTATCGGGGAATGGAACACTGCGTTCATATATCCAGCCTAGACATGAACCAGTTTTATCATGGGATTATAGCATCCAGCCACTAAAGCCAACAAGAGTAGCCTGATCACTATCCTGGAGAATTACGCGGTCGTACCAAACCTAACATGAAATAAACAGAATATGGCTTATGGCCATTCCATGTTTGCCGAATCTCCCACAGCAGTTTATTAGTTTCCAATTGCAAAGACCACTTGTACGCTGATCTGTAGCTCCAACTCGCCTGCACTAATTGGGGTAACAGTAGAATCTGCAAATTGCACTGCTTCTATACCATCCAGGTGCCGTGCAGTAGCCGTGCTACCGCCACTCTCGGTGATATACAAGAGATTCCCCCTAGTCACACCTGTGAGGGTTGCAAACTGGGCTGCCTTAGTCAACGCGTTCAGCACAGCGTTTTCTCTTGCTTGAACCTGAGCCTCAGAAGAATCTTTTACGGTGAATTGTATGCTTTGAATGCGAATCGCATCACTTCCTGCTTCTACCACATCATCTATCGTAGCGCCAACTATCTCTAGATTCCTGATTTTGATGATAACAGTATTGGACACGCGGTACCCCGTGAGCATCTGTTTGTCGTACCTTGTGCCATTTTCGTTTATCTCATGATAAGTGTACTCAGGATAGATGTTAAAGTATTTGGTCTGTATGTCCCTGTCCGCTATACCACTGGATTTGAGTACTTCGATTATTCCAGTCATGGTATCTGCAGCCTCAGACCGTGCTGTTTCTACAGTGGATCCCCTTACTTCCACTCCAAGACTCAATATTGCCATATCTGGTTCCAAGATGACCTTGCCAAGTCCTGTAACCCATATCCCAGCTTGCTGGTACCCTCCTGCTTGTCCCAAAGCCGGTGCTATGAAACCCCGGAAAGCTGCCTGATCTGTTGATGTAAAGTTTCCAATTGTATCTATAGCACTTGTGTTGGTTCCCACCAGAGGTGAATCATCTGATCCAGTATCACACGCAGTTCCAAGTACCAGCGTCATTGTTAACGCCAGACTCACAAATAACCACTTTGCTCTTTTCATTCGACTGCCCTCCTCATCCATTAATTTCGTTCTGTGTAACCTATTTTATATTTTTATATATAGAGGAAATTCCATCATCAAGAGTTCCATACAATTGTGCAATTCAAAGGAAAAGACCACTCTGTTTATACCGCCAAGTCGAAAGTATTGTAATTAGAGCTAGGAGTACGAGTGATATTCCTTCTGAGTCAAATGCCAATCTACATTTCTTCAGGTAAATATACCACTTTGACAACACCATACACATGGCGGATTCCTAAAATCACAGGTGATATACTGAAAGTAATTTCAGAGAATTAGGCGTGACGTGGTGACGTGACACTCATCAGGAGCTATAATCAGCGGTCGGTCACCGCAACTGCTGAAGAGAAGGCCGCTGACACATTTATATGAAAGATTCCCTTAAAGACATACTGGAAACTATTTCGCTCGCACTAGTGATTTTCCTGGTTCTACAATCCAGCATCAGAAATTACAAAGTTGAGCTGTCCAGCATGGAAACCACGCTTCTCCCCAATGATAGGCTGGTTGTGAACAGGCTGGTATATTTTCATCTAGGTACCGAAACCATAGACAGCCTTGTACCATTCGTAGATATCTGGAAGGATGATGTAAGACTGTTTCCCTTTCATCCACCCAGATATTCAGACATAATCGTCTTCCGCTTTCCCAATGACCCCAACAAAGATTTTGTTAAGCGGGTCATTGGTGTTCCTGGAGATACCGTGTCTATAGTACGCGGAGATATATTTATAGATGGTGTCTTGCTAGACGAACCTTACATTACAAGAGAATTTGGTGATACTCTGGCTCCAACCCTAGTATCACCAAATAGTTATTTTGTTCTTGGGGACAATCGCAACGGAAGCAGCGATTCGCGACACTGGGGGCTAGTACCACTAGGCAACGTAGTGGGAAAAGTCTCTGTACGCTACTGGCCATTATCAGAATTCTCACTCCTATCAATGGAACCATTAGGCATTCTGCATTCTGGGTCCATTGAAAATCCATAGTAGCTAAGATAGAATCGTCCTGTCCTTCTAGGGCCGTTAGCTCAGCGGTAGAGCTCCGGACTTTTAATCCGGGAGTCCAGGGTTCGAATCCCTGACGGCCCACCACTTCCACGTGCAAAAGGCCACCGAGAGGCTCCGCAGCCTCCCACGCTTGTTTTGCTAACATTTTGCAAACCAACAAGAATTTTTCATGAGGTTTGCAAAGGCGTTGACAATCTCAACTTGAAGCCAGCCACAACATGTCCATATACTTGCATTGTGAAGTTTACTGAGTCATGCACGAGGCATTCTTTGCACAAAACAACCAGACACTCATGAAATCCTAGCAGGCAAGAAAACCTTGAAAGTATTGGGACAAGAAATGGCTGATGTATAATGAATCCGAATTAGAACATTGGGAGTTGAGTTGCCAGAATCAACAGTGCTAATAGTAGAAGATGAAGAGAACATTCTCGAAGCCGTCAAATACAACCTGGAGAAGGACGGATACAGGGTTCTTACCGCTGTGGATGGAGAGAGAGGACTAGAAATTGCCCGCAAAACCAATCTTGCACTCGTCATTTTGGATGTCATGCTGCCTAAGCTCGACGGCCTTAAGGTGTGCCAGCTTCTGAGAAGCGAGACGAATGTCCCAATACTGATGCTGACGGCAAAGGCCGAAGAGATAGACCGTGTGGTAGGTTTGGAGATGGGAGCGGACGACTATATCACCAAACCTTTTGGCATGCGAGAGCTTTTGGCCCGGGTCAAGGCCCTACTCAGGCGATCTAGCCTAACTGCTGAAAAATCTCCTGACACATCTTTCCAGCTTCTGACGTCAGGGAACCTAGAAATAGATGTTGCTGGCCACCAGGTGAGAATGAACGGAGACCAACTGGACTTGAAACCCAGAGAGTTTGAACTGCTAAGGCTATTTATGGTCAACAAGGGACGAGCTTTAACTCGCGATCATATCCTTGATAACCTTTGGGAACATGATTACATAGGGGACACACGAACAGTTGACGTTCACGTCCGCTGGCTCCGCGAGAAGATTGAGACCGATCCTAGCAGACCAGAGAGAATCATAACCGTCAGGGGAATAGGGTACCGCTTCCAACAATGATGCTCCTGAATACTCTTAAATGGCGCATTGTCCTGGCTTACGCTGCCCTTATCGTCATATCTATGGGAGCAGTGAGCATATATCTGATCAATTTCGTTCAGAGCACCTATATCTCAAATCTGGAAGAGCGTCTAGAACAAGAAGCCTGGATGTTAGGTGAGTCCTCGAGCCGGTACTTTGAAGGTAATCTAGGCGCCACGGAACTTCAAGCCCTCAGCGAACGTATCGGAGATCTCATAGAGGCGCGAGTCACGATAATAACTCTAGAAGGCACTGTTATCGCAGACACCTGGGAAGACCCTATCCTCATG
>CAUZMC010000052.1:0-4586 GCA_963580875.1 Dehalococcoidia bacterium
CACCTGAAACTCCAACCGAAGATCAGGCAGAGCCAGCTGTTGCAGCCTCACCTGAAACTCCAACCGAAGATCAGGCAGAGCCAGCTGTTGCAGCCTCACCTGAAACTCCAACCGAAGATCAGGCAGAGCCAGCTGTTGCAGCCTCACCTGAAACTCCAACCGAAGATCAGGCAGAGCCAGCTGTTGCAGCCTCACCTGAAACTCCAACCGAAGATCAGGCAGAGCCAGCTGTTGCAGCCTCACCTGAAACTCCAACCGAAGATCAGGCAGAAAAAAAAGAGGAAGGTAGTTAGCATTCTGTCGTGTTAACTGGCACTGCAAAAGGAACAACAATATGGTTGGATTGAACAAAATGACGGTGATTGGCAATCTTGGGACAGATCCTGAGATGCGCTATACGCCAAACGGCAATCCAGTAACATCCTTTCGCATTGCTACCACCAGAACGTATACTGGAGCCAATGGGGGAAAACAGCAATCCACGGAATGGTTTACGGTCGTTGCCTGGAACCAGCTTGCTGAGCTATGCAATCAGTACCTTAGCAAGGGCCGTCGTGCTTACGTGGATGGAAGACTCCAAAGCCATTCCTGGGACGCCCCAGACGGCCAGACACGTTTCCGCAATGAGATTATTGCCGACCGTGTATTATTCTTGGATAGGCAAGGCACGAGTCCGTCATCCTCTACGGAGGAACAACCAGACGAATCGCTTGGAACGTCTTCAATAGAGGCTGAAGACTTACCATTTTAAAACATCCAAATAAATATATCCCTCGCAGATTAATTATAGGAGCAACACAAACCCATGGTTAGTAGGTTTACACCAGGAAACAACACTCGAAGACGCGGAAAGCCCAGATTTTTCACTAGGCGCAGGGTTTGCGCATTCTGTGTAGAACACGTATCAGATATAGACTATAAAGACGTGTCCAGAATTCGTAGATACCTCTCTGAGAGGGCTCGCATGGAACCACGACGAAAGACAGGCAATTGTGCCAGGCATCAACGTGCGCTCACCTTAGCAATCAAGAGGGCAAGGCATCTAGCACTGCTCCCATTTATTCAAGGACAAATTCGAACAGAGAGGGAGGCCTACGCCTAGAGCGTACCCCATCTCCGCCAGAAACAATAGGCATTACACCTACACTACCTAGTAAATCTACTGTAGATATAAGGCAACCGACATGGTAAGACAGAGAGATCGTATAATAGCCCGCCCGAGCCTGAAACGGCAGCAATCCAAGCTGCAAAGAGAGCGAAGCAAGCAGCGTGCGTTCATTGTAGCTGCTATTATGGCCGTTCTCTTCATTCTGGGCATTCCCGCTTACGGCTACTGGACAAACTTCGTTGCACCTCCAAAAAGCGTGATCCTCCAAATTGACGACACCAAATACACACTGGGGTTCGTAACAGATTATATGAAGGGACTCAAAGCATTATACGGACAGGTTGATCTGAACGTTGAGCCTTTCATACTCATGCAGCAGTTGCAGCAAGACGAGTTTATTAAAAGCGGAGCAGTTGCTGAAGGAATCACCTTAGAACCCGGTGAGCTCGAAGAAGTCATAAGAGAGAGAATCATAGGCAGCTCACCAGAATTGACTGATGTCCCACAAGACCAAGTAGACAGGGAATTCAATGAGGCCTACATACAATTCCTCGACACCTCCAACCTGTCAGAACATCAGCATCGTAGCTCAACTGAGGCTTTTCTCCTTAAGGAGAAACTCAAGGATCTCCTAGGCAAAGATATTCCCACTATTGCAAAGCAGGCCAATTTATCCTGGATAGTTGTTGACTCAAAGCAATCTGAAGGACAAGAAGCCGCCTTTGCAGCTCAAAATACTGTCCTTGAGATATCTGAGAGGCTAAGCCAAGGAGAGAATTTCGCAACTCTGGCTGAAGCGTTCTCTGATGACCGCGACACGGCAGTTAACGGAGGAATGTACGGCTGGGTCGCAGAGGGTGCATTCGGCACTCTTGACGAAACAATATTCGCCATGGAACCAGGTGAAACAAGTGATGGAGTGAATACTGGTGACTTCACATATTTCTTCAAGGTAGCTGAGTTCGATGACGCAAGAACCGTGGAAACAAAGATGATTGGATTTCTTAAAGAAGCGGCCATTCAGGAATGGCTCGCCAACGAGAAAGGGAATCATCGCGTAACCTCATGCTTCGGTAGCGGGTCTGTCGGAGGCGCTTGCGATTGGCAATATGATTGGTTGGTCAAGCAAATGCGTGAAGCAGCCATAGAATAGAGGCGTTTATGAACCCAAAAGATTTGTCCATAAACGTAGGCCTATTAGGCCTGGGCGTGGTTGGGGGCGGTGTGGTTAAGGCACTGACCCAAAAGAACACCTTTATTGCCAACCAGGCAGGATGCTCAATTCATATTTCCCGAATCTTGGTCAAGGAACTGGATAAACCCAGAACCGTAGATGTATCCAGTAGCGTCATTACCACCGACCCTTCTCAGATCCTGGATGACCCACAAGTGCACATTATTGTCGAGGTTATGGGAGGGGAATTCCCCGCATTTGACTACATTCGCAAGGCCCTACAGAACGGGAAATCCGTAGTCACAGCCAATAAAGAAGTGATGGCCAAACACGGCCCGGAACTACTAGAACTCGCACACAAAAATGGAGTACGGATTCTCTTCGAGGCCAGTGTTGGCGGAGGGATACCAATACTCGGTCCATTGACCAAAGACTTACGATGCAACGAAATACAAGCCATACGAGCCATAATCAACGGCACCACTAACTACATACTAACCAAAATGACGTACGAGAATATGGAGTTTGACCAGGCTCTTAAAGAAGCCCAGGAACTTGGATACGCCGAAGCAGATCCAACCAACGATGTGGAAGGGATCGATGCTGGCTACAAGCTGGCCATCCTGGCATCGCTTGCCTTTCAGACCAAAGTGGCTGCCCAAGATGTTTATTGTGAAGGCATTTCCCGTCTTACGGCAGGGGATTTCCGCTACGCCAATGAACTTGGATATGTTATAAAACTGATGGCCATAGCCAGAAATTATGGAGCGCAACTTGAGGCACGAGTACACCCCGTTCTTATCCCTCATGATGCGCCATTGGCAAAGGTTAATGGTGTTCTAAATGCTGTAGAGGTGGAAGGAGACCTTGTAGGCAAGGTGCTTTTTCACGGTAGCGGTGCAGGCTCAATGCCAACCACCAGTGCCATCATGGGAGACATACTGGAAGTCGCAGGGAACATATCCAGAGGACTTTCCACAAGTGGATTCATACCAATGGACAAAGTAATGACAGTTCGTTCTATATCTGATCTTATAACACGCTATTACATCCGTGTAACTGTATCAGACAGCGCTGGAGTCTTGGCTAAAATGGCCACTGTACTTGGCAATCTCAATATAAGCATCGCCTCAGTGATGCAGCAAGAGGCAGACGCCAGCGATCAGACGGCTGAGTTGGTCATAACCACGCATCCTTCACGGGAAAAAGACATACAACAGGCACTAAAGGAATTGGAAAACCTCGATGTTGTGAGAGAGATCGGCAATATTTTGAGGGTTGAGGAGTAGCCTCACCCCAAGAAAGTGTAGATATGAGCGACGGAATCATTAAAAGATACAAAGATTTCCTGACAATCACCCCGAATACACCCATGATATCCATGGGCGAGGGGAGCACTCCACTGGTTAAATCACGTTTCATAGGAAATGAACTCGGATGTGGCGAGCTCTATTTCAAGCTGGAGGGATGCAACCCATCAGGGTCTTTCAAGGATCGTGGCATGGTAATGGCAGTGGCAAAAGCACTAGAAAGTGGTAGCACCGCTATAATGTGTGCTTCAACAGGGAACACAAGTGCCTCGGCCGCGGCATACGGAGCATACTGTGGTCTGACCACAATAGTCCTTGTGCCCAAGGGAGATGTAGCCGCAGGGAAAATGGCCCAAGCCATTGCCTTCAATCCAAAGATACTGGTTATCGACGGCTCCTTCGATCAAGCTCTAGACATGGTGCGTACATTCACACAGAAATACCCAGTCACCCTGGTGAACTCCATTAACCCTCACCGGATTGAAGGCCAGAAAACCGCAGCATTTGAAGTCGTAGATGATCTTGGAGATGCACCTGACTATCTCTTCATACCAGTGGGCAACGCCGGTAACATAACCGCCTATTGGAAGGGGTTCTGCGAATATAATGACGAAGGCAAATCTACAAAAAAGCCGCATATGATGGGATTCCAAGCCGAGGGATCAGCCCCGATTGTTAAAGGAGAAGTGGTAACAGAGCCGATCACGGTGGCCTCGGCAATAAAGATTGGCAACCCAGCTAGTTGGGATAAGGCTCTAATCGCACGTGACCAATCCAATGGAATCATAGATTCCGTATCAGACGATGAAATACTAGCGGCTTACAAACTACTGGCTCAAAAAGAGGGTATATTTGGCGAGCCAGCATCTGCAGCATCAGTCGCGGGAGTAATCAAGTTGTCCAAACAGGGAATGGACTTCAGCGACAAGCAAATAGTATGCGTGATTACCGGCACTGGTCTAAAGGACCCTGACCTCGCTTCTCAGCAAGCCAA
>CAUZMC010000053.1:0-4015 GCA_963580875.1 Dehalococcoidia bacterium
GGGCGGGTGCTGAAGCCTATCACAGGCTTTGCAATTCTGGATCACCAGCCTACCCTCGTTACAAGCGTCCCAAAATGGCTTGTCCAACTCTTCAGGTACCGGGGACTGTTTTGGCAACTCACACCTCCCTTGCAAAATAGGTCAACACAGGCAGAACATGTTAACGATTGTAATCCAAGCGTACCACATCGTCCATCCCATTTTTCCGCACAACACCATGCAGGCTATAACTCTAATTCATCATTAGGCATAGAGCCCGCACCTACGGAATAGATGCGTTTAACTTGTAGGTTAGCAAAACTCAAAGGAATTACCATAAGGAATGCCACTCCAGTCACAATCAAGATTGTCGATGCGCCGACAATGTCAGCCAAGTAGCCATTCAATAGATTTGTGCCGGCCATGAATCCTCCGATATGCAAATTGCTTATGCTGGTGACCCGCCCTCTTATTCCATCAGGGACTATGGACTGTACAATTGTCGTAAAGAGGGTCATATAGGTTCCTTGAGAGGCTCCCATTGCCGCCGCCGCAAGAAGTGCCGATGGTAAATTCGGCGATACAGCTAGGGCAATCGGTGCCACTCCGCTTATGATTCCGGCCACAAGCAGCAACCGTCCCCTAAGATTGTCCGTCTGCACCTTCGTTAGGCTCATAACACCAATCAGTGCTCCAGCACCCACTGCCATCATCATATAGCTGAAATCAGCTCCTTCAGATGCGAATTTCTCGCTCGCTAAAGACGGAAGCAATGATTCAAAGGACATTGTCAAAGCGCAGTGGGCCACCATCAACACCATAAGCGGTAGCAGTAAATGGTGATGGTAGACGTAACTCAACCCTGCCAGTAGGTTCTTAATGACACCCTTCTCGGATTCCACAATGCCTGTAGACGGCATGCGAATCAACGACACCTGTACCAAACCCAGACAATAAAGCATAGTGCAGATAACAAAGGCTCCTTCAGGACCAATTGGAATCAGGAGTGGAGCTATCATCAACGGCCCCAGAAGTCGTGTCCCGTGTATGGTTGCCGAGCTGAGAGCTATTGCATTAAGCAAATGACGTTGAGGCACCAGGTTTGGAAGCAAAGATCCAGAAGCCGGCATCTGAGCAGCCCTTGCAGAACCATTGATGAGTGACAGCGCCACCAGATGCCACACCTCTATGAGTCCTGCAATAGTTAAAGCTGCAAGCAGCAGATTATGAGCAGCGTTCAAACCGAACGTCCACGCTAGTAATCGGCGTCGGTCTATCCTATCAGCCAGCAAACCTGCAAACGGCGAGATTAAAAAGTTAGGTATCATTGCAGCAAATGTCACAATGCCAACAAGTGTAGAGGAGTCTGTAAGGTCGTATACCAGCCAACCGCGGGCCACTATGAGCGCCCAATGGGCAGAGCCTGCACTAATATTAGCAAACCAAAGCCAGCGATAATCACGATGCTGCAAGGATGTAAAGAACTGTGCCTTTGTAGCGCGTTCATTTTCAGCAGAGTTGAACAAGAACTTCTCCTAAGCCAATTGAAGAATAATCTATTCTATACCTAGTGGACTGACTATCCATGTGCCCTATTGTCAGCAACTGAGTCATTCCAGGATGATGTAAATCCTAGCGTACAATTTTTGATGTGCTTTCAGAAATACGAACAGGTAATTAAAATCGTAATACTCATAGCATAACATCGGACGAGGCTTTCATGGCAGCCTACAACGGTCTATAACTAACAACGGGAGAGAGTGGAATATTCCACTCTCTCCCGTTGTATATCTTCTGCGTAAGACGATACGTATAATACGTGGGCTAGGAGCCACGCAAACGTGGGTCAAGCACGTCTCTCAATGCATCTCCAAAGAGGTTGAATCCATAAACTGCCAGAGATATGGCAATTCCCGGGTATATGGCCATCTGAGGTGCCAGAACAAAGTATTCTCTTCCCCTCTGGGAGAGCATACCACCCCAAGTAGGAACAGTTGGAGGTACTCCCATGCCAAGGAAGCTCAATGACGCTTCCGAGATGATTGCGGTTCCCAGTCCTGCACTGGCTATGATTAGCCATGGAGCAACGCACTGTGGCATGATGTGCTGAAACATAATACGAACGTCAGTTGCACCAATAGAACGAGCCGCTAGTGCAAACTCAGACTGTTTAACGGCCATAGCCTGAGATCTCACGATACGGTTGGCCCTAGGTATCTGGACTATTCCGATGGCTAATACAACGTTGTTAACCGAACCGCCCAAGGAAGCCATGATAGCCAGAGCCAGAATCAACGTGGGAATGGACATAAGGGCGTCCATCAGCCGCTGGATAATTATATCAACCTTACCACCGTAATAAGCACTAACAAGTCCTATAACGCCGCCACTACCAGAGCCAAAGGCGACTGACAAGAGACCCACATACAGAGATACTCTGGCTCCGTTAACTATCTGAGCCCAAAGGTCCTGTCCCACGTCATTTGTACCCATCAAATACTTCCAAGAAGAGCCCTGGAAATTTTCCCTCAAGTGCCAATCAGTCGGGTCGCCAGCAATCCAAGGCGCAGTAAGCGCCATAAGAACCATTAGCATAATAATAACTGCCCCAGCAGCACCCAAAGGCTTTTTGCGCATGAAACCAATTGTAGTTTTTATCATACGCGTTCCCAATGGAGCTCGTTCTGCCCTACGCGCCATTACGTCAGCTGTTATTTCTTGTGATGCCATTTTTACCTCCGTACCAAGAACTCTTTAATCAGAAATCAGAAATCAGAAATCACGGATAGTTTCTAATCAAACCGGACACGTGGGTCAAGCCAGCCGTAGCTGAGGTCCACCAGCAGGTTTGTCACTACAATCCAACTAGCAAAGAACAGCACCAGGGTTTGCACCACAGGGTAGTCCCAGCGACTCAGGCTGTAAATCAGGAAGGACCCCATACCAGGTAACATGAATATGGTCTCCATGATAACGGATCCACCTACGGTCACAGCTACTGTGATTCCAATAATGGTTACCACTGGCAAGAGGGCGTTTTTCATAGCATGTCTGTACACAACTACAAAGTACCTCAAGCCTTTGGCGTGGGCAGTCCTGATATAGTCCTGCCTCAGAACCTCTAGCATGGTTGAGCGCATCATCCTAGCCTTGGTGGCTTGAGAGACCCACCCAGTGGCCAATGCAGGCCAAATGAAAATTACAAAGTTGCCATACGGGTCGTCAAAGAACGATACGTATTCCAAGCGGGGACTCCAGTTGAAATACACCGTTCCTATCAGGATAATCATGGTTCCCGTCCAAAAGTTGGGAACCGAGAGACCACCCAAGGAAACAATTCTCAGAAAGTAATCCAACCAAGAGTCCTGCTTCAAGGCCATGAGTGCCCCAAAGGGAATTCCCAGCATGACCGCAATAACTACGGTCATTAAAGAAAGTTCGAGCGTGATCGGAAGTTTCTTTTGAATCTGAGGCCAGATTGGTTTACTGTCAACAAGTGACGTACCCCACTGTAATGTCACGAAGTCTCTCATAAACACAAAGTATTGAACAGTTAACGGCCTATTCAATCCTAACTGTTCTCTCAGTAACTCCGCAGTCTCTTCTGAATAGAAAGAGTCCTCACCACCTAGAATGATGTCTACAACATCTCCAGGAGCAATCCGCAGGATCACGAAGACAATGACAGACACCAACAGTGCCGTAAACATCCCCAAAACAATCCGCCGCAATGCGTACTGTAACATGGACCCTCCTAGCCTCTAATATCTGCTAAACAGGATTCGATAAATGCCTAGCCTTAAGCCTGATTTAAGTATTCGCAACAAGGTACCACTATTGGCTAGCAGTGTCAATGATTTCACACTTAATAATGGACTGTCATAACTTATACTTAGTGCCCACATATCCACACAACCGGGGTAGATTACTAGATCAATCTAGGTTATATAATCAAATACAAAAAGGAAGGCGCTCCCATTTGGGAGCGCCTTCCTTTTTCCGTTTCTTTCTACCCTACTTGCCCTGGATTATTCAG
>CAUZMC010000054.1:0-3305 GCA_963580875.1 Dehalococcoidia bacterium
TCGTATTCGTCGCTAGTCTTTCCACGCTTGCTACATTCCCAGGCATTAAGAATACCTTGAAGCTGGATGTAATCATCTCTATCGCAAGCCTCGGCACCTATCATGTTGCCTACAGCAAAAGATAGTTCCATTAGGGTATTAGTACATTCATTACTTGGCATAAGGCACCTCAACCTGATTATAGCGTTTTGTGACGGTCCAAGCCAGGCTAAACGTAATAGTCTCCATCATCTATCTCCGCTAAGGTGACTTGTTGAATGGCTGTGTTAGGCCAATCAAGGTGGGAGCCACCCATAATGTTATCAACAGGGTCTGCATACCACTCATTGGCCCTTCCTATCTCCTCTAAATCTTGCAATGATACGTGTACGGCGTTGAATATGGCATGGAAACTTTCGTGAATGAAGGAGCCTGTCTGAGCGTTTGGAGTGCCGTAAAAACGTCGCCTCGCCAGGTCGAAATCAATGTTGTTCTTGTCCCATCCAATCTCCCATTCATGGCGGCCCAGCGTGTCATCAATAAAAATGACCTCATGGGCCATGTTTCGCTCGTTGGTTGATTCTGATAGCCAAGCAGTCAAAACAGAGTCACCGCATATGGCGTAACCAACTGACTCTCTGGACCCTGGATAATGCGCCCCACCGGCTGCGTAGCCGCCTGCACCCCTAACTATGAACATCCAATTCTGGTTGTATTGCGTCAAGTCTGGGTTGCGTGGGTTGTCTAATGGTTTGTTTTCGATCCGCGCATAGCTTTCTAATGAGTCAAAGATAAGTGCAGGGAGTCCACCCGGATGTAAGGGCGTCCGATACGCTGAAGCAGGGCGCCGGGGAGTCCCGAAAAGAGGAGAACCACTCTTATTATTTCGTTCATGTCTTCCGTTGTCAGCCGCACCACTGAGGACAACTCGCCGTATCCAATCTGAGGTATAGGGAAGCTGGAGGTAGGTTACTTCTGGGTGATAGGCAACATTTCTACCCACTTTTTCTTTCACCCAATCTGCGGCCATAGCGTAGCGCTTTTCTATCGCACCCCGCCCTCCCGGTGGGAGAGATGCGTCTAATGTATCAAGGACAAAGAGGCGAGCAATTCGGTCTTGACGGCGGGGGTCTGGAGGGGGAGGTGGGCCAATCGGCAGTTGCGGCCTTACGATTGGGTCTGGCTGAGGCACAGGATCGGAGGGTGGATTGTCCGTATGCCAGTCAATCCTACCCTTTGCCGTTTGTGCAAGGGCGAGTAACGCTATGCCGCCTACCACAACCAAAGGAACTAGCATCTACCACGCCTTCGATAGTAATGCGACTATGCCAGCCAGGGTCACACTGCTAATACCCACTAGTAGGTACACCTTCCCTTCCAGGCGAGAAACCCGCCTTTCCATGTGTATCCAGTGGTTATCCAAGAACTGCTCCATCCGGCGCTGAAAATGCTCGTCCATAGCTTATGTGACTTTCTCCCAGTAGGTTCCTGTCTGCTTGTCGTACAAACGCAGTTCCGTATGCTGGCACCAAGTACAAGTGCGTCCGCCCCACCGTTTGGTCTCTTTCCAGTTGTGTAACCCTAATTTGCAGAGAACTCCCATCGTGAAACATCCCCTCGCTGGATTCTTAATTGGGTGAAACCGGGAACTTGAACAACTCCATCCATCATCTGGATGATAGGCGCCGGTTCAGCCAGAAGTAATTGTATGGCTTCTGTTACTAGAGATTCAGTTTCATTCATACTTGCAGCTAAGTCCTGGACGGATGGCACTGCAAGGTAAAGCCTTCCGAAAGATTGCTGACTTTCCATGCTATTTACAAAGCCTACTATCCCGGCCCTTAATCGCTCCACTACCAGAGGCGAGCGGCGTTGCGCTCTCTTTCGCTGTCGCGTCCAAGGGAGCCGTGGCGGTGAAGAGTCTCTTAGGAAGGAGCCAATCCTGGTTGTCCCATTATGGAAATTCTTTTCCTCACTGAACCCTGGAGTTGATAACAACTTTTGGAGTTCAGGTGATGCTCTCCATATCTCAGCAGGAGTTAGTTCCTGGTTATCGTGGAGAGGTAAGATAATTGCCCTCACTGTATCGCCAAAACCTCCTTTCCGTGTTCCTGCAACTTCGTAGCCCAACTTTACCAATATGCCGTTCACAGTCATAAGTGAAAGGCCAGTAGTTGTCATTATTTTGGAGACATTAGGTCTTGTCGCAGCACTATCACTGATTATTTTACGGACTGCTGCTTGGTTTGCGGGGTCATCAATTGCGCTCTGGAGGGCTTCCTTTCCCTTCTGTCGCACCTTAAATATGTTATTTTCGGCGGATGTTCGGCTTGCAAAGCCAGGAGTAAAAGGCGAGTATCCAAACTCCTCCATAGTCTCTGTGCCATCCAGCCCACAGCACTTGAAGGTCTTGTAAATCTCGTCTTGAATCTTTTGCAGAGATCCTCGCGGAGGTCGCTCTGGAGTTAACTTCTCTTGTTCTCTTAACCGCCGAATCAATTCGGCTTTGACTTTCGCAAATTCTTCTGCCAGTAATTCTTGGATGCCAAGACCGTGTTCTCTGCCCTCCCAAATAAACAGTCCAGTGCCGGTGAGTTGTTGGATGATGTTTCTAATAATATTTGCCGGGATTGGACCAAAATTGATGCCAGGGTAATGCCCTTCATGTTTCTGTTCGGTGATGATAATGTCTGCATCTGCCGCAAGTTCGGCGGTGTTCTTTTTGTAACCTGCTTTCCTCGCCCCCCTACCATAGAAAGACTGTCGTTCAGGGGCCAAGGCTGCTTCGATGACGGCATTTGCCCTCGCGTTTGTTCGCAATTCGCCAAAGCGGTTCGTGCCTTCTAACGTGGCCTCTTCTTCGGTGAGGCGATCACGGGCTGCCCGCCCTCTAAGGTTCTGTATATCGCGGAGTGGGCCTTCTGCCAGAGTTGGTCGAGGTTTTTTGGCATCTATTTCGGCACCTCCCCAGCCACCTCGTGTTGTACAACCCACAATGGCCTCAAATATTGGAGGCACGTAACTACTTGATGTCCTTCCATCCGACAACCCTAGAGCCTGGGTTATGTGGCTTGTGTGCCAACCATATTCCTTTCGCAAACGGCAGGCTTGGTCCGCTTCTTCTTGAGCTAGTGGTCGGATGGATGCTTGAGACTCACCGGCGGATGGCGTGGTGTATTCACCGGCGGCGGATGGCGTGGCATAGCCACCGATGACACCGGCCAGGTCGCGGAAGCTGTCTATTGCTCTTGTATCAAAAACCATATCTACGCTCCGGTCTCGGTTCTCTGGCGATAAAGTCCAACATGCTAGTGCCACGCGACCCA
>CAUZMC010000055.1:0-3198 GCA_963580875.1 Dehalococcoidia bacterium
CATCACCTGTCGTAGGGATGAATTCCCCTCGCAGAACTTGGTCCCTCCAATTCCTGCATGCGGAAGTCTTAGTCCGACCAGACCTCGCACTGTAAAATAGGGGAACTGCTGCTGCTGTCAGACCTCCGCCGGCCGCGATCTCTTCTTCCGCAAACATCGCTAAACCTGCTACTAAAAAACTGGCACCCGCACCAGCGTCAATCCAGCTCCATAGCCGGTTTGTGTTGCACAAGGGGTTGTAGCCAGTGAAATGGTAGCCTTGAACCTCCATGCTTTGGTGTTCCGGTGGAGGGGCATCTATCAGTGCGTACCCACAAGAACCTACAACCATGGTACTAGTAACAACTAAAATAGACATTAAATGGGTCATTTTGGTCATTTTTATCCTCCCGTGCATGATTTAATAATTTCCAGTGTTTGTATTCCTACTACACCTCTTGCAAGAATTAAGCCATACAGGATATCCTAGCAGTGTTTCTATACATCGACACCTGAGTTTCCGAAAAACCCAGAAGTGAAGACCGCCCTTTCCGCTGCCTCCACCCTACTAGGATCAGTTTCATTATTTTCATCATCAATCTCCTTTACTTCGTCATGAACATCCTTATCTATACAGGTCTACTTGATTTATTCGATAATCGTTGCAAATATCTCGCGACTAACTTCCATGAGAGGGAGACCTGGGGATTGCTTCTGCCCACACTGGTGAATGAACAATACTCATAAAATCCCTTCCTTCAGGTGTCTATCCCCTCCTGGGGCCAAGTGGAATAGTCTTAATCCAGGATTAGCCACGGGGCCAAAGCCTCCTCAAGAAACGCAAAACACTGAGGGAGAAGTCATTGCGAAAAGTTAACCGGCTACCACACTGGGGGCAGGCCGAAAGACCGGTAACATATTCGATGAGCTTTGTCCGCTTCCAATTATGTGAGCAAGTCAAACATTTCATAGCTCCTCCTTATAGGTGTCTATTCAGTATACGGCACTCATCGAGATGAGAAGTAGGATATTACATAATCCTTGGCGGCTTGTGTCCTTAACGGGAAGATCGCAGGAGCGATACCAATCGGTGCTGGAGAGGCGTTCTCTAACTTTGTGAAAACAGTTTCAAGTAACTCCTTTTCGATCGCGTTCAGGTTTGTGCCGGGGAAAGATTTCTCGAAGATACTTATCTCGTTTGCAACCCATGGAATGTTGCCACTGTTCGTAACGATGTTCGTGTATGCTGCGATTTGAGCGTCCACGTAATCAGCAGTCACCGTAACATCACCTTGTGGGAAAATGGCAGCCCATATCTCATCGTAACCTTCAAAGGTCAGTTGTGCCTCCCATGTAGCGGGGACCCAGTAATAGTTGGTGTATATGTGCGCAACTAGTTTCCCGTGGAAATGTTTCTTGATTTCGTCCCTAATTTTGTTCTTGAGATCAGTCGCCAGTGTCAAGATTTCAGCGTCAGTCATAGCGTCTAAGAATCCTCCGTCTCCCAAGCCTCCTTGGGCCTTGATGAACAACTCAAACTCTAAGGGCCAGGCTACATAGTACTCTACCTTCATCCGCTCAGCCGCCTTTGCCTCTTCGATCTTGTTCGGAAGAAATTGCGTATCGATCCATTGATGAAATATTGATTCTGAAGAGAATGGAGGAGGATCCCAGTTCGGTGGCCAAAAATTAATCAGGGTAGTCGGTCTCCCCAAAGATTTTTCCCTCAAATACAACGTCGTAATCGACCTGAGTTTTTCATCAAGAATGGTAGGTGGCAGGGGGTAGGTAAGGTCTCCTCCTCCGGGGAGGACAAAAGGGGGCACTACAGAACTGAATGCTGGGGAAATATTAGGAGCATAAGTGGACCAATAGTTATCCCAGACTTCCATTGCTTCCCTAGTGTAGTTTCCATCAGCAGGCTGTATCTCTTCACTCCCCGACAATGCTCGTTTCTGATAGGAAGGATATGGGAGTCGGACAGCCGCATCTGTGAAAGGTTTCAGTTCGGTCCATGACGGAATGTGATTCATCAGATTGTCAGCTAAACTTTGAATACTGACGTCTTCTACGGTAACAGCTACGCTTCCAGTCAAGGAACCCAATGTGGCTGTTACGGTAGCTGTCCCTCCACTTACAGAGGTTACGAGACCTTTCGAGGAAACGGTTGCAACCACATTAGCGGAACTGGACCAGCTAACGGAATCACTAGCACCATAGTTGCCACCATACTGGTCTTTGACGCTTGCTTGCAGCTGTGTTGTTTTACCAGCCCCGGACAAAGTCACAGTACTATGGGACATATCTATAGATGTGGCCTTGGCTTCTCCAGATGACGGCCCAGTAGGAGACCCATGATGGTCTTCACCACCGCCACAAGACAGTATTAATAGAATAGTGAATGCGGAAACACACGCTCTCATTGTTGTCCCCTCGTTGGTTTTATTTTCTGCACATTCCCGTCCAATCCTCCTTCAGGTGTCTACTCAGTATACGGCACTGATCAAATAGTGACTATCCATAGCTCACACAATCCTTCCTGTCCCTGAGGCTTTAGACTTGTAGTAATCGGACCAAAGGCCTAGGATGGCATCTGCCAAACTCGGCGCCCGACACAGCAACGCAAACGAGGATTTATGCACCGCATATTCTACATCGCCCTAGTCTGCCTCCTCATTATGGGCGCGGACGACGCCCAGGCTCAACAGGCTTCAGCCGCGAGCGCATCCTTGATTACCAGTGCACCTGTCATCGATGGCCGGCTCGATGATGACTCGTGGGCAGGGGCCCAGATCCTCAGCGGATTCACCCAGAGGGAGCCAAGCGAGGGACGACCGGTCTCGGAGCGCACTGAGGTTAGAGTCACTTACGACGGGGAAGCGCTCTACGTAGGCGCGTGGCTCTTCGACAGCGACCCAACTTCGCTCGTTTTCGGCCAAACACTCAGAGACGCCTCACTCAACGAATCCGATGCGTTCGTCCTTGTGCTCGATACCTACCTCGACCGCCAGAATGGCTTCGTCTTCGGGACGACGCCCGCGGGGATCGAGTACGACGGCCAGGTCGCGAACGAAGGCCAAGGTAGTGGTAGTGGTGGTGGGCGACCCGGTGGTGGTAGTGGGCGACAACAAAGTGGCTCGGGCGGCGGCTTCAACCTCAACTGGGATGGAAGCTGGGAGGTTGCCACCAGCACGGACTCACGTGGCTGGTACGCTGAGA
>CAUZMC010000056.1:0-2981 GCA_963580875.1 Dehalococcoidia bacterium
GGAAGAAGACCCTGGCATCAATATGCTTTCCCATCTTCCTGGAACTAAGGTGGATGAGGTGCCTGTGGGAGCCAGTGTACAGGTGGAGTTCGAGATTACCCCTGCGACCGGCCAGAAGGTCCCTGAATGGCGCGTGGTAGGCTAGGATCACAGGTTTATACAGATACGCTAGGAATACTCAGAAAGGGTGTAAATAATGCCAGTGCAAATACAGATGGCTCCTGATTCGATGTATCGAAGCACAGAGGGACTTGGGGTATGGGAGCATAAAGGGAAAGTTGCTGCCGTCGGCATAGGGATTTCCCCTACTGCCAGGCGCTGGGACGAAAGCACCGAGACTAGTCTTGGTGCCTGGACTATCCTCGCGATTCGAAAGGCAATCGAGGATGCAGGAGTTTCATCTGACCAGGTCGATGGACTTATCCTGACCCCTGAGACCTCTACAGGATCTCCCTGGCCGGCTGACAAGCCTATTCCAGAGGACTTCCTTAAAACATATCAGTCCACTGATGACCCCTTGGACGGTATTGCCAAGTTGAGTTCGGATTGGATTCTCAAGAACATGCCAGAACTGACGAACGTCAAGTTCGTCATGTATGCTCCTGTATGTATGTCCAACGCCCTAGTAGTTGCCGCCCAGGCGGTTGGGGACGGTCTCACCAACACATGCCTTGTTGTGAGGGGTTGGCATAATTTTGGAGGTCGGTACTATGTGGGGCAAGGCGCTACCGCCGGAGATACTATTTCTGGGGCTGGTAAGTGGAGCACTATGTGGGGCACAGTAGCGTGTTACACAACTGCCATGATATTCGAAGAGTACTGCCGCAAGTACGGCAAGAACCATGATATGATGGCCCCTTTTGTGGTGAATGAGAAGAGGAATGGCTTGTTGCTTCCTGAGGGGTACTGGGCCCAGCATCGGCCGGAGCCACTGACAGTGGAAGACTACATTGGAGCGCGTTGGATAGCCAAGCCAGCCAACCTTTATGATAATGACCTACCGATATGTGTTTCCGCTGCTTTCCTTTTCACAACCGCTGAGCGAGCCAAAGACATGAAACAGAAGCCCGTCTATATTCTCAACCATGCGAGGACTCTGCCTGCGTCTAGGGGCGTTGTTCCCATCCTGGAGGATTGGCAAGACGGCAGTGACAGTACTGGGCGGAAGATTTACGAGGGTGCAGGGATTGGCCCAAGTGACCTGTCTTTTGAGAACATGTATGATGGATTCACCCTTTTCCATCAGTTCCACTTGGAGGGCCTCCGCTTTGCGGGTGTGCAGAGAGGGGAAGCCTTGGATTTCTACCAAACTGATATCAGCATAGAGGGGCCGAATCCAGTCTCACCAAGTGGAGGCAATGCTGGCGGCGGACGCACTCGTTTCTGGCTGCACGTCGATAGTATTCAGCAGCTACAGGGACGTGCTGGTGCACGACAGATCACGAAAAAAGCTGAAATAGGTGTATCCGGTGCTTTTATGCCTGATTTCAGCTACTCTCTGGTTTGGAGTGCCACTCCAGATTAAATCTTAGCTATGACTCAACAAGCTGTGGGACTGCTCGCCTTTCAGGTGGCAGTCCCACAGCTTCAGTTTAGATTTATGCCCAAGGCTCGTCGTGCTATTTCTTTTGCGTCAGATGGGAAATCGGAATTCGATACCCATTGAACATACGCTGGATCTTCTGTTGCAATTGTACTTATAAGCTGTCCTCTGTACTTACCGAAATTGAAGGTTATCTCTCCGTTTGTCCACAAAAATTTCCCTTCAGTATCTACAGAGTTCGAGATGGGCGGATTGCAGAATTCATATAGTCCATCAACATCTTTTGGCAACTCGTTGTGCGCAGCCAGCTGAGCGTCTAATATCAGTGCGGATGCTCGTACGTCCGCCATTGAGGTATGGGCATCGACCAACTCTTTCCCACAATATTTGCGGTATGCGGCTGAAAGGTCTCTGGGATCTAATTTGTGATAGATTACCTGAGCATCCAATATGCGACGGCCAGCCCGTGAGAATTCCTTCTCCGCTCGTCGAAACTCGGCCTCTAGGAGTGGGATATCGAATCGCATGATTCCAAATCCACCCAGGTCACAATCAGTGAGAAATTCGAGGAGGCTATTTGCGTATTGGCGGAATCGTGGTGATGCTGCCACATCGTCGTCGGTGATTCCATGGATCGCCGTTGCCTCCGGGGGTATTGGCATATCGGGATTTATGCGTTCACTCTTCAGCTGTTCTGTTCCATCAGGGTGGATCTTCAGAACAGTAAGTTCGACGATCCGGTCTTGATTTGTGTTCAATCCTGTGGTCTCAAGATCCAGGAAAGCTATAGGTCGGTCACGTTGAAGGTTTTGCATACTCCATCCTTTCGGTGTCAGCAATACACCTTATCTTAAAGTATGTCACAATATTGAGGGTCAGACAATTCCACCGATACCCTCTATTAGTCACTATTTGGCCATATCTTCCCTCGCAGACACTGACTGCGAGGTGGTTTATACATCAAGGCTTGGGTGAAGGCCTTTGCCATGGAAGAGTACAACTTAGTGAGTTGAGGACAGAACCGAGATCTTCGGATGAGATAACAAGGTAACTGGAGAAGATTGCAGTGAGAGGAAGCCCCTGGTGAGTTAACTGGAAGAACTTGTCAGGGGTACCGGCAAACATGTTCAGGTAAGCTTCTGACATAGAACTGGCAAGACGTTCTTGAAGGTCGATGGGAGTAGAGCAAACGCCACAGACATAGTATCCATGAGCTGGCAGATCAGCGTATGGTAGATAGGAGATCAATCTGACAACAACTTGCCTCTCACATGTGAGTCCCTATCAGGTTCGCGTCGACTGAGTCGACAGCTAGAAAGCAAATTCGATATGGAATGGCACGCCAAGTATAGCTAGAGGTTTATCACCACTGCACGAACATTGGCATGATGACATGGACATAGTCCTCATTCCCAACGGGCTTTATAACTCCTGGGTT
>CAUZMC010000057.1:0-2930 GCA_963580875.1 Dehalococcoidia bacterium
CTTCCAGTTCCACCTAGAAGAGGCAACAATTAACGATGTACATCAGGCCATTCAGAAAGGACAGATCACCTGTTTAGGGTTGGTCGAAAGCTATCTTGATAGGGCAATGGCCTATAACGGGGTTACTAATCAACTCGTAACTTCAGATGGCCAACCGGTTGAAGAGGTGCCAGGCGTACTGCGTGCTAAAAGCGAAGTGGAATACCCCACAGAAACTGTAGCAATAACTGAAATTCTGCCAGATTTTACCCAATACCAGGGAAAACCCATTGAGTATGGAAGAATGGAATCAACGGCATCCGACCCGACGGTCTACCAGCAATATGGAATGACTGTGGGCATGCCTAACGCTGGACAGATGAATGCTTTAGGCACTCTGAATCTGAGAGGAGAACGTTCAGTAACGTGCAAAGGTGATTCGGACCTTCATCCATCTGCCGGGCCTTTGCCAGTCAATTCTAATGCTGTGTGCGAAGTGTTTCGTCAATATCCAGATGCCCTCGAGCAGGCAATCGGGTTGGACGAGAAATACGGCACTGACCCTGATCTCGAAGCGTTACCCATGTATTGCATTCCCTTCAGTTTTAAAGACCCTTTTGATACGAAAGACATGAGAACAACAGCGGCAGCGGATGCTCGCTACGACATTGACTTTCCTGCTAAAGATCATGTTCTTGTAGAACAACTGAGAGAAAAAGGAGCCATAATTTATGCAAAAGCAGTAAATACTGAATACAACGGGCGTGCACGTGCTGCCTCAGTTGGAGGGCGTAATGAATCACCCGTGTCATTGCCTTCATCTATGGGTTATCAACGAAGTTCCTGGTCAGGGAACCCCAGCAACGTCTATGACAGCACGCGGTCCGCATCACTTGGGTCAAGCTCAGGATCTGCGGCGGGAGTAAGCGGAAACTTAGTAATGTGCAGTCTCTGTGAAGAGACAAGCATGTCCTGCCGAGGACCAGCAAACCACAACTCTGTTGCTCTTATGCTCCCGCATAAATCGATGATTTCATTCCTTGGCGCCGCTATTGGTGCCGATGTTTATTACGATCGAAGTGGCGTGCATTGCAGGTCTATAACAGACTCAGCAAAAGTCTTAGACGCACTCAAAGATCCCGAGAATGGGTACTATGATCCTCGCGACCTATGGACAACTGTCCCACGTGTTAGCGTGCTAGAAGGGGGGTATGCCCAGCATATAGTTGACTCTGCAGAACCAGGATCATTAGCAGGGGTGCGAATTGGCGTTATCAGGGAATCTATGCTCAAGTTCCCCGGAGTTCGAGCAGATGAGCCAATTGTCGACGCTGCTATCCGGGAAATTGATGAAGTACTTGGAGACTACTTAGGCGCGACATTGGTCGAATCCGTAGATCCATTGTGGCCAAATGATCCTGACGTAGAAGACATGCAACCATCCTACGGAGATGCGCTCGCTGAGCTTATCCCAATCTTCTTCCCTGATATCATTTATTGGTTGGACGAATCGGACCAACCAGCATTTCCCGAGGTTGCAGCCCAAATTCAGCGAACCGAGTATGCTCCTGGCATCTTCCATGGCTCAGGCACTATGGAACCTCTCGACTACATGATCGCATTGGGAACAGGACAAGAACCTATGCCAAGAAGCCTCAATATCCGGTCTATCCAATATGTTGGGGTGTCTAATATTTTCAGATACCACTTTACTAAATATGCGACACGTCGTTCAGCCGACTGGGCAGAGCTTGGGTTTACTGAAACCTTGGTTGATTTCGCCACGTTGAACGAGAGGTCTAAATTCTGGGGCGATGATGGACGAGCTTGGTTCAAAAATATCGAAGAGCTTGAGGATGTTCGCCGCCCATTAGGCGAGCGCCAAGGCATTGATGAACGGATCAAACTCCGTGAATTGCTTCGTCGTCTTGAATTAAAAGTGATGCTGGAGAACGACCTAGACGTGCTCGTGCGACTGCATTATTCACTAGCGCCTGGAGTTATTGGAACATCACCTCAACCTCAACCTGATGGAGATATACGTAGCGAGATTCGGATGGGGCCCTATGCTGGTTACACCAGCGTCTTGATCCCAGCCGGTTATGTACGTACTGCCTATGATCCAGCCTTCACTCTAAGTGAAGACAGGCAACGCTATATCCCTACTAATAACAATACACCGACCACTTTATCCGAGCCAGGTGCACCATTTTCATTAGTGTTCAGGGCAGAAATAGGTAGAGAAGACATGATCCTTCGTGTCGCATCAGCTTATGAGCAAGCCTCAAAACGACGTGTGTCACCACCGATGTTCCCGCCAATAGCGGGCGAACCATAAGATAAGACAGCAATCGCTCGGTTTGCAAAATCCATCGCAGGCCGAGCGATTAAAATGAAATACCCAACTAATCGCTCAACGGTACAAAGCGCCGAGTAGCTTCGATATCACAGTCAAATGGGGTCATCTCCAAATGAGGCGAGTAGATCATGTCCCGCCTGTGTGTCATTGATCCCACTATGTACTCCGGATCCTCAAGTGTGAACTCCACCGCCATATGCGTACCACCTTCCAACAGTTGATATCTCTCAACCACTAATTTCTGTGCGCCAGAAGGAGTTCCATTCTGGTAAGGAGAACGATGATTTTCAAAGTTTCTTGTCTCCACAATTAACGTATCTCCGTCCCAACGCCCCACCGAATAACCCTCTGCAAAGCGTTCTGCTGTGTCCGGATGTTCTCGTTGGTCCATATATACCGTCCGTTCACTATCGAAATACTGAACACTAAGTGTAATCGTCTCCTCAGCCTCATTGAACTGAATCTGCATTGGATAAAGCTCTGTGTAAACAATAGGCCCAGGAGTTGGTCGTCCAATACAATTCAATTCCGGGTTTTCCCCAGAATTCTCATCAAATGCAGCCATTGCCGCTGCACCTTTAGCTGTCAATAT